>LMAD01000040.1 GCA_001443545.1 Acidimicrobiaceae bacterium RAAP-2
CTTACGCAAGGAGGTCTGGAATCGGTGCTGGGCGACTAGTGATCAGGCCGTCAGGCCGTTGAGCGCACTCACGACGGCGGCGTCCAGTTCGACCGACGACGCGGCGCAGTTCTCTTCCACGTGCGCCACCGACGACGTGCCAGGGATCGGCATCATCACCGGCGAACGCGCCAACAGCCACGCCAACGACAACTGCGCGACCGTGCAGCCCGCCTGCGTGGCTAGTTGGTCCAAGTCGCCCCCTGGTCGCGCGAGTGATCCGGCCGCCACAGGAAACCATGGGATGAAGCCGATCCCGTTCGACTCGCAGTAGTCGAGAACGGCCTCACTCTGACGATTGGCGACGTTGTACAGGTTCTGTACCGTCGAGATCGGCACCACCGCCCGGGCCGCTTCAATCTGTTCGACACTCACTTCGGAGAGCCCCACGGCGCGGACCTTGCCCTCTTCCAAGAGATCTGCGAGCAGACCGAACTGGTCGTCGGGCGAGACGGACGGGTCAATGCGGTGGAGTTGGAACAGGTCGAGTGATTCTTGACCCAAGCGTCGCAGCGACAGCTCGCACTCCTGGCGGAGGTATTCCGGCCGGCCACAGGGGAACCACGCGTCGGGACCGGTACGGAGCAGTCCGGCCTTCGTGCCAACGCGCACATGGCCGTAGGGGTGCAGGGCCTCGGCGATCAACTCCTCGGAGATCGCTGGTCCGTACGAGTCGGCCGTATCGATGAAATCGACGCCAAGTTCGACGGCACGCCGCAGCACCGCGATGGCCTCGTCGTGGTCGCGCGGTGGGCCCCATATCCCGGGACCGGTGATGCGCATTGCCCCGAAGCCGAGCCGGTTCACCGTCTGCCCGCCAACGGTGATCGTCGTTGATGTCGTCATAAAACCCGTTTCAATAGTGGCGACCGCGAGGCGGTAACCGGAGTAGTTGGTCGGCGAGCAGATTACTTATTGGGCTGCGGCGTAAGTCGCAAATAGTCCTTCAGCTTGCGAAAGCCCTTGGGGAACTTCGTCTTGGCCTCGTCGTCGGTGATCGAGTTCGCGATGATCACGTCATCGCCGTCGCGCCAGTTCGCCGGGGTGGCCACCGAGTAACCCGCCACGAGCTGCAGCGAGTCCAGCACTCGAATGATCTCGTCGATGTTGCGGCCAGTGGACGCGGGGTACGTGAGTGTCAGCTTCACTTTCTTGTCCGGGCCGATGATGAAGACGCTGCGCACCGTCAAGGTGTCGTTGGCGTTGGGGTGAATCATGTCGTAGAGGCCCGCAACCTTCCGCTCTTCGTCGCCAATGATCGGAAAGTTCAGCGCCGTGCCCTGCGTCTCGGCGATGTCACTCTTCCACTGCTGGTGCGAAGCGACGTCGTCCACTGAGACGCCGATGATCTTGGTGTTGCGGCTGTCGAACTCACCCTTGCGGGCGGCGAACGCACCCAATTCGGTCGTGCAGACCGGGGTGAAGTCCTTTGGGTGCGAGAAGAGGATCCCCCAACTGTCCCCTAGCCATTCGTAGAAATCAATTGGGCCATCCGTGGTGTCCGCCGAGAAATTCGGGGCCAGGTCACCGAGACGAATCGTCATACTCGCTCCTTATTCGCTACACCAGTCGAACGACTGCGTGTTCAGCATAATGGGCCCCCTCGGCGATTACGCCATCGCACAATGGTTCGTGTCCGGTCACCGGCGCCCTGGGCCACCTCATGATTTGGGCATCGCGCGGCGGTCCCGCCGACCCCGACGGGGACCGAGCCGACCAGGCTTGCCCCGTTTCGATTTGAATTACCGCTCGGTGTCAACGCGGGGTGACAAAGCCTGAGAAACTGGCGGAGTGCCAAACTCCCACGCGACTCGAGAACCCGTCGTAGCAGCCTTCGACCTCGACGGAACGCTCACCGAAGGTGGCAGCGTCTTTCGCTGGCTGCGCTGGATTGCGGGAGCCCGCCGGACCTACGGCGCCACGCTGCGCCTCGCGATTCCCTTGATCGGTGGAGCCCTTCGCAGCGGACGCACGGCGGACAACGCCAAGGAACGGCTGTTCCTGCGCCTGCTCGCCGGGCGACTCGAGTCCGACGTAGTCGAAGAGTCCCGAGCGTTCATCCTCGAACACCTCGGTGGACGACTCCGACCCAAGACACTCGCGCGACTTCGCTGGCACCTGGAAGCCGGACACGACGTCGTCATCGTTTCCGCTTCGCCCGAGATGTACGTGCGGGTGGTCGCCGAGCAGTTGGGCGCCCACGGCGCGCTCGGTACGCGGCTCGCGGCCGATCCGCTCGGACACCTAACGGGCGGTTACCTCGGACGAAACTGTCGCGGGTCGGAGAAGATGCGCCGGCTGAATGACTGGATCGCCGAACGCCAATACCCCGGCGAACCGGTGATCTACGCCTACGGGAACTCTCGAGGCGACCGGCGGCTGATGCGCCTCGCCACCCACCCCTTCAACGCGGGCAAACTCGGCCGAATCGGGTCGTTGCGTCGTTACCCGCGACTGACGACCGAGACTCCTACCACTGCGTAACCGACGACTCGATCGCCACCACGCCCGATGATCGACCGTCGTAGAGCACTTGTAGCGAGGCAGCCTTCTCGCGCCAGGCAATCATCGTCGCGCCCTGCGGTTCGACGAGACCCACGTTGAGGTCGTACACGCCGTCCAACAGCGGGACGTTCGCCAGTTCAACCCCAACCTTGTTCACCCCGGGACGTAGTTCCACCGGGGCCGCCTGCGCGTCGTTGCGACTGACCAGCAGACCCGTGCGAGTGAATATCTCGAGCACCAGATTGCCGCTCACCGCGTGATGACTCGACAAGGTCACCTCGAACTTCAAACTGGCACCGTGTCGGACCTCAAAGGTGCCAGTCGGCGCTGACACACCATCGATGTTGACGGCACCCGTCCCCCCCGGACGGTGGTCAACCACGTCGCCGAGCAGCCGCTCACGGAAGATCCGAAGTGCGTCGGTGACCGGTCCGTCCGCGACCATGGCCCCGTGATCGAGGACGATCGCGCGATCACAGATGGCCCGTACGGTGTCGGCCTGGTGCGTGACGAGCAGAATCGTCCGACCCTCACGCTGGAAGTGTCGGATGCGGTCGATGCACTTGGCCTGAAAGCGTTCGTCACCGACCGCGAGGACCTCGTCCACCACCAGGATGTCCGGGTTGACATTGACCGCGACCGCGAAGGCGAGTCGGACGTACATCCCACTCGAATAGAACTTGACCGGGGTGTCGATGAAGTGTTCGAGCTCGCTGAAGGCCACCACCTCATCGAAGATGGCGTCGACCATCTTGCGCGTGAAGCCCAGCATCGATCCGTAGAGGTAGACGTTGTCGCGACCAGAGAGTTCAGGTTGAAATCCGGCGCCGAGCTCCAAGAGCGCCGCGAGATTACCCCGGAGACGTATCTGCCCGTTCGTCGGTTTGAGGACGCCGCAGATGCACTTCAGCAACGTGGATTTCCCTGATCCATTGTGTCCGACGATTCCCAGCGTCTCACCTTGGGCAACGTTGAAATTGATGTCAGTCAGGGCGTCGAAGATTTCCGACGAGCCCGATCGGGGGTGCAGAATGCGTTCCTTGAGCGTCTGATTGCGTTCGTGGTGAATCGTGAAACGCTTCGATATCCCCTCCACCTCGATGACGTTGGTCATTACAGCTCCGACTCGAAATTGCCTTCGAGACGGCCGAAAATGACCAACGCGATGAGGAACAGGGCGATGGAGAAGACGAGCAGTCCTGCGTTGACCAACGCGAAGGTAGACATCGACCAGGTGGGCAAGATGTGCAAGGGCAGTCCGGTCGTCGTCGAGCGAACCGACGTGTGAACATAGAAGATGCGCTGGAACGTCAGGATGATCGGGGTCATGGGATTGATGAAGTAGAGCGCGGTCAAACCACGAACTCGGAGGGCCGGTGCGATGGAGTTCTCGTAGGAGTACACGACCGGCGAAACCCAAAACCAGAGCTGCAGGACGACGTCCATCAGGTGCCGTACGTCGCGCAAGTAGACGGTAATCGCGGACATCACGACCGCAATCGATGCGGTGAGTAGATAGAGCGCCACGAACGAAACCGGGAGGAGCCACAAGAAACTCCAGGCCGGGGCGTGTCCGATCAAGGCGAGGAAGATCGCGAGCACCACGATTTGAATAGCGAAATAGATCACCGAGGCGCCGACGTTGGACAGCGCCAGGATCTCCCTCGGGAACGACACCTTCTTGACCAGACCGGCGCGGTCAACGATGACGCCGGTAGCGCTACTCACCGCGCTCTGGAACATGTTCCAGACAATGAGCCCGGAGAAGAGGTAGACGACGAAGTAGGGGATCCCGTTCTTGAGAAAGACCGAGAAGACGAGGAAGTAGGTCGCGAGCGTCAGCGCGGGCGAGAGCATCGACCAGAACAGTCCGAGGGCCGATCCCTTGTACTTGATCCGGATGTCGGAGATGATGAGGCTCGAAAGCAGCTCGCGGCGCGCCACCAGATTCGCGAGCCTCGTCCTGAGGCTCGCTCGAGCACTGACGACGCGTACCGGTGATGCAACGAGTGACCGTTGTTCCGCCGATGATTCGTCGTCCACTAGGCCCCTTGGCGAATCGCCGAGCGGTCGATGACGGCATCGATGAATCCGTACTCCACGGCCTCTTGCGCGGTGAACCAGCGGTCGCGATCGGAGTCGGCCTCGATGCGTTCCACCGGCTGGCCCGTGTGGAACGCGATGCGGTCAGCGAGCATCTTCTTCATGTAGACGATCTGTTCGGCCTGAATCGCGATATCGGACGCCTGCCCCTGCATGCCGCCCAACGAGGGCTGGTGCATCAGGATACGACTGTGCGGCAGTGAGAACCGCTTGCCCGGCGCACCAGCGCACAGGAGAAACTGGCCCATTGACGCCGCCATACCGACACAAATCGTCCGGATGTCGCAGTTCACGTACTGCATCGTGTCGTAGATGGCCAACCCATCGGTCACCGAACCGCCCGGCGAGTTGATGTAGAGGCTGATGTCCTTGTCCCGGTCTTCGGCTTCGAGCAGCAATAATTCGGCGCAGATCCGATTGGCCGTGTTCTGATCCACCTGCGATCCGAGGAAGACAATCCGTTCCCGGAGGAGTCGCTGGTTCAGGTCGTTGGCCCCTAATCCTTCAGCCATGGCGGAGTTAATCATGGGACCAATCTACTGGACGTGCGCGCAGCCACTCCGTGGGCGACCTAATGTGGGGTCTCTCGCGGGCGTGGCGGAATTGGCAGACGCGCTGGTTTTAGGTACCAGTTCTTCGGAGTGTGGGTTCGAGTCCCTCCGCCCGCACGCATGACCCGATGATTCTTCTGCTAACGTGTATCGGACGTTCGCCGCACATCGCGGTGGAGACCGATTCGACCGTGACATTTCGAGTTGGGCTCACCTCAACTCACAGGAGTCATCGTGTCCGTATCCTTCGCCGATCTCGGCGTGCCCACCAACCTGGTCGATCGCCTTCGCGCGCGCGGCATCACCGAATCGTTCCCCATCCAAGAGGCATCGATTCCCGACGCCCTGGCCGGTCGCGACGTCGTCGGCAAGGCGGCCACCGGCTCCGGGAAGACCCTCGCCTTCGGCCTACCGATGCTGGCCCGACTCGGCACCGCTCGTCCCCGTCAGCCACTCGGCTTGATCCTGGTCCCGACTCGCGAACTGGCCAGTCAGGTCCAAAAGGAATTGGCGCAGCTCACCAATGACCGTGGGCGACGCATCATCACCATCTTCGGTGGTACCTCGTACAACACCACGCGCAAGGCACTGAACGCCGGGGTTGACCTTGTCGTGGCCTGCCCCGGCCGGCTTGAGGATCTCCTCGAGCAGCGCACGCTGGACCTCTCCGCCGTGACGACCGTGGTCGTCGACGAAGCCGACCGCATGGCCGACATGGGCTTTCTGCCCGCCGTTCGTCGTATCGTCGGCGCCACGCCATCGGATCGCCACGTGATGCTGTTCTCGGCCACGATGGGCCCCGACGTCGCGGCGCTCGTCAGCGCCTTCACCCACGACGCGATCATCCACGACGTCGTCGGCAACGAGGCACCGAGCGATGTCGACCACTACTTCTGGCGCGTCGCCCGTGACCAGCGGCCCCAGGTGACGGCCGACATCGTCGAGCAGTACGACCGCGCCATCGTCTTCACTCGCACCAAGCACGGCGCGGACCGCCTCGCTCGCCAACTCGGTGAGCGTGGCGTCTCCTCGGTCGCGTTACACGGTGACCGGACCCAGGCTCAGCGCGAACGCGCACTGCGCGCCATGAAGAATGGCGAGACGCGGGTTCTCGTAGCGACCGACGTCGCCGCGCGGGGAATCCACATCGACCTGCTGCCCGTCGTCGTGCACTACGACCCGCCGACCCAAGCGACGGACTACCTCCACCGCTCCGGGCGCACCGGGCGTGCGGGGGCGACCGGAGCGGTCATCTCGCTGGTCAGCGATGACGTGGCGGGTCACGTCAAGCGGATGCAGCGTTCGCTCGGGCTACCCACGACCCTGGACGATCCGCAGAACGCGACGGCGCTGCGACTCGGGGCGGTTGACGACGCCGTCGCGGCCCAGTCCCTCGACGAGCGCCCGCGTTCGCGCTCGTCGCGTTCGAGCGAACCAGCTCGTCGCGAGAGTTCCGACCGCCCCGCGGGGCGCTTTACCGAGCGCCCGCGTGATCGAGCCGACGGACGTCGGGCTCGTACGTCTCCCGAGGCCCCGCGCGGTGAATCGCGCCCAGCGACGCGCGCTCCTCGCGAGGAGTACCGCAACGATGCACCCCGCAACGCCTCGCGCGCAACGCCTCGCGCGCCACGCGAGGAGTACCGCGAGCTCAAGACGTCTGGTACCGGTGGACGTTCCAAGAACGGCCAAGCGGTCGTGAGCTTCTTCAACGACTCCAAGGGGTTCGGGTTCGCCAGCGACGACAAGGGTGACGACTTGTTCATCCACTTCTCCAACATCGTCGGCGACGGCTTCAAGACACTCAGCCAGGGTCAGACGATCGCCTACGACGAGGCCACCGGCCCCAAGGGTCGCGAGGCCCGAAACGTGCGCGTCGTCGCGGGCAACACGCGGCGCCGATAGCATTATCGGCCGTGAGTGAGAAACCCTTCGTAGAACCACATCTCGGTGACGCACCGGATGATCTGATCATCGAGGACCTCGTCGCTGGCGACGGCGAGGTCGCGACGTCTGGTCAGACGGCCGTCGTCCATTACGTCGGCGTGGGTGCCTCGAGCGGACAGCAGTTCGACGCGTCCTGGGACCGCGGGGAGCCGTTTGCGTTCCCCCTCGGTGGCGGGTACGTCATCGCGGGCTGGGACCAGGGCGTAACGGGCATGCGGGTCGGGGGGCAACGCCGTCTCGTCATTCCACCGCATCTCGGCTACGGCGAGCGAGGAGCCGGTGGGGTCATCGCGCCGGGTGAAACCCTGATCTTCGTCGTCGACCTGCTGGAGTTGCGTTAACCCAGAAGGTACGGCGACGAGTCGCTCGCCAATAGTCGTTGGTAGTCGCCGTAACGCTCACAGCAAATCTCCGCCACCAACCGAAGTCGGTCGTTGGGATTACTCAGACTCAGCACCTTGAATTGATCGAGCGTGGACATCGGCGTCATCGCACACAGTTGCCAACTACGAACCTGCGGGTCCGCATCCATCGCACAGTCGTGCTGAAGCATCTCTTCGGTGACCATCTCGCTACGGAGCGCTCGAAGCGCCCGCACCGCGGACTCGGTCGACTTGAGGAGGGCCGGCTCGACGTCGATCTCGTCACAGCACCGGTCGCGCACCGAGGCGCGGGGGTACGGTGAATCGTCGAGCCACCTCGCGACCTCGACGCACTGCGTGCCCTCCACCCGCAACAATGTTTGGCCGTTCGGCAGCGTCTGTGAACCCAGGATTCGAAGTACCGTTCCGACGCACGTCCGCACGTCCTCACCACCTATTTCGGACCCTCGCTCAATCATGCACGTACCGAACTGTTGGTCGTCGGGAAGCTCCCGCAACATCACTTGGTAGCGAGGTTCGAACACGCAGAGCCCGACGACTTGGTGAGGGAAGACGACCATCCCCAACGGGAACATTGGTAGGAGGGCGTCACTCACGGTTCCAGCCTAAAGGTGAACGTTCGGTGAAGTACCGATCACGCCACGAGACGTTGCGCTAGCGCCACGAGGGCGCGCGCGCGATGGGACACCCCGTTCTTTTCCTCGATCGACACCTCGCCGAGCGTGCGCCCGCCCAACTCGTCGGTGGCGAACACGGGGTCGTAACCAAAACCCCGTTGTCCGCGCGGTTCGTCCACGATCCACCCGCGCAGGTCCCCTTCGACCAACGTCGACGAACCGTCCGGGTACGCCACGGCGATCACCGTGCGGAACCGAGCGGAACGGTCAACGACGCCGAGCTCTGAGAGCTCGCTCAGTAATTTCTTCACGTTCTCAGCGTCTGTTGCCTCCGCGCCGGCGTACCGGGCGCTACGGACCCCGGGCCGACCACCGAGGGCCTCGACGAACAGACCCGTGTCGTCGGCGATGGCCGCTCGACCGGTCGCCGCGCAGATCGCGCGGGCCTTTAACAACGCGTTCCCCTCCAACGTGTCACTGGTCTCCTCAACGTCGTCGACCTGCGCGGGGCGCGCCACGACGCCGATGCCGACACCGCTCAGCACGAGGCCGATCTCGTGCGCCTTGTGTGGGTTAGCCGTTGCGAGGATGAATTCCGTCATCGCGCGCGTGGGGCCGGTGGCGAGGCCAACACCAGTCGTTGCGCTTCGTGTATCGATTTGATTCCCTCGGTCGCGAGGTCCAAGAGCGCGTCGAGCTCGCGTCGGCTGAAGGCGGTCCGTTCGGCCGTCCCCTGCACCTCGACGAAGTCCCCGGAGCCCGTCATCACCACGTTCATGTCGGTCTCCGCTGCGGAGTCCTCCTCGTAGGGGAGATCCAGCATCGCCACGCCGTCGACGATACCGACCGACACCGCGGCGACGAGATCGGTCAATGCGTGCGCTCGGATCGTGCCATCGTCGACGAGCCGGGTGACCGCGTCGTGTAGCGCCAAGTACCCCCCACAGATCGAGGCCGTACGCGTACCGCCATCGGCCTGGAGCACATCGCAGTCCACGATGATCTGCACGTCCGCCAGCAGTGCGAGGTTGGTGACCGTGCGCAACGACCGTCCAATCAATCGCTGGATCTCCTGTGTGCGTCCCGATTGCTTACCTCGCGCCGCTTCTCGAGAGGCCCGTTCCGGGGTCGACCCGGGCAGCATCGAGTACTCCGCCGTCACCCACCCGCGACCCGACCCCCGGAGCCAACGTGGTACATCCGTTTCAACCGACGCCGTGCAGAGCACCCGCGTTCGTCCGACCTCGACGAGCACCGAGCCCGCCGCCATCTCGGTGTAGTCGCGGACGAACCGCAGTGGACGGGCTTGATCGGTCGATCGCCCGTCGAATCGCGTGGTCATGGTCTTCCCTCTCATCGGTGCGACCACCGTAGTGGACGTTGGACCAGTACTAAAAGTAGATGATCCGTTTGGCCCGCTCTACGACGTCGTCGATGTCGTCGCTCCAAGCCCCCGTGGAGAGGTACTTCCATCCGTCGTCACAGACAATGGTCACGATGGTCGCGGACTGATCGTCGGGGATCGTATTGGCGCACTTGACCGCTCCGGCCATAATGGCCCCCGAAGAGATCCCGACGAAAAGGCCCACCGCAGTCATCGCACGAGTCCATTCGATCGATTCCCGCGGTCGCACCACGACCTTTCGATCGAGCAGTTCCACGCCGTTGTTCTCGATGAAAATCGGCGGTATGAAGCCGTCATCGAGGCTCCGCAGTCCGTCCACCATTTCACCGCTCGGTGGCTCCACCGCCCAAATTTGGACTCCGGGTTTGTGCTCCTTGAGGTAACGGCCGACGCCCATCAACGTGCCCGATGTACCAAGCCCGGCGACGAAATGGGTCACTTCGGGTACGTCGTCGAGGATTTCGGGGCCGGTGGTCTCGTAGTGGGCCGCTGGATTCGCCGGGTTTCCGTACTGATAAAGAAATACCCACTCTCGGTGCTCGGCGGCGATCGTCTGCGCCATCCGAACCGCGCCGTTCGAGCCCTCCGAACCCGGCGAATCGATGATCTCCGCTCCCCAGGCCACGAGCAACTGGCGTCGCTCCGGCGAGACGTTCGTCGGCATCACGACCTTCAGGTGATAACCCCGCAGCCGACAGACCATCGCCAGGGCGATACCGGTATTGCCAGACGAAGGTTCGATGAGGACCTGATCCTCACGTCCCGGAACGAGTCGTCCTTCTCGTTCGGCGGCTCGCACGAGCGAAAGTGCGACCCGGTCCTTCACCGAACCGGCCGGATTTCGCCCCTCGAGTTTGGCCAGAATCGTAACGTTGGGCTTGGGCGAAAGGGCGCTCACGTCGACGACGGGTGTCGAGCCCACGAGGTCGAGCACCGACTGATAACGAGCCACTAGAAAACGCCCCCGGCGACGGCGGGCAACAGCGTTATCTCATCGTGCTCCGAGACGGGTGCGTCGACGCCGCCGATGTATCGAACGTCGTCGTCATTGACGTAGACGTTCAAAAATCGGTGGAGCGTTCCATCGTGATTAAGCAGTTGACCCTCGATTGCGGGGTACGCGGTCGTCAGCTCGCTGAGAATCGCCCCGATCGTCGATCCCTCAACCGTGACCGTCGCCCGCCCGCCCATGGCGGGCCGCAGCACCGTAGGAATCCGTACCGTCGCTGCCATCACACGCTCCTTGATCGGCCATCAATTACGACCGCTCGGGTCGAATTTAGTGGGCGACCACTTGGTTGTGACCTACGGCGTGCGCGTTGGCCGGTAGAACGCGGCGAGTTGAACAAGGGCCCCACCGAGTCCCACGATGAGGGTCACGGCGAGACGGACGGATGGCGACCACGAAAAGATGCTCCACGCGTGATCCAGTGAATACCGTCCCGCCCCGAACGTCCCCGGCACTAACGTCGCGACCGCGACGCCGAGGGTGTACTCAATCCCCTCACCCTTGTTGAAGATGAAGAACCCGTTCTTGCGGTGCACGGTCGTAATGGCGACGACCATCAACGACATGAGCCCGGCCGCGGCCAGCGTCGTCAGCAGACCGAGCACGAGCAGTACGCCGACGCCGACCTCCGTTGACGCCGCCATCAGTGCGTTGAGTGGACCGGGGCGAACGCCGATGGACTCGAACCACGCGGCGGTTCCCTTCAGTCGTCCACCACCGAAGAACTTCCGATACCCGTGCGCAAAGATCATGAGACCGAGGAACAGGCGCAGCGCGAGCAGTACGAGGTCGCCGGGAACCGAACTGGCTGTGACTGCAATCATCGTGCAAACCCCCAACGGTCACGAGCCCCTACCCAACTGGGCTCACTCCTCAATGTAGATGTCTTCCTCGGTTACCGTGCCGTCGATGATCCGGTAGCTTCGCATCACCGTGGGCGCGTCTCGAAGTGAGACCAAGACGTAGTGCCAGTCAGGGTCCGGCGCTTGGCGGATGTCGGTCGGACTGGGGTACGCCTCGGAATGCGTGTGCGAGTGGAAGACGCCGAGCACGTTCGCGCCCACTTCCTCGACCCGACGATAGGTAGCCAGTAGAACTCGACTGTCGATCTCGTACACCCGCGCCGAAGCCGCCACGTTGGGACTCGCGATGACTTCGGTCACCGTCGCTTCCGAACCCTCGGCGTGACCAACGAGGAGTCCACAGCCCTCATCGGGCAGGGCGCGGATGCAGGTCGCAATCATCGCGTCACGACGCGCCGTGGTCAATCTGAGCACGGGCCCACCCTACCGACCACGGAACGACTCGACCTCGGTCACTACGCTGGGTCCGTGGCTCGAGCCAAACAGATGCAGGAGCGACGCGCCAACGCCAAGGCCAACGCGACCGGTGACCGAGTGGTCGCCTCCAATCGCCGCGCCCGACACGACTACGAGATCGTCGACACCCTCGAATGCGGCCTCGTCCTCACGGGCAGCGAGGTGAAGTCCCTGCGCGAGGGCAAAGCGCAGATCGCCGAGAGCTACGCGCGCATCGACGACGGTGAGATCTGGCTCTTCGGAGCACATATTCCACCCTGGAGCTACGCGGTCGGTTTTGGCAGTCACGACCCCGATCGCAAGCGCAAGCTGCTAGTGCACCGCCACCAGATCGACCAGTGGTGGACCAAGACCCAGACGCAACCGCTCACCATCGTGCCGCTCAAGGTCTATTTCAAGGACGGCCGCGCCAAGATTGAGATTGCGCTCGCCCGGGGTCGAAAACAGCACGACCGTCGCCAGGCCCTCGCCAAGCGCGACGCCGAACGAGAGATCGCGGTGTCGGTTCGGAACTTCGAGAAGTTCGGCTAGACGTCGCTGCGTCCTTTCGGCCGTTCGGTTCTCGGGGTACTAAATCGGTCTCACTGCGGTACCATGATGGAACGGTTACTTGAACCGCGTACCACCGAGGGGGTGATTGGTTTCGACGTTAGTAGGCATGGTGGAAGAAGCGAGCCGTGGTCTCCGGAGCCACGTTAAAGAGCCGGAACCAAAAATAAACGCGAACTCAACAGTTAACGTTTCTGTTGCCGCTTAGGTAACACGTCCGTCTATACCCGGCCTTGCGGTGTAGGTAACGGGCGCCATAAAGCGAGGCTTACCGATGGGATTCGTCAATGAGACCGTCGGGACAATTTAGTTGACTACGGAGTCGCACCGGTGCTGATGACGGCGCGCCTCCCGACAATTCCCATCAGCTGCGCTCGGAGAATGTTCACTTAGAAGCTGACGGACCTGGGTTCGATTCCCAGCACCTCCACCAAGTGGGACCCCATACGAACCGGGGTCCCAGAAGTTGAAACCGCCGAATCCCCTTGGGTTCGGCGGCTTTCAATCTCTTCGACCGCGGCCAAAAGAGCCTCACGGTGTCCGTTCTTCGACTTTGGGTTCGACGTCACAGGGATCGTAGGGACACGCAAAACTGGCTGCACGACGCGACCGGGCTGAATGGTGACCGAAGCCACCAGACCAGCTAGGCAACGCTTCTTCTCTCGATAGTTGCCTGAGCTCGTGAGGATGTTGGACGCACGAGTGAGCACATTACTGAGATCAGCGAGGCTCGAGGTCGTGCCGGCGAGTTCGTCAATCTGTTCGGCGACCCTACGCGCATTCAACCGGAGTTCCTCGAGACGAACGGCCAGTGTCTCCGTCCGCTCACGGAGCGACTTCGCGCTGAGGGAGCCGTCTTCAAAGGCGACGAAGTACCGGTCAAGTGCACCTTCCGTCTTCTTGATGTTTGCGGCAACCCCGGCGCCTTCTTGCTGGAGGGCGTTGAGTTCGTCTGGCACATTGGACATCGCGAGCGCCAGGGCTCTTTCGAACAAGGTGGTGTCGGCGTACGTCTTTACGACCTCACCGATCAACATCTCCTCAAGCTTGTCCGCGTCGATTCGCTCGTTGCGACACTTTTCCGCATCCGCTCGCCTGTTCTGCATGCTGCACTGGTAGTACCGATAATCACTGGTTGATCCGTGAGCCCCCGCACCGACGTAGGTGCCGCCGCACGCACCACACTTCAGCATTCCCGTCAGTATGTAGCCCGACGTTGTAGTCGTGATCGCCTTCAGGTTTCGGCTCTCCTGGCGATCGCTGCGCAGTTTCGCGGCCTTCTCGAAGTCGTCACGATTGATGATGGCTTCGTGCAGCCCCTCATGCCGGTCGTCTCCGTGTTGGATGTAGCCGGCGTACACTGAGCCGTTCAGGATTCGAAGTACCGCGTGCTGATCCCATCTCCGGCCGGAGCGAATTCGGTATCCCAGGCTGTTGAGTTTCTCCGCCACTGTCTTGCCGCCGTTCCCTTCGAGGTAGGTGGCGAAGATTTGGCGGACCACCGCTGCTTCGCTCTCAACCACCGTGAGGGACTTCAACTCCTTGTTCAGGCTGTAACCGTATGGAGGACGGCCACCCATCCATTGACCTCTCGAGGCCTTCGCTGCAAAGCCTTCGAGGATGCGACTCATTAGCACATCGTGCTCGAACTCTGAGAAGACACTGAGCATCTGGGCGGTCATCTTCCCTGACGGGGTCGATGTGTCAAATGGCTCGGTGGCCGAGCGCAGCGCAACTTCGTCCTCCCCTAACAATTGGAGGAGTTCCATGAAGCCCGCCACCGATCGCCCCAGCCTGTCAAGTCGATAGACGAGGACTACATCGAACTTGTTCTCACCTGCATCGGCGAGCATCCGCTCTAGGCCAGGCCTCTTGTTGTTGGTTCCGGTTTGCTGATCAACGTAGTCACCGACGAACTCGTAGTTGAGTTGAGAGGCGATGAAGGACCTCAGGGAGGTCTCTTGAGCTTCCAAGGAGTATGGCTGATTCTCTTCGTTAGTCGAAATGCGCCGGTACGTCACGACCCTGAGGCGTCGGTCTTTTGTCTGCACAAAACCCTTCCGCCGATTGCTGCGCGCCATTGGTGCTCCCTCTCAGATACCCCGTTTCAGGGGTGCTGGAAATATACCCAGTCTTTTGGCACTTTCTACACAGCGACTTCGTCCCCTCCCTCTTCAGGTCCAACTTCTTCCTCATCCCCCATCTCCAGGACCGTGTCCGGGAGGAGCGCCGCCAGCGCTTCGACCGACGGCGTGAGCTGCTCCCAGGTCGCCTCGACGTACGAGACATCGCCCAGCGTGGGCTCAGTGGGGCGCCGGACGGGCCGCTTACTCGTGTGCCCGCGAAGTTCGAGGACCGGGGCTGCCTCGACCTCTCCATGGGCGACCTTCTCGCCGCCTGCCGTTTCTTCCTGGTCCGCGTTCACAGCTTGAACGTGCCGTGACGATTTGCGTGTGCAATCGAGGCTTACCGCCGCATCCCAGCCAGAATGGGAAACCTCAGTCTTTCCCAGGGACGGGGCCACTAACTCCCGCGCCTCGGGTTCAGGCCGCACTGGTGCACCCAAGTACTGGTACTTCAGAATGACCGAGCATTCATTGGACCAGCAATCGCACTGATAGTTGTGGCATTGATCTTCGCCTCCCTCCTATGGTGGACGCACTACCAACCGTTGCGACCTTCGCCACTGTTTCAAACATGGCCATCGATTACATATTCGAACGGCAAGCTCGTTCCACAAGTGAATGCAGCGAGCAGCGAGCTTCCAAACGAAGTGCCCATATGGAAGATGCCCAAGGGAACTTCGACCATTCACATAATCGTTTCAATCGAAAATGCCGGAAGCTTTCCTGTCAAAATCACTGGAGTGCAGTCGCCGGTGCAGGGTTGGATTGGGTTTGGACCAACGCGAGTTGGTGTCGGCCGTAATCAGGGAGGGCCAACACGTCACTTTCGCCCCTTCACGGTTGGTGGGCATCAATCGTGGGAGGTCTCGTTAGCCATTCCCATGCGCTGCATCGCGAACTCGGGTTACTCAGGTAACACGGTGGAACCAACCCGGGTAGTGGTATCGACCTCGTTCTTTGGTGCGTCGCACCGGGTATGGGTCAACATTATGCCTTTCACCATCGTAATTGCCAAGACTTGCTGAGGTCGAAATTGTATTTGATCGTGCAAGCGACTGCGCACCGATTCACAGGCGAAGTTGAAGGAGCGATTATTGAGTTGGGGTTCAATTCGTGGGGCCGACCTACACAATCTAATGGAGGTTAGGGCTGTGGCCTGGTGGAGCGGAGGTTGCGAATTCGGATTAAAGAATCATTGAGCTGACGTTCCGCACTTCTCAGGTGCGATATACGCCCCCACGTGGGATCAACTTTTGATTTCTCTATTTGCCTGACGGAGCAG
>LMAD01000041.1 GCA_001443545.1 Acidimicrobiaceae bacterium RAAP-2
CTCGTCGACACGGTCCCTACTACCAGTGGACGAGGAAGGTGAAGGGCAAGACGGTCAGTCGCCAACTCAGCCCGGCCGAAGCCGAACTCTTTCAGGAGTGGATCGCCAATCGGCGTCAGCTCCAGCGCGTCACTCGCGATCTGGAGAGGGTGTCAGCCAAGGCCGGCGAGATTCTGCTCCGTCAGGCAAATAGAGAAATCAAAAGTTGATCGCAAGTGGGGGCGGATATCGCAACCGAGAAGTGCGGAACGTCAGATTCAATAGCACGTGAGGGCATATACGGGCCGATCGGACCCGCCTTTCAAATAGGCACTGTCGTCAGCCGCTGATCGCGACCCCGAGCACGAGGGCGAGGATCGAACCGAGCGTGCCGAGCCCGGCCCACATCCCTCGCGCGCGCGGCGTGGTGGCCTTGGTGTGGAGGTAGCTGCCGACCCCGGCGACGACGACGCAGAGCATCTTCACGCCAAAGACGGCGTTCCAGGTCGAACTGGCCGACGCGTGGTCGATGGCGAGGTAGTTCCAGACCCCGGTCGCCACGAGTAGCCAGTAGGCCGGCCAACTCAGGCGGCCGAAGGCCGCGGCGACGCGTTTGGGGCCGTCCGCGCCGAGTCCGCGGACGGTCGAGATCAGCCCGGCGAGCACCAGCTGCCCACCGACCCACACCGTGGCGGCCAGCACGTGCAGCGTGAGCCGCGTGATGGTGAGTGCGTCGGCGAGCTGTGGGTGGTTGACGACCCCCAGCACCGTCACTGACCGGTCCAGGCCGGGGGCCGCTTCTCGGCGAAGGCGATCGCTCCCTCGAGGGCGTCGGCGCTGCGGCCAATCATCGCGAAGGCCTCGTTGTTGACCTCCCAGGCCGCAACTTCGGTGAGCTCGACCGAGTCGTGCATGACCCGCTTGGAGGTGCGAACGGCGAGCGGGGCGTTGGCCGCGATGCGCTCGGCCAACGCGATCGCGGTGTCGAGGACCTGGTCGCCCGGCACGACGCGGTTCACGATCCCGAGCTCGTAGGCGCGCGTGGCGTCGATGGGGTCGGCCGTGAGGGCCATCTCGTAGGCGACGGTGATCGGTACGCGCTTGGCCAGACGGATCAGGCCGCCGCCGCCGGCGATGAGCCCGCGCGAGGCCTCGGGGATGCCGAACTTCGCGTGGTCGGCCGCGACCACCAGGTCACAGCTGATCATGATCTCGAAGCCCCCGGCGAGCGCGGCGCCGTTGGCCGCGGCGATGATCGGCTTGGTGAAGAACCGGTTGGTGATCCCGCCGAAGCCGTGGTCGGTGAAGGGGACCTCGCCCGCGGCGAAGGCCTTCAGGTCCATGCCGGCCGAGAAGGCCTTGTCCCCGGCGCCGGTCAAGACCACCACCCAGACCTCGTCGTCGGTCTCGGCCTCGTCGAGGGCCGCCTCGAGCGCGAGCGCGGTCGCGCGGTTGATGGCGTTACGCGCCTCGGGTCGGTTGATGGTGAGCACCAAGACGTGCCCGCGTCGTTCGCGCACGATTTCGTCGGCCATGGATCCTCCTTCGGTCCCCCAAAGGGGTACGGCGAGAACGCTAGTTCGTCGCTTTGGCGACGTGCGAGACTGGACCGGTGACTGGTCCGGCCCTGTTCGCCACGCTCGACGGCTACGCCGTCGAAGGTGGTTACGACGGCCTCGTGGGGCCGACGACCTGCTACGCGCCCTCCATCACGCTCGGACGCGTCAGCGCGCCGAGTGAGTCCGGTCTCTTCGACGAGTACGAGGCGGTGCTCGCCGCGGCGCTCGGGCTGGGCCTCGACGGGGTGCGCCTGAGCGTCGAGTGGACCCGGGTCGAGCCCCGACCCGGCGAGGTCGACGAGACGGTGCTCGCGCGCTACGCCACGGTCGTCGAGGGCGCGCGTGACGCCGGGTTGGCGGTGACAATCGTGCTCTTCGACTCGGTGTGGCCGTTGTGGACCGGGCTGGAGGCGTGGCTGTTGCCCTGGGTCGAGCCGGTCGCCGTCGCCCACGGCCGACGCGTCGCCGCGGCCCTCGCGGCGGCGAACGGGGTCATCGTGGCGCCGCGCGCGGCCCACCTGGTCGACGGCGGCTTCCTCGAGGGGACCGTGCCGCCCTTTCGCGTGCGCGCCGAGGCCGACGCGCGCGACGCGCGTGCGTCGTTCGCTCGGATCGTGGCGACCCTCGAAGGGGACCCCGCGATTCGGAGCCGCCTGAGTGAGTCCTGGCGCGAGCTGCGCGTGGACGCGAGCGCGGCGAGCGCGCGCTCGCTGCGTTCCACGGGGGTCGGCGAGGTCCACCTGCGCAGCCTCGTCGCGGGGACCGGCCCCACGGCCTCGGGCGCGGGACTGGTGGCGAGACGAGACGGGGCGTGGGTGGCGACCCCGGCCAGTGCGCTACTCGGGTCGCTGCGCTGAGCCCTCGGGGTGTTCGGCCTCCCAGGTCGCTTCGACGGCCAGGTCGCGACGTCGACGGAGCAGGTGCATCGCGAGGAAGCCCCCGACGATCACGATCAGGAGCGCCGCGCCGACCCACGTGCTGTAGGTCTCGATGGTGGTGAGCGCCCCTCCGGCGTAGTAGCCGAGCAGTGAGTACGACGTCCCCCACGCGATCCCGCCCAGGGCGTTGGCGATCAGGAACCGCCGGTAGCGCATCCCCGAGAGCCCGGCCAGTCCGGGCATCACGGCGCGCAAGAAGGCGGTGAAGCGACCGAGGAAGACGTAGAGGGGGCCACGCTCGGCCAGGCCCTCGAGGGCTCGGTGCAGACTGGCCTGTCGTTTCCTGATCATCGGGAGCTCGAGCAGCTTGTCGCCGTAGCGCTTGCCGACCTCGTAACCCACCGAGTCGCCGATCACCGCGGCGAGGATGACCAGAGCGATGAGCACGCCGATGTTCACGTGGCCCCGGCTCGCCACCACTCCGGCCACGATGACCGAGGTCTCCCCGGGCAGCACGAAGCCGATGAAGAGGGCGGCTTCGCCGAAGACGAGCAGGGCGACGAGGCCGTAGACGAGCCCGCCGGGCAGGTGCTGGATCTTGGTGATGATGAAGCTGACGACCGAGGCGAGGACCATCCCCCCATTGTGGTCGCTGCGCGGCCCACGCCGATCCCGGGGGCTGACGGCGCGGGCGCGTTGCGCTGTGCCACCATGAGTCATGGCCACCAACCCTCCGGCGCGCCAGGGCGCCCGCGCGCGATTCGCGCCGCCCCCGCGGGCCTCGGCCCTGGCGGGGTGGGCGTTACTGCCGCTGCGGCTCTTCCTCGGGGTGACCTTCACCTACGCGGGCCTGCAGAAGGTCGCCAACCCGAACTTCTTCAACTCGGCGAGCCCCATATCCATCCACGCCCAGCTGGTCGCCGCCGCGCGCGTCAGTCCGATCCACGTGATCGTTCGCCACCTCGAGGGCCTGGCCACGCCGATCGGGATCGTGATCGCGCTCGCCGAGATCGCCATCGGGCTCGGCACCCTGCTCGGGCTGTGGCTACGCGTGGCGGCCGCCGGCGGGGCGTTGCTCTCGTTCTTCCTCTTTCTCACGGTGAGCTTCCACGCCGCGCCGTTCTACACCGGGGCCGACCTCGTCTTCTTCTTCGCGTGGCTGCCCTTCGTGATCGCCGGTAGCGCCACGCGGCTCTCCCTGGACGGGCTGGTCGCCGCGCGCGCCGCCGCCGAGGCGCGTCGAGGCTCACCCGAGGTCGTCGCCGTCCCCTTCGCCCAGATCAGTCGGCTCTGTGGCCACTACGAGCACGGTCGCTGCGCCGTGCGAGACGGAGCGCCCTGCGAGGCGTCGCGCTGTCCGGTCCTGGCCGAACCGTCGTTCGACGAGGCCGACGACGTCCATCGCCGTGCGGTCGTGCTCGCGACGGCGAGCGCGGCGCTGGTCGGTGGCGTCACCGTGCTTGGCGCGGGGGTGGGCGCCGTCGTCGGTCGCTCGCTCGGGGGCGCCGCGGTCCCGCTCGCCCCCAATGAGCTCGGCGCACCCGCGGGCACGCGACGAGCGCGCAGTGCGCTCGGGATCCTGCTCGGGCCCGTCAAGGACGTCCCGGTCGGCACCGCGGCGACCTTCACGATCCCCGCCACGGGCGACCCCGGCATCGTCGTCCAGGCGAGTGCGGGAGTCTTTGACGCCTACGACGCCGTCTGTCCGCACGCCGGCTGCACGGTCGGCTACTACGCCCAGAACCACGTGCTGGCCTGTCCCTGCCACGGCTCGCAGTTCCTGCTCGACAACGGCGAGGTGATTTCGGGCCCCGCCCCCCACGGACTGGCCAAGCTCACGGTGGTCGAGGGTCCGGACGGTAACCTCTACTTGAAATGAGTGAAGAACGCCGCCGAGTCCTCGTCGTCGAGGACGATCACGACCTGGCCCAGGCGTTGGCCGACCTGCTCACCGACGCGGGCTTCGCGGTCACCCAGCGTCACGACGGCGAGTCCGGTTTCGCCGAGGGTCGCGACGGCGACTACGACGTGATCGTGCTCGACATCATGCTGCCCAAGCGCAACGGCTTCTCGGTCTGTCTCGACCTGCGCAGCGCGGGCGTGCACACGCCGCTGCTGATGCTCACCGCCAAGGACGGCGAACTCGACGAGGTCGAGGGACTCGAGGTCGGCGCCGACGACTTCTTGCGCAAGCCCTTCGAATGGTCGATCCTGCTCGCGCGGGTGCACGCCCTGTTGCGCCGCCACGAACGCGAACGGCCCCAGCCCCTCGTCGTCGGTCCGATCTCGCTCGACCCGGTCAGTCGCCGCGTCGTCGCCCACGATCGTCCGGTGTCGCTCACCCCGCGCGAGTTCGCGCTGCTCGAGTACCTCATGGGTCACGGCAGCGAGGCGATCAACAAGGGCGACATCCTCAACGCCGTGTGGGGTGGCGACTTCGACGGCGACCCCAACATCGTCGAGGTCTACATCGGCTACCTGCGCCGCAAGATCGACCTGCCCGACCGACCCTCGATCATCCGCACGGTTCGAGGCGTGGGGTACCGCGTTCGCGAGGACTGATGCGCCGGCGCGCGCTCTCGATCCGGGCCCGCCTCACGTTGTTCTTCGTCATCTCGATCGCGGTGGTGCTCGCCTTCACCGGCGTCGCGCTGGTGAACCTGGTCCACCGCTCACTGATCAACGGTGCGAGCAATCAGGTCGCCGACGTCATGGCCCAGGTCGAGACGCGCCTCGCGACGACGCCGCTGTCGCCCAGTCGGCGCATGGTGCTGCCGATGGTCGGCGACGTGGTCATTCAGGTGACCGACCCGGCCGGACGGACCGTGTGGGCCGCGAGCTCGGCCATCGCCGACCTGCCGGTGCTCGCGCGCGCGCGAGCCGACAACGCCGCCACGACGGGGCTGGTCGCGGTCGTGGTGCATCACCGAGCCGACGCGTCGGTGCTGGCGGCCCTCAGCCAGTCCACGGTCCAGTCGATCACCACGTCACGGGGACCGGCCCTGATCTTCGGCTTCGTCGACGGCGCCTCGATCACCCACAGCGTCGGCGTGCTGCTCGTGAGCGTGGCGATCTCCTTCCCACTGTTGCTGGTGCTCGCCGGTGGCCTGATCTGGCTCGGGCTGGGCCTGGCCCTGGCGCCGGTTGAGTCGATCCGCCGGCGGGTCGAGCGCATCGCGGCGCGCGACCTCTCCGAACGGGTGCCGGTGACCGGTGGCGACGACGAGATCGCGCGCCTGGCACGCACCGTGAATGAGATGCTCGATCGGCTCGAGTCGGCCAACCGCTTCCAGCAGGAGTTCGTCTCCAACGTGAGCCACGAGTTGCGCAGTCCCCTCACGACCCTGCTCGCGACGGTCGAGCGCGCGTCCAACGTCGCCGAGCGCGCCGACTGGGGCAGCGTCGCCGAGACGATCACCCGCGAGGGTCGCCGGCTCGACGCGTTGATCGACGACCTCTTCTGGCTCGCGCGCAACGACGAGGGACAGATCGAGTTGCGCCACGTCGACGTCGACCTCGACGACCTGCTCTTCGAGGAGGCCCAGCGCGTGCGCTCGATGACCGAGTTCGCCGTCGACACCTCCGCGGTGACCCCGACGCGGGTGGTGGGCGACCCGGCGACCCTCAAGCGCATGATCCGCAACGTCGTGGACAACGCCGTGCGCTACGCCAGCGGTGGGCTCACCTTCGAGGCCCACTACGACCTCGACGAGGCCGTCGTGCGCATCGGCGACGACGGCGTCGGCATCGACGTGGCTTCGAGTACGCGCTTCTTCCAGCGCTTCGTGCGTTCGGATCCGGCCCGCGCGCGCGCCTCGGGGGGTACCGGTTTGGGACTGGCGATCGTCGCCGACGTCGCCGCGCGCCACGGGGGCAGCGCGCGCTTCGTGGAGGTGGCGCGCGGGAGCTGTCTCGAGCTGCGCGTCGCGCGCGGCGAGTCGGCCTAGAGTCGCTTCGTGACCCCCCTCGAACTCGCCGCCCGTCTCGCCAAACCCGTCGGTACTCTCGGTGCCGGCTTCTACTTCGACCCCGGCACCGCCGCGGCGGCCGAGGAGCTCGGTCTCAACGTCTACGAGTTCTACGGACTCGGACGTGGCGGCGTGCTCGGCGCCGTCGACGAGGACGCGGTCCAAGGCGCCTTCCACTTCTTCCACCCGCGCATCATCACGATGCTCTGGACCAACGCCCGGGCTAAGGCCGACCCCGTGGCCGTCGCCGAGCGCTACGTGGCCGCCGCCTACGCCTTCGCGGACCGGACCTTCGGCGCGGTGCCCCTCGACCTGCTCGAGGCGACGAGCTCGGCCGCGCGCGCCGTCGTCGAGGACGACGAGCTCGGCCGCCACGCGCTCGCCGACGGCTACCGTCGCGTGCCGGCGCCCGACGACCCAGTGCACGGGGCCTACCTCGGGACGATCCTGCTGCGCGAGTTGCGCGGGGGGATCCACATCGACGCCGTCATCGCCGCGGGCCTGACCCCGGCGCAGGCCTGCTACCTCGACGACGCGGCTATCTTCGCGCTCCACGGCTACCGCGACGAGGACGCCCCCGTGGTGTCCAGTGAGCTCGAGGCGGCCAAGGCGATCGCCGAGGCGGCAACCGACGCCGCGATGGCGGAGCACCTCGCCGTGCTCGACGACCAACGGCGCGACGCCCTGGCGAGCGGCGTCGACGCGATGGCGGCGGCCCTGGCGAACCCGGTGCCGCGAGAACGATGACGCGGCGAGTTCGACTCCCGCACGACCCCCTGCTCACGGCCCTGACGGCGGCGGCCATCCTCGAAGGCGTCTGGACCATCTACATCGCGGTCAGCCTGCCGCGCCACTACGTCGCGATCCACTGGTGGCTCGCCTGGGTGGGCCTGGATATCGGTGAGGTCGCCACCTTGCTGCTCGCCGCCTGGGCGGCGTGGAAGCGCCGAGCCATCCTCGCGCTCTTCACCAGCTCGGCGGGCACCATGCTGCTCGTGGACGCGTGGTTCGACATCACGACCGCCCAGCGCGGCGACCAGCTCCAGAGTTCGCTCATGGCGCTGCTGGTCGAGATCCCGTCGGCCGCCGCGCTCTACTGGGTGACCCAGCGAACCATCCGTCAGATCAACCGGTCTCGCATGGTCGAGGTCGGTGCCCACTCGGTTCGCCACCTGCCGATCGATCCGATCGACCCGCGACGCGATCGTCCTCAACGCTGAGGGTGGGGGCCCGCTCGAGCGCGAGCAGGTACTCCTTGACCGCGGCGCCGCCGCCGTAACCACCGAGCCCGTCGGCGGCGACCACGCGGTGGCAGGGCACGAAGACCGGCCAGGGGTTCACGTGGTTCGCCTGGCCCACGGCGCGCGAGGCGCGGGGCCGTCCGATCGATCGGGCGACCTCGCCGTAGGTGCGGACCTCGCCGTAGGGGATGGTGCACAGCGCCGCCCACACCTCGCGTTGGAAGTCGGTGGCCTCGACGTCGTCCAGGACGATGGTGAAGTCGCGGCGACGGTGCGCGAAGTACTCGGCGAGCTGGTGGGCCGCTTCGCCGACCGCGCTCGGCGTGGTGGCGCGCGTGGCGCGCGGGTGCTCGCTCGGCATCCAGACCCGCGTGATCGCCCGTTCGGTCCCCTCGACGCCCCAACGGCCGACCGGTGAGGTGACGGTCGCGACGAAGTGCTGCATCAACCTGGTCTACTCCGCTACGGTCGGCCCATGATCGTCACCAGTTCAAACGAAGGCGTACGAATCGTCGCCGACGACCTCGGCGACGGTGCGCCGGTGCTGTTGCTGCACGGCTGGCCCGACACCGCGACCCTGTGGGACGAGGTGGGCGCGGGGCTCGTCGCGCGCGGGGCGCGGGTGATCACGCCCGACCTGCGCGGCTGTGGCCGCAGCGACAAGCCGAGCGCGGTCGAGGCCTACGCCATGCACCACCTCGTCGCCGACGTGCTCGCCCTGCTCGACGCGGCGGGCGTCGAGCGCGCCCACGTTGTCGGACACGACTGGGGCGCCGCGCTCGCCTGGGCCGTGGCGAGTTTCGCGCCCCAGCGCGTGCGCTCACTGGCCGCCCTCGCGGTCGGTCACCCGACGGCCTTTCGCGCCGCGGGCGTCGAGCAGCAGATCAAGAGCCTCTACACCCAGCTCTTCGTGCGCGAGGGCCTCGGCGAGGCCTTCCTGCGCGCGAGCGACCACGAGGTGCTGCGTCGGTGGTTCGTGCACCCGCGTGCCGAATCGGTCATCGTCGAGCTCGAACGAGACGGCCAGTTGAGCACCCACCTCAACTGGTACCGCGCGAACCTGCCGGCGAACGCCTTCTTCGTCGAACTGCCGCGACTACCGCCGGTCCAGGCGCCGACCATCGGGCTGTGGTCGAGCGGGGACCGGGCCCTGTGTGAGTCCCAGATGACCGAGTCGGCCCGCTACTGCGCGAACGGCTTCACCTACGTGCGCCTCGAGGGGTACGGCCACTGGTTCCCCCTCGAGGCGAGCGAAGAAGTGACGAAAGTCCTTAGTGATTTTCAGGCCCAAGTGGCCTAATCACGGATTTTGCCGTCGCGGGTCGGTGGTAGAAAAGAGTGATGAAAATTGCGCTCTGTAAAGAGTCGCGCGCCGGAGAGACTCGAGTCGCGCTCACGCCCGACGCGGTCAAGGTCTTCGCGCGCGACGGATGGGACGTCGTCGTCGAACGAGGCGCCGGAGTGCTCGCGCACTTCACCGACGAGGCCTACGTGGCCGCGGGCGCCACGATCGTCGACCGGGCGGAGGGTGACGTGAACTTGCGGGTGAACCCACCGACCCTCGACGAGGTGGGCCGGCTGCCCGAGGGCTCGATGCACCTGTCGTTCCTCAGCCCGCTGCTCAACCTGGACGTCGTGCGCGCGATGAACGAGCGCCGGGTGACGATCACCTCCTTCGACCTGCTGCCGCGCATTTCGCGCGCCCAGTACATGGACGCGCTTTCGAGCCAGGCCACCGTCTCGGGCTACCGGGCGGCGCTCGCCGGGGCGACCTACTTCGACCGGTTCTTCCCCCTGCTCACCACGGCCGCCGGCACCATCCGCCCGGCCAAGGTGCTGGTCATGGGGGTCGGCGTCGCCGGCCTGCAGGCCATCGCGACGGCCAAGCGCCTCGGCGCCAAGGTGCGCGCCTACGACGTCCGTTCGGCCGCCAAGGAAGAGGCCGAGTCGGCCGGCGCGGTCTTCGTCAAGCTCGGCGTCACCGCCGACGCCGCCGGCGGCTACGCCCGCGAGCTGACCGAAGAGGAACGCAGCCAACAGCAGGCCGCCCTGGTCAGCGAGGTCGCCAACGCCGACGTCGTGATTACGACGGCCGCCGTGCCGGGGCGCAAGTCACCGATCCTGGTCACGACCGCGATGGTCGAGGCGATGGGCGAGGGCTCCCTGGTGATCGACATGGCCGCCGACGGCGGCGGCAACTGCGAGCTTACGGTCGCCGGCGAGGTCGTCACCCACGGGGGCGTGCGCGTCGTCGGGCTCGCCAATCCGCCCGCGCAGATGGGCGCGCACGCGAGCTTCATGTTCGCCAACAACGTGCTGAAGCTGCTCGCGCTCTTCGGTGAGAAGGGCCAGCTCAACCCCGACTGGTCCGACGAGGTCGTCGTGGGCGTGACCGTGGCCCGCGCGGGGGCGATCGCCCACGCGGCGACGGCCGAGGCGCTCGGCGTACCGGCCGTGGCGATCACGGCACCGGTCGAGGATTCCAAGGAGAGTGCGTGATGGGTAACGTCCTGCTGCAGTACGCGACGGTCTTGATGCTGGCGATCTTCGTCGGGATCGAGATCATCGCCAAGGTGCCGAGCATCCTGCACACCCCGCTGATGAGTGGCTCGAACGCGATCCACGGCGTCATCCTCGTCGGTTCCATGCTCATCCTCGGGGGGGCGACGACGAACCTCCAAGAGGTGCTCGGCTTCCTCGCGGTCATCCTCGCCACCTTGAACGTGGTCGGCGGCTTCGTGGTGACCGACCGCATGCTCGAGATGTTCAAGCCCAAGGCGAAGCCCGCCGCGAAGAAGGAAGAGGTGGCTCAGTGAGTCGCGAAACACTCATCGACCTGCTCTACCTGTTCTCGGCGACGACCTTCGTCCTGGCCCTGAAGGGCCTGGGCAGCCCCAAGCGCGCGCGCCAGGGCAACATGGTCGCGGCCTTCGGGATGCTGGTCGCGATCGTGGCGACCTTCTTCAAGTACGTCGACGGTCACGCGCTCTACCACGTGCCGCTGATGTTGCTCGGCATGTTCATCGGTCTCATCGTCGCCGTGCCGGTGGCGCGCTTCGTCAAGATGACCGCCATGCCCCAGCTCGTGGCGATCTTCAACGGTGTCGGTGGCGGCGCCGCCGCGCTGGTGTCGATCACCGAGTTCGTGCACATCAAGTCGACCCACCCCGCGACCTACGTCACCCTCGAGGTGCTGCTCGGCGTGCTGATCGGCACCGTCTCGTTCGCCGGTTCGGCCATCGCCTTCGCCAAGCTCCAGGAGCTGATGACCGGTCGTCCGGTCACCTACCCCGGCCAGCAGGTCATCAACGGCATCGTCGGTCTGGCCTCGGTGGCGATCATCGTCACGATCCTCGTCACGGCCTCCGAGCCCCTGCTCTGGGTGCTGCTGGCGCTGGCCTTCGTGCTCGGCGTGATCTTCGTGCTGCCGATCGGCGGGGCCGACGTGCCGGTGCTGATCTCGCTGCTCAACGCCTTCACCGGTCTGGCCGTGGCGGCCTCGGGCTTCACGCTCGGCTCGAACCTCTTGATCGTCGCCGGTACCCTGGTCGGCGCCTCGGGTATCCTGCTCACCCGTCTGATGAGCAAGGCCATGGGCCGCAGTCTGGCCAACGTGCTCTTCTCGGCCTTCGGCTCGAACGTCACCGCCAGTGGCGCGACCGAGCGCGCCGACGGGCGCAGCGTCCGTTCGGGCACCCCCGAGGACATCGCGATCCTGCTCGGCTTCGCCAGCCGCGTCGTCTTCGTCCCGGGCTACGGCCTCGCGGTCTCCCAGGGCCAGCACGTGCTGCGCGAACTGGCCGAGGTGCTCGAGGCCAAGGGCATCGAGGTCTTCTACGGCATCCACCCGGTGGCCGGTCGCATGCCGGGCCACATGAACGTGCTGCTCGCCGAGGCCAACGTCCCCTACGAGCAGCTCGTCGAGATGGACGAGGCGAACTCCGAGATGCAGACGGCCGACGTCTGTCTCGTGGTGGGCGCCAACGACACCGTCAACCCGGCCGCGACCGACGACAAGACCTCGCCGATCTACGGGATGCCGATCATCCACGCCGACCTGGCCGAGAACGTCGTCTTCTTGAAGCGCTCGATGCGCCCCGGTTTCGCCGGCATCGAAAACGAGCTGCTCTACAACCCCAAGACGACGCTCGTCTTCGGCGACGCCAAGGACACGCTCACCAAGATGGTCGCCGCGGTCAAGGCGAACTAGCGAGGTTTCTCCTTCATTGGTGGCGCGAGAGGGCTACTGATCGACCTGATGTCCGCGCCGGCGTTTCGTGTCATGCTGCGCCGAGCGCGGACGACGTAAGGACTTCTCAACCTCCGCCTGGCCGTCTTGGCCCAGTCACCGAGACACTCTGTACCAACACCGCGGTCCGCGCCGGGCACCCGCTGACTCGTCTACGGTAGGGACTCGCGAACTGACCGTCCGGGCCCGTGACGTGCCGAGGGAGCAGAGAGCTTCGCACATTGAACTGTGGTCGGCCTCACCGCGGCGGCGACGTCGGGGCCGGGGCGTCACCGCCTTCGTACTGGCACGCGGATCACGCGCCCGGCGGTGATGTACATGAATAGGAGCGCTATCGAGTCTATTGACGTAATCAGAGGCGTTCGGTACAATGTTACGGAAATAGGTTCGATAACGATTTTGAAGCGGTAATCGGAGGCAGTGGTCATGAGGAATCTGTCCGTGGCTGACGTGGCCGCGGAACTCGACGTCTGCTCTTCCCACGTTCGCAAGATGCTCCGCGCGGGTACGCTCCGGGGCACGCACGTCGGGCGGGCTTGGGTCGTCTCGCAAGACGCGCTGGAGGAACTGGAATCGCGGCGGGTTGGGGTTGGGCGGCCACTCGCGGCGCGACGTGCGTGGGCGTTGCTCGAGATACTCGAGGGGGGCGACGCTGCCTGGCTCTCGGCGGTGGCCCGCAGCCAGGTTCGAGCGCAGATCCGACGTTTGCGAGGCGCTGACGCGCTCGGGTGGCGTACCGCGCTTCGGGGACGTGAGGATCGGTATCCCGTCAGTGGACATCGCACAGCGATCGAACGTCTGGCCAAAGATGCTGACGTGTGGCCCGTCGGTCCGACTGCGGCGTCCCAGGCTGGCCTACTTATGGCCGAGTCCACGCCAGAGTTCTACATCTCGAGCGCGAACTGGGAACGACTCGCTGCTGCGTTGCACTTGGTCACATTCACGCCTCAGATTTCTGCCTACGTGCGAATACCGAGATTTGAACAATCTTTCAGTTCACGGGGGCCCGGACGGGCCGTACTCGCCGCGAATCTTCTCGACAGCACTGACTGGCGTGTCGCCAAAGCGGGTGTCGACGTGCTGAACCACCTTGCTGAGATGGCCCAGCGGTGAGTGAACACCTCATCCTCCCGTCGATGGGAGATCCGGTCGACGAACTATGGGAAACGCTGCTGGCCCTCGCTGGTCGACTCCGAGTCGACTGGACCATTATCGGCGGCCTCATGGTCTATCTCCACGCGCTTGAGCACCAGACACTCCCACCCACCGTTACGCAAGACGCCGACATTCTCGCCAACGTTCGCGTCACTCCGACCGCGCTTCAACAGGTCATCGACGCGCTCACGACCATGAGTTTCGATCTCGAAGGGATTTCGCCGGACGGAATCGCGCACCGCTACGTCAGAGATGGACGCTCGTTGGACTCCAGGGTCGTCGTCGATATCTTGGCCCCCGAAGGTGTGGGCCGCCGAGCCAATCTGATCACCACGAAGCCAGGGCGAACAATCATGGTGCCAGGGGGGACACAAGCTCTCGAACGTACGGAACGAATAGAGGTCCGTTTCGGAGGAGTAGTGGGGGTGCTTCCCAGACCTAACTTGCTAGGGGCGATCGTTGGTAAGGCGGCCGCGTGCGGCTTACCCGAAGATGTGACACGCCATCTCCGAGATCTCGCCTTTCTCTGCAGCCTCGTGAAGGACCCCTTCACCATTCGTGGCGAGATGAACCGCAAGGATCGCCAGCGTTTAGGTCAGGCTTGCGCCCTCGATGAGTACGACCACGCCGCCTGGCGTCACGTGAATGAATTTCGCCGTGGCGATGGCTTCGCCACATGGGGGATCTTACGGTCGACGGCGTCGTGAAACGGCTGGCCGGGGCACGAAACTGCCATGACGTCCCTTCGAACGCACCGTGGCCACAGCAATTCCGAGGAAGCTCGTTGACGTGAAGGGCTCGGTGGCCGTGTCATCCGAAACTCGGACGCTAAATCTTGGTGGACGCGAACAACGGAGTAGTGAGAGATGCTCAAGGGCGAACTCCGATTTCCAGACGGCCGACGTCTGTCTCGTGGTGGGCGCCAACGACACCGTCAACCCGGCCGCGACCGACGACAAGACCTCGCCGATCTACGGGATGCCGATCATCCACGCCGAC
>LMAD01000042.1 GCA_001443545.1 Acidimicrobiaceae bacterium RAAP-2
CACGCCCACGTGGGCGTGGTGACCAACCCCGCCCAGTACGCGGGCGTGCTCGCCGAACTGGCCGAACACCGGACCTTGAGCGACGCCACGCGCCACGCCCTCGCGCGCGCCGCCTTCGCCCACACCGCGGCCTACGACGCCGCGATCGTGGCGTGGTTCGACGGCGGCGGATCCATCGGCGTCGCGCCCGGGCCGACCGAGGCCGCCCTGCCCGAGACGATCCACCTCACCCTCGAGCGCGTCGAGACCCTGCGCTACGGCGAGAACCCCCACCAGGTGGGGGCGCGCTACCGCGTCGCCGGGGGCGATCCGTGGTGGGACCACGTGGCCCAGCACGCCGGATCACCGCTGTCCTACCTGAACCTCTTCGACGCCGACGCCGCGTGGCGCCTCGTGCACGAACTGGCGGCCGACGCCCCGGGTCGCGCGGCCGTGGCGATCATCAAGCACGCCAACGCCTCGGGCGCCGCGCTCGGGGCCACCCTCGTCGAGGCCTTCAGCGCCGCCCTCGCGGCCGACCCCCAGAGCGCCTTCGGTGGCGTCGTGGCGGTGGGCGGCGCGATCGACGATGAGTTGGCCGAGGTCATCGCCGCCGGTCCCCAGGCCGACGTCATCATCGCGGCTGGCTTCAGCGAGTCGGCCGTCGAGCGGCTGCGCGCGCGGCGTAAGGCGACCCGTCTGCTGAGCGGACCGTCGCCCGAAGCGCTCTCGCGCTCGATCCGCACCTTCGCCAACACCGCGCTCGTCCAGGACGCCGACGAGCTGCTGGCGGCCCCTTCGACGTGGCGCTGCGTCACCGAGGCCCAGCCCACGCCCGCCCAACTGGTCGACCTCGCGGTCGCCTGGCGGGTCTGCGCGCGCACGACCTCCAACGCGATCGTGATCGCCCGCGACGGGGTCGCGGTCGGCGTGGGAGCGGGTCAGCAGTCGCGCGTCGTCGCGGCCGGGGTCGCGACCACCAAGGCCGGTCCGCTCGCCATCGGCGCGTCGGCCGCCTCGGACGCCTTCTTCCCCTTCGCCGACGGCCTGGAGTCCCTGACCGACGCCGAGGTGAGCGCGATCGTCCAGCCCGGTGGTTCGGTGCGCGACGGCGAGGTCATCGAGGCCGCGAACCGGGCTGGGATCGTGATGCTCATGACCGGCGAACGACACTTTCGACACTAGGAGAGCCATGACCGCCACCCTGCTCGACGGCGAACGAGTCGCCCAGCGCATCAAGATGGAGCTCGCCGACCGGGCCGGGCGGCTCGCCGCCGAGGGCCGACCGGTCGGCCTGGGCACGATCCTCGTCGGTGACGACGGCCCGAGCGCGAAGTACGTCGCGATGAAGCACGCCGACTGCGACGAGGTGGGCATCGTCTCGTTCCACGAGCACCTGCCCGCGAGCGCCACCCAGACCGAGGTCGAAGCGGTCGTGGACCGGATGAACGCCGACGAGCGGATCCACTCGATCCTCGTCCAGCTCCCGTTGCCCGCCGGGATCAACGAGGAGGAGGTGCTGCTGCGCGTCGACCCCGCCAAGGACGTCGACGGCCTGCACCCCACCAACCTCGGCCGGCTGGTGATGGGCGCGCCGGGCCCCCTGCCCTGCACGCCCGCCGGGATCGTCGAGCTGCTCGGCGACTACCACGTACCCGTCGAGGGTCGTCACGTCGTGGTGATCGGCCGCGGACTCACCATCGGTCGGCCGCTGGCGCTGCTGCTCGCGCTCAAGCGGCCGGGCTGCAACGCCGCCGTGACGGTCGTGCACACCGGGGTCGAGGACCTCGGGGCGATCACGCGCACCGGCGACGTGATCGTCGCGGCCGCCGGTCGGGCCGGTCTGGTCACGCCCGACATGGTCAAGCCCGGCGCGGCCGTGGTCGGCGCGGGCACGAGCTGGTCGGGCAAGAAGCTGCTCAGTGACGTCGACGAAACCGTCGCCGACGTGGCCGGATGGATCACGCCGCGCATCGGTGGCGTCGGACCGATGACTCGTGCCATGCTGGTTCGCAACGCCGTCCTCGCGGCAGAGAAGGTGCGATGACTATGGATGAACTTGGTCGTGAATACGACGAGCGGCCGTGGGGTAACTACACGGTCCTCGACGACTCCTCCTTTGACCACAAGGTGAAGCGCATCGTGGTCATGCCCGGCAAGCGCCTGAGCTACCAGACTCACGCCCGTCGCGCCGAGCACTGGTACTTCCTCGCGGGTCGCGCGGTCGTCGTCCTCGATGACACGGAGCGAGAGGTCGGCGCCGGTGACTCGGTGGACGTGGCGCTCGGCCAGGCGCACCGCTGTGAGAACCGCGGTGACTCGCCGGTGATCTTCATTGAGGTCCAGCACGGCACCTACTTCGGCGAGGACGACATCGTCCGGCTCGACGACGATTTCGGCCGCGCCTAGTCCGTGCGCATCGACACGCTGTTGGCGGCCGGCCCTACCCGGTCGTTCGAATTCTTCCCCCCCAAGTCCGACGACGAGGCGCGCGTGCTCGACGCGACGCTCGCCGACCTCGCGCCCCTCGCGCCGTCCTTCGTCTCGGTGACCTACCGCGGCGGGGCCGAGTCGCGCCAGCGCACCTTCGACCTCGTCACGCGGATCGAGCACGACGGGGTGATGACCGCGATGGCCCACCTGATCTGCGTCGGCCACACCCGTCGCGCGATGGCCGACGTGCTCACCGGCTACGCCGCGGCCGGCGTGACCAACGTGATGGCCCTGGGCGGCGACGTGCCCGACGACGCGGCGCTCGTGGCGAGCGACTTCGCCCACGCCATCGACCTGGTCGAGCTGGCGCGCGAGATCGGTGACTTCGCCATCGGGGTCGCGGCCCACCCCCAGGGACACCCCCGCTCGCCCAGTCGCGCCACCGACCGGTACTACCTGGCCGAGAAGTTGGCCCGCGCCGACTTCGCCGTCACGCAGTTCTTCTTCCGCGCCGACGAGTGGAGCGTCTTGGTCGACGAGCTGACCGACCTCGGCGTGGCGCGCCCAGTCCTGCCGGGCATCATGCCGGTGACGACCCTGAGCGCCATCGAGCGCATGGCGGCGATGGGCGCCGCGGTGCCCGACGAGCTCGTTGCCCGCCTGGTCGCCGCGAACGAGGCCGGGGGAGCGGCGGCGGTGCGCGCGGCCGGGATCGAGGCCGCGACGGCGCTATCGGCCGAGTTGCTGGCGCGCGGCGCGCCGGGCCTGCACTTCTACACGCTCAATCGCTCGACGGCGACCCGAGAGATCCACCGGGCACTCTTCGAGGCCTGACTCGATCGGGGGTGGCTGCGCCGCCGGTACGCTGCGCCGGTGGGAGATTCCTCGGACCGCGTCGCCCGACTGCCGGCGGCCGAGTTCGCCTCCCCCGGGCCGCTGCGCGACCGACTCGTCGACGCGATTCTGCGCGGTGAGAAGGTGACGACCACCGGTTTGGCGGCGGGCTACGCGCTCGAGCGTGAGCCACTACCCGAACCCGGACAACGATTCGCCGTTCTCGACTCCAACGGCCGGCGCGTCGCGGTGATCGAGGTGACGAACGTGCGCGTCGTGGCCCTCAAGGACGTCGACCTCGCCCACTGCCTCGACGAGGGTGAGGGGTATACGACGGTGCGCGCGTGGCGCGAGGTCCACGAGGCCTTCTGGCGACGCGAGGAGGTCCTCGCCGAACTGGGGCCGGCCGCGGCGATCGACGACGCGACGCCGGTCGTCCTGGAGCGTTTCCGGCTGCTTGCGCGCGTGGACGAGGCGTGAGACGGATTTCGCCCGGGCGAGGTGGGCTTCAGTGTCAGCGACGGGACTTTTGGCCCAAAATCGGGGTGCGGCGGGCGTCGTAGGATGAGGTCATGGCTGAGAAAATCACGATGAGCCCTTCGGGCGTCCTGCAGGTTCCTGACAATCCGATCATCCCCTTCATCGAAGGCGACGGCACCGGGGTCGACATCTGGCCCGCGGCCAAGTTGGTGCTCGACGCCGCGGCGAAGAAGCACGGCAAGACCATCGAGTGGAAGGAAGTCCTCGCGGGTCAGAAGGCATTCGACGAGACCGGCGACTGGCTGCCCGAGCAGACCGTGGTCGACTTCCGCGAGCACCTCATCGGGATCAAGGGGCCGCTGACGACGCCCATCGGTGGGGGCTTCCGTTCGCTGAACGTGGCGCTGCGCCAGATCCTCGACCTCTACGTCTGCCTGCGCCCGGTTCGCTGGTTCGAGGGCGTGCCCTCGCCGGTCAAGCACCCCGAGCTCGTCGACATGGTGATCTTCCGCGAGAACACCGAAGACGTCTACGCCGGCCTCGAGGTCGAGGCGGGCACCGAGAAGGCCGAGCAGATGCGTTCGTACCTGCACGACAACTACGGCTGGGACATCAAGGAGATGAGCGGCATCGGGATCAAGCCGATCTCCAAGTCCGGCTCGGACCGTCTGATCCGCGCCGCGATCAAGTACGCCCTCGACCACAAGCGCGCGAGCGTCACGATGATGCACAAGGGCAACATCCAGAAGTTCACCGAAGGCGCCTTCATGAAGTGGGGCTACCAGTTGGTGCGCGACGAGTTCGCCGACGTCGCCGTGAGCTGGGACGACTGTGGCGGCAAGCCCGAGGGCAAGTTGCTCGTCAAGGACGCCATCGCCGACATCATCTTCCAGCAGGTCCTCACCCGTCCGTCGGAGTTCGACGTCATCGCGTCGACGAACCTGAACGGTGACTACCTCTCGGACGCCCTGGCCGCCCAGGTCGGCGGTATCGGCATCGCGCCGGGGGCGAACATCAACTACGTGACCGGCCACGGCATCTTCGAGGCCACCCACGGCACGGCGCCCAAGTACGCCGGCCTGGACAAGGTCAACCCCGGATCGGTCCTGCTCTCGGGCGTGCTGATGTTCGAGCACCTCGGCTGGCAGGGTGCCGCTGACGACATCGTCCGGGCCCTCGAGGCGACCATCGCCGACAAGGTCGTCACCTACGACTTCGCGCGCCAGATGGAGGGCGCGACCGAAGTGAAGTGCTCCGAGTTCGCCTCAGCCATCGTCGACCGTCTCTAATACCCTGCGGAAGGAATATCCCATGACCACCCCCGTCAACGTCACCGTGACCGGCGCCGCCGGCCAGATCGGCTACCAGTTGCTGTTCCGTATCGCGTCGGGCCAGATGCTCGGCGCGAACACGCCCGTCGTGTTGCGCCTGCTCGAGATCGAGCCGGCGATGAAGGCCCTCGAGGGCGTCGTCATGGAGCTCGACGACTGCGCCTTCCCGCTGTTGGCCGGCATCGAGGCGACGAGCGACCTGAAGCACGCCTTCACCGACACCAACTGGGCCCTGCTCGTGGGGTCGATCCCGCGCAAGGCCGGTATGGAGCGCAGCGACCTGCTGAACGTCAACGGGGGGATCTTCAAGCCCCAGGGCCGGGCCATCGCCGAGAACGCCGCGAGCGACGTGCGCGTGCTCGTCGTGGGCAACCCGTGCAACACGAACTGCCTCATCGCGCGCTCCAACGCTCCCGAGGTCCCCGCCGACCGCTGGTTCGCGATGACCCGGCTCGACCAGAACCGCGCCGAGACCCAGATCGCCAAGAAGGTCGGCGTCGGGGTCGCCGAGGTGAAGAACCTCGTCATCTGGGGCAACCACTCCTCGACCCAGTTCCCGGACTTCGCCAACGCCACCGTGGGCGGACTCGCGGTGCCCGCCGCGGTCAAGGACGACGCGTGGCTGCGCGGTGACTTCATCACCACGGTCCAGAAGCGCGGCGCCGCCATCATCGACGCCCGCGGCGCCAGTTCGGCCGCCTCGGCCGCCAACGCCGCCATCGACACCGTCGTGAGCCTCACCACGCCCACGCCCGCCGACGACTGCGTCTCGGTCGCGGTGACGGGCCACGGCGAGTACGGCACGCCCGAGGGGTTGACCTACGGTCTGCCGATCCAGGTCGACGGGGCTGGCGCGTGGCACGTGAAGGAAGGCTTCGCGATCGACGAGTTCGCCGCCGAGCGCATCAAGGTCACCTCCGAGGAGCTGATCGGCGAGCGCGACGAGGTTCGCAAGCTGGGTCTGGTCGCCTAACGTCGTTGCGAACACCCGACGTCGCCGAGGGTCACTTCGGCGACGTCGGAAGACCGCCCTCGAAGTGACGCCTAGTGCGTACGGGGGATCGACTGGGCGAAGGCAAAGTGGTTCTCGGGGTCGTACTTCGTCTTGACGACCTTCAGGCGTTCGAGGTTCGACCCGTAGTACGCCTCGGCCCAGTCGGCGAGCGTCGGGTCGATGTAGTTCTGGTAGGCCCCGGTCGTGGGATCGAAGACGTCCCTGCCCAACCAGGTCAGCCACTGCGCGCCCGCGGCGATCTCGGATGGCGGCGTCGCGCTCGACCACGAGTACGTGGCCTGGACGCCAGCCAGCTTGTCGCGGTGCACGAAGGCGGTCGCGTCCGTGGCCACTCGATTGATGGCCCCGCCGTAGGCGTCAAAGGCCAGACCCCCACCGATGGTCGGGGCCTCTGCGTGCAGGCGCTCGACCGCGGCGACGACGAGCGAGACGCGCGCGCTCGTCAGGGGACCGTCGACGTAGCTGGACTTCGCCGAATAGGCCGAGCGGCCGAGCGTGCCGGCGGGGTTCTGGGTGGTCAGATGACAGGCGGCGACCGTCAGTCCGGCGCAGCCGGCCTCGATCTCCATCGCCGTCACGTACTCCCGCGCGCCGACGAAGCGGTAGGTCGGAGTCGAGCCGACGCCGCGTTCGAGCGTTGCCAGCAGGCCGGTGAGGGCCGAGGACGGCCCGCAGTACACGCCGCCGACCTGGGCCAGGTAGCCGTAGTCCCCCTGGGTGAACAGCTGACAGTTCGACCAGAGCTCGTCGGGCGCCGTCAGGCTCCAGTGCTGCCAGGCCTCGAACATCGTGGCCGCCGCCGGCCACGGGTACTGCAACGTGAAGAGCGTGACCTCGGGCATCGGGTGCACGGTGAACTCCAAGGACGTGGCGACGCCGAAGTTGCCCCCGCCACCGCCTCGCGACGCCCACAGCAGGTCGGCGTGGTCGGTGGCGCTGGCGCTCACCTGGCGCGCGTCGGCCGTGACGAGTTCGAGCGAGCGCAGGTTGTCCGAGGTGAGGCCGTACTTGCGCCCGAAGACCCCGATGCCGCCGCCCAACGTGATCCCGGCGATGCCGACCGTGGGACACGAGCCACTCGGCAGGAGGCGTCGATGGGCCCCGAGGGCGTTGTAGACGTCGATCAGCTTCGCCCCGGCGCCCACGGTGGCGGTGTTGGCGCGCTCGTCGACCGTGATCGACGAGAGCCGGCTCACGTCGATCACGAGCCCCGGACTGCTCGAGTAGCCACCGTAACTGTGTCCGCCCGACCGTGCGGCGAACGCCGTCTCGTGGGCGGTCGCGAAGTCCACGCACCGTGCGACGTCGTCGGCGCTGGCGCAGTAGGCGATGGCCTGGGGGTGGAGACCGACGAACTTCGAGTTATAGAGCAGGGCGTCAGCGGTGTAGGCGCCGTCGGTGGGCAGGATCAGCGAGCCGGCCAGTGACCCAGCCAGCGTCGCCCAGTCCGACGACGTCGGAGGACCGAGCGTGGTCGTCGTCGTGGTCGGTACCGGCGTCGCGGGGTGGTGATGGTCGGCCACCGCGATGGTGACCACGGCGGCGCCGGCGAGTACCGAGCCCACCTGGAGGCTGCGACGCAGGAACGCGCGTCGGTCGATGGGCGATGACGGTTCCACGCCCTGACGCTATCGAGGATGGTCCACGTCGGGCGAGCGGCGTCGGGCGAGGCCGCGGGTTGGGAATCGCCTAGTTCTCGAGGAGGCGGCGCGCGCCCTCGGCGGCCAGGTAGAAGAGCAGTTCACGAACTTCACTCGCGCGCAGCCACGAGCGGTGGTCCCACGCCCCGACGAGGGAGTCGCCCGCGTAGAGCAGCTGGGCGAAGCGCACATTTCGGTAGCGCGCGACCGCGATGAAGGCCGCCGACTCCATGTCGACCATCGAGCAGCCTTCGCCGACGCGCCGCTCGACGCGGCTGCGCGCCTCACGAAAGATGGCGTCGGTCGTCCAGGTCCGGCCGACTCGGTGCGCGACGTCGTGGGCGTTCAGCACCGCGACGAGGGTGTCGACGCCGTCGGCGTCGGCCTCGATGACCCGCGAGGGTGGGGCGTAGTGGAAGCTGGTGCCCTCGTCGCGCAGGGCCGAGTCCACGACCATGACGTGACCGAGCGAGAGGTCCTCGAGCAACGCCCCGGCGCCACCACAGGCGACGACCGAGGTCATGCCGAGGGCGACGAGTTCCTCGACGATGGCGGCCGCCAGGGGCCCGCCCATCCCCGGGTGCACGACCGCGACGGGACCGCTCGGGGTGACGAGCTCGTAGACCGGGTTGGTGCCCAACTCACTGCGCAGGGAGTAGAGCGGGGTGAGGACCCCCTCGTCGGCGAGGCGGGTGAGGAGATCGTTGAAGAAGCAGAGCACCACGGCGGGGTGCACCCGGGGACGACGGTGGATCATGGCGGCTTCGAGCACGCCGGGTTCGGCGAGGTCGTCCTCGGTGAGCGCGAGGTCGATCACGCCGAGGGCCCGTGGGCGACCAGGAGCCAGTCGAGCAGGGCGACGACGGCGTTCACGTCGCCGCGGACCTTGACGCGACCCTCTCGCAGGGCCGTGGCGCTGTCGAGGTCGCCGCGGTGCAGGCGCGACGCGTCGTCGAAGTCGAGGCGCACGACGGCGTCAGCGGCGAGGTGGTCGCCGGCTTCGGCGCTCGCGCCCGCGGGCGCCAGGGTGATCGTGAAGGCGTGGGGCGCCCGGCTCGGCGCGCCGAGCAACTGGATCACGATGCGCTGGACCGTCCCCTCGGCCAGCGGGACGGGTCCGGCGGCGACGAGGGTCGCGTTCAAGGACGCAACCCACTCGCCGCCGGCGAATTCGTTCACCACTACGGTGCGGGCTGGACGCCCGCCTCGGTCGCCGTGCGCTTCGTGCGACGACGGATCTTGCGCCCCAGCCACGCGACCGGGTCGTAGTTGGCGTCCACGACGCGCTCCTTCAGCGGGATGATCGCGTTATCGGTGATCTTGATGTGCTCGGGGCAGACCTCGGTGCAGCACTTGGTGATGTTGCAGTAGCCGAGTCCCATCTCGTCGCGCACGTAGTCGCGACGGTCGTTCTGGTCGAGGGGATGCATCTCCAGCTCGGCGTAGCGGATGAAGAATCGCGGACCGGCGTAGTACTGCTTGTTCTCCTCGTGGTCGCGGATCACGTGGCAGACGTCCTGGCACATGAAGCACTCGATGCACTTGCGGAACTCCTGGCCGCGCTCGACGTCCTCTTGGAACATGCGATAGCCGTCCTCGGGCATCGGCGGCGGCAGCAGGGCCGGTACTCGCTCGGCCATCGCGAAGTTGAACGAGACGTCGGTCACCAGGTCGCGGATGATCGGGAAGGTCTTCATCGGGGTCACCGTGACCGGTCCCTCGGGCAGGTCGTCCATGCGCGTCATGCACATGAGGCGGGGCTTGCCGTTGATCTCGGCCGCGCAGCTGCCGCACTTGCCGGCCTTGCAGTTCCACCGGCACGCGAGGTCGGGGGCTTCGGTCGCCTGGATGCGATGGATGACGTCGAGCACCACCTCGCCCTCGTTCTGGGCGACGGTGTAGTCCTCGAAGTCACCACCGCTGGCGTCGCCGCGCCAGACCCGCATCGTCACGTCAGCCATTACTTCCCCTCCTCGAGCAGTGATTTCAGTTCATCAGGCATGGTCAGGAGCGGTGAACGCTCCGTGGTGATCTGCCCCTCCCAGGTTCCCCCGGCGATGGTGTGCGCCAGGTTGAAGGTGCCGTACTCGGCGCTGGCCTTGGGGAAGTCCTCGCGGGTGTGACCACCGCGGGACTCCTTGCGGTCGCGCGCGCCGCGCGACGTGCACTTGGAGACGGTGATCATGCTCGGCAGGTCGGTCGCGAGGTTCCAGCCGGGGTTGTAGGCCCGCCCGCCCTTGACCGAGATGTTCTTGACCCGTTCGGTGAAGGTCTCGAGCTCGTTGATCGCGAGCTCGATCTCGTCACCGGTGCGGATGATGCCGACGTTGGCCTGCATCATCTCTTGGAGGTCGCGCTGGATGTCGTAGGGGTTCTCGCCGCCCTCGTTCTCGAAGGGTGCCAGCGCGCGGGCCACGGCCGTTTCGACCTCACCCCAGTCGAAGCCGCTCGGCCCCGAGCCGCCCTCGACGTAGTCCGAGGCCGCCATGCCGGCGCGCCGGCCGAAGACCACGAGGTCCGACAGCGAGTTCCCACCGAGCCGGTTCGCGCCGTGCAAGCCGGCCGCGACCTCGCCGGCGGCGTAGAGCCCGGCGACCTTGGTGGCCGCGGTGTCCGCATCGACCTTGACGCCGCCCATGATGTAGTGACAGGTCGGGCCGATCTCCATCGCTTCGCGCGTGATGTCGACGCCGGCCAGCTCCATGAACTGGTGGTACATCGAGGGCAGGCGCCGACGGATGTACTCGGCCGACCGTCGCGTGCCGATGTCGAGGTAGACGCCGCCGTGGGGGGTCCCGCGGCCGGCCTTGACCTCGGCGTTGATGGCGCGCGCGACCTCGTCGCGGGGCAGCAGTTCGGGCGGACGTCGGCCGGCGGAGTGGTCCTCGTACCAGCGGTCGCCCTCCTCCTCGGACTCGGCCGTCTCGGCGCGGAACATGTCGGCGACGTAGTTGAACATGAAGCGTTCGCCCTCGGAGTTACGAAGCACTCCGCCGTCGCCGCGCACCCCTTCAGTGACCAGCAGGCCGCGCACGCTGAGTGGCCAGACCATGCCGGTCGGGTGGAACTGGATGCACTCCATGTCGATGAGCTCGGCCCCGGCCCACAGCGCCATCGCGTGGCCGTCGCCGGTGCTCTCCCAGGAGTTCGAGGTGAACTTCCACGACTTGCCGACGCCCCCACTGGCGAGGATGACCGACTTCGCGGCGAAGGTCACGAACTCGCCGGTCGGACGCCAGTACGCCACGGCGCCAGCGACCCGGCCCGACTCGTCGTGGACGAGTTGGAGGACCTTGCACTCCATGAACACGTCGGTGCCCATCGAGACGACCTTCTGCTGGAGCGTACGGATCAACTCGAGTCCGGTGCGGTCACCCACGTGCGCCAGGCGCGCGTAGCGGTGGCCACCGAAGTCGCGCTGGAGGATCTTGCCGTCCTTGGTGCGGTCGAAGAGCGCCCCCCACTGTTCGAGCTCGCGGACCCGGTCGGGGGACTCCTTGGCGTGCAGCTCGGCCATGCGGTAGTTGTTGAGCATCTTGCCGCCGCGCATCGTGTCGCGGAAGTGGACGCGCCAGTTGTCCTCGGACGAGACGTTGCCCATGGCCGCGGCCATGCCCCCTTCGGCCATGACCGTGTGGGCCTTGCCGAGGAGGGACTTGGTCACGATGCCGACGGAGAGTCCGCGTTGCTTGGCCTCGATGGCGGCGCGCAGTCCCGCGCCGCCGGCGCCGATGATGAGTACGTCGTACTCGTGGTGTTCGTAGGGAGACGTGGTCACGGTCGGTCCTTTAGAAGAGTTTGTAGTCGGTGAGAACGCCCGATGCGACCAGACGCACGTAGACGTCGGTGAGGGCGACGAAGATGAGTGAGGCCCACGCGAAGTTCATGTGCTTGGCGTTGAGCGGGGTGAGGAACTTCCAGATCTTGTAGCGGGTCTTGTGCTCGGAGAAGGTCTTCACGCCACCGCCGCAGAGGTGGCGACAGGCGTGGCAGCTGAGCGAGTAGGCCCAGAGCAGTGCGGCGTTCACGAGCAGCACGACGGTCCCGACGGTGACCCCCCAGCCCAAGCCGGGCTGACGGAAGGCGCGGATCGCGTCGTAGGTCAAGAGCACGTTGAAGACCAGGCCGGCGTAGAAGAAGTAGCGGTGCGCGTTGTGCATGATGAGGGGGAACTTCGTCTCACCGGAGTACGAGCCGTGGCCGTCGGCGACCGCGCAGGCCGGTGGCGACCACCAGAAGGCGCGGTAGTAGCTGCGTCGGTAGTAGTAGCAGGTCAGTCGAAAGCCGAGGGGGAAGATGAGGATCAGCAGCGCGGGCGACCACCCCCACCCGTGGATCGCGAAGCCCGAACCCGAACCGGGCACGCAGGTGTTGCCCAGGCACGGCGAGTAGAAGGGGCTGATCAGGTCGCGGTGGGCGGCCGCGCCGACGTAGTAGTTCTGGTTCTGGAAGGCGGCCCACGTCGAGTACACGACGAAGGACGTGAGAATCGACACGGTGACCACCGGCTGAAGCCACCAGCGGTCCTTTCGCAGGGTCGGGACGTCGGGTCCGCCGCGCACACCGCCCAGTTCAACCTTCGTCGCACTTTCTATGGCTGCCACCGGGTCTCCTCGCTCTCATCGTCGCGAGCAACGGCTCGCCTGCCACAACGTCCCCCATTGTAGGCACGGCGCTTGAGCAGGTCCGGTCCCGACCACGACAATCGTGATCGGGACCGGACCGTGAAGTGGCTCAACCTCGGCGGTGTCGATCCTCGTTAGGGCTCACACCGAGATTGATTGGGCGTTGAGGGTGTAGTTCCACTCGCCGTGAAAGTCGTGTGGACGCAGTGGCAGCGCGGCGAGTTGTTGGTCACTGATCTTGACGCCCTTGGGATACCAACTCGGG
>LMAD01000043.1 GCA_001443545.1 Acidimicrobiaceae bacterium RAAP-2
TGCTGCAACTATCAACCCGACTACCTTCAGTTTGGGCGGTTCGACAACCGTTACTTTCACGAGTAACACCACGACGCTGTACCCAGGCGCTGCGGTTACCTTGAATAGCAACTCTGCGGCCATCACTGGAACCATCGAATCAGTGACCAGCAACACGGTCTTCGTTGTCAGTGGTTTGTCTGCGGCTAACACAACGTTCGGCACCACTCCCACGACCTACACCGCAGCCGTCGCTAGTGGCACGGTCTACGACTTCAACCAAGCAACCATTGGTGCTGGTTCGGGTGACACGCTTACCCTCACAACGGGCTACAACGAATCGCCGAGTGGGTACGTAACCTTGGGTCAGGGATCGACGGGAACGATCTACATCTATGGAACGGGCTTTGCGTTCGACGGTGGTAACACGTCGGTAGCGTCAACAGCCACCGGTGTAACGTTCACGTCCGCCTCTGAAACGGTTCTGGACAGCGCAACTGGTTTTGGCTATGTGTCAGCGACGTACTCGGTGGGAGCGGCAACATCGCCGAACTTCTACAACCTCACCGTCACCGACAACGCCGGAACAACTACGGCGTTGACCCCAGCCTTTGTAGTCACTGCCGCACCGGCGGTCACGGCGGTTTCACCGACTTCGGTCGCGACCAACACTGGCTTCACGCCGACGACGGTGACGCTTACCGGTTCGGGATTCCAGACCGGCATGACCGCGTCTTTCACGAGCACGTCCGACGGCACCACACTGCTTTCGGGTACGGTCACAAACGTCACGGCGACGAGCGCCACGGTATCGGTCACGCCTGAGAACAAAGCGACGTCTTCAACACCGACGGCTGGTACCTACGCCGTGACAGTGGCGAACACTGACGGTGGAACCTCGACGTCCGCAGGACTCTTGACGATTACTGGTCCCAGTATTGCGTCGGTCAGTCCGTCGTACCTGGCGATTCCTGCATCTGGTGCAGCGTCGGTGACGACGAACGTCACCATCACTGGTACGAACCTGCAGAACCTCGCGGTGGTCAGTCTTGGCGGTTCGGCTACATTGCCGGCGGTTGGAATTCCGACCTACACCAGCGCGACGTCTATCACGGTGCCAGTGACGGTTTCGAGTGGTGACGCCATGCAAGCCGTTTCCATCACGGTGCAGAACCCGGGAACTGGTGGCTCTGCGACGTTGACTGGCGCACTCGGCATCGGCACCGCGAGCACGGCTACGGGCAACGCGGCGACGATTACCGCCGCCACGAGCTTCGCGGTCAGCCCCGGTACTACGGGTAACTTGATCCTGACGGGCACGGGCTTCGTTCCCGGAGCAAATGCGAACATCGCCTTCTACCCAGGAACGTCAACGACACCTGAAACTGGCATCACCTGCAATCCGTCGAACACCACCGTTGTGTCGACTACGCAACTCTCCTGCACGGTAGTGGTGTCCACCGGCAGCACGAGTGGCAACCCCACCGTCTTTGGTGGCCCGGTAAGCGTCTCGGTGAACTTCGGCGGAACTGCCTCGACAGTGAGCAACGAGTTCGCGAACGCCTTGACGGTGACGGGTCCTCAGATCACCTCAGTTTCGCCCGCGAACTTCGTCGCCGGTACCTCCATGGGAACGGTAACAATCACGGGCAGTGGCTTCACGAACGCGGCTTACACTTTCGCGTCCACGGGGACCACTGGCGTCGCGGCGGTGCAGTACGTATCGCCGACTGAGTTGCAGGTGACGGGTCTTTCCACCGGTGCCACTACTGGTCCGAAGTTCACGATGACGCTCACCCAGGGTGACGTTTCGGCGCAAGGGACCTTTGCCATTGGCGCGAGCCTCGGTAGCAACCTGAGCGTTAGTTACGCGTCGTCGACCATTTCTACCATCGGAGTTGGCGCGACCAACGCGGTGGTTACGGTCGCTGGCTCGGGCTTCTTGCCAGGTGCGACGGTTTCCTTTACGAGTCCACTGATTACGGACACCGTGACCAACATTACGCCCGGCTCGATCTCGTTGAAGGTGTCGGTCGCATCGACCGCGATTGCGACGGGACTTACCGGTGCGACTTCGGGTGCTTTCACCGTGACGAATGTCAACGGTAGTGCTGGCACCGGAGCTGTCACGATAAGTGCAGCTCCTGGTGGCACGCTGAGCCAGAATTCGGTCATCGCGGGTGCGACGGCGGCAACGATCAACGTGACCAGTGGGAACTTCTCCTCGGCCACCAAGGTCACATCGTCGACACCACTGCTCACCCTCGGCACGCCGAGTTACAGCAGCGCGACTGGTGCGTACTCGTTCACGGCGTCGGCTCCGGCCATCACCGGAACAACGGCAGTCGGTTTGACGTTGACCTTCGTGAACCCTGACGGTGGTACAAGCACCGCGGCGTTCTCGGTCAACCCGCAGCCCACTGTCACCGGTACCTACTACGTGCCGACGTTCTCGACCAACTACGAGGTTGCGGTTTCGGGTACGGGCTTCGAAAGCGGGATTGCCGCTACGAGCTCCAACTCGGCCTACAGCGTGTTGGTTGCAGGCGTGAACACGACCGGTACGGTTGTGACCCTGTTGGTCACCACCACGTCGGCGGCCACGGCTGGAACCAGTAGCAACATCACCTTGACCAACACTGACGGCAGTACCGTGACCTTCGCCCTCAACGGCGGACCGGTTCCGGTCGCGAAGGCCCCGGTTACCTTCAAGGTGTTCCGTGTCTTCGGTGTTGCGTTCGTCGGTAAGACGGTCACCATCAAGATTTCCGGTACCGGCTTCTACGGCCAGCCGAAGGTGACCAGCAACGTTGGTGGCATCAAGGCGGTTGTTTCGGGCGACACCGGAACAGTCCTGACTGTTCGTGTGACGGCAGCGGCGACTACGCCGCGCGGCGTTCACACCTTCACCGTCAGGCTTGCCAACGGCAAGTCGGCGACTGTTCGCTACAACCAGAAGTAATCTCAGCAGTCCCTTGTCAAGAGGCCCCCTCCTTCGGGAGGGGGCCTCTTGCTGTGTGCCTGCGGAATTTCGTGAGGCGTTGTCGACTTCGTTTCACGCGCAGCGTGGCCGAAAGGATGTTCGTTAGCATTGTGTGGTACCGCTCGGACGACTGAGTTGCGGGTTCGAGCTTGATTACGCGTTAACTGTTGGTGATTGACCAGCGCGTCCCGGTGGGTTCGTCGGCTATTGCGACTCCGGCTACGATGAGTGCGTCGCGTAGACGGTCTGCGGTGTCGAACTGTTTGGAACCACGGGCAGAATCACGAATTCGTACCACCTCTTCTATGAGCGCCGTAACGTCGACGGTGCTCGTGGTGGCTCCGTCGGCGAGGCGAACCAGGCGCGCGAGTGCTTCGGTGCCCGCTGGACCGCCGCGAGTGACGAGTTCGGCGAGGGTCAGGTTGTTGGAACGTGAGTCATCGTTCGTGGGGAGCACCCGCGTTCTTGGTGCCACTGGCTGAGAGCGAAGCGCTGAGAGCGGTGTCGGTGCTTGGGAGGTGAGCGTGATTACGGTGCCGTGATGGCGCCAGTAGGCGTTGCCCCGTCCTATGACGCGCGCCTCACCGGCTCCGAGGTCGAAGAGAAGTGCGGTGTGTTCGTCGATGCCGAGAGTCGCAACGTTCTCTGGTAGTTGGGATTCGAGTAGTTCGAGGCGTCGTTCGCCGAGGTAGCAGTAGCGGGTGTCGTAATTCGACCCCTCGTGATTATCGAAGTGGGGGATGACCACGCAGTTGAGACCGAGTCGGGCCGTGAGGTCGAGCCCCTTGAGCCAGTGGGGTGCGTCACCGACCTTGTAGATCTCGTAGATTGGGGCGGTGAAGGCGCCGAGGGTTAGCGTTGCGGCCGAACTGAAGCACAGCACGCCGTCGTGTTCGAGCACAGAAATGAAGTCGTCGACTAAATCGAGGGGTCGCCATTGCTTGAGGGCGTAGCTCGGGCTGCCGGGGCCGGCGAAGACGTAGTCGGCTTCTCGGACGCGCTGCTTGGCGATGGTCCGTTCCAGGGGGCTCGCAGTTTCATAGTTGGTGAAGGTGACCGTGTCAAGGGTCCGGTGCAGCGAGACCTCGAAGTAACCCGCAATCTTCTCGGTCATCTGGGGAACGTTCTCTTGGAACCCGTAGGAGGTATCGAGATTGATCGCGGTGCCCTCGGGGTGTCGTGCGAGAAGGGCACGGTGCACCTTGGTCATACCGGGCGCCGTCTCGCCCGATCCCAACAGTGCGAGAACGCCGGTGTGCACCCCTTGAGCGTACCGGCTCGCTCAGACCAACCGACGCTTGGCGATACCAGTGCTCGTGCTCGTGCTCCAAGTCTTAGATATTTGGGGGAATCTCGTGGGGTGATCTTGGGCGAGCGTTGTGGCGCGTGTCGGGGGTAGTAGACCTGTAAGGGATACCGCTCTGGGAGGTCGCAATGTTGGTAGGTGCACGCATATACCGAAGTCTGACGATCTTGGTCGCGGGGGTCATGGCCGTCGCGACGATGACTCTCGGTGTGGCGAGTGTGGCGAGCGCCGCCGACAGCCTGGCGATCACTGGGACGAACGGTACGCAACTCCCCAGTACGTTGTCCGTCGGTATCACGGGTGGATCGGGGTCGTACTCCTACCAGTGGTACCACTGCTCGAGTTCCGTGGCGTCGACTTCGGCAGCGACCGTCTCGATCCCGACTGGTTGCACGTCCATCCCGTCCTCGAGCACGAGCGCGACATACGTGCTCACGGATACTGACTACGGCAAATACATGACCGTCGTGGTGACCGATGCCAGCGTTGAGTACTTGGCGGCCTCGTCACCGATCGTTACTGTGTCGCCGCCATCGGCTACGACACCTACCCTCGCTGTTTCGAGTGCGACACCGCAACTCGGAACTCCGGTGACGGCGAGTAACAACTTTGTGCTCGGTTCGGGCGATATCCAGCACGGGATCACCGCGTTTGTCGCTACGAACGTGTCGTATCAGTGGTACGACTGTGCGAGCAACGTGACCGTTGGGTCTCCCACAACTGCCGCACCGAATTGCACGCTAATTAGCGGTCAGACCGGGACCTCGTACACGCCGACCACATCAGACGTCCTCAACAACGATCAACTCCTCGTTGCTGAACAAGTCACCAATACTGCTGGCTCGGTAACCGTCTACTCCGCAACGACGAGTGTCGTCGCGGGATCGGCGCCGACGCTGACGACTCCACCGACAGTGGCGCTGTCCGCGCTCTCGGTCGCGTTGAGCAATTTCGGAACCTGGGGGGGGACGCCAAATCCTCCGACTTCGTACACAGTGACGTGGTATCGCTGTCTCACGGCGGTCGGTGCCGCGACTACCACGCTGCCGACGGCGTGTGGCAGCGCAGGTTTGAATGGTGCACCAACGCTCCTCGCTACGTTCAGTTCCGTCAGCTCCACGTCGAGTGCGGTTTACACGCTGCAGAGCGCGGACGTCGGGACCTACATCTTCGCCGGGGTAAGTGCCGATAACGGCTTCCAGAGCGCCGTCACCTCCTACACCGTCAGTGCGAGTGCCGTTCCCCAACAAGGGCCACTTCCCACGTCGGTCCCTTGGGTATCGGGTACGGCGGTGGGCGGGCTGTCGCTCACGGTGAACCCAGGAGCGTGGACGGGTCTTCCCACTCCGGTCACTCACTATCAGTGGTACCTGTGCACGACCAGCACGGCTACGTCGGGAGGTTCCGTCGCTGGCGGAACGGGCGCGACCCCATCGGCATTCTCCGGTTGTACTCCGGAGTCCACTGGTTCGTCGCAACTCGTATCGTCGAGTTGGCCAACCTCCGACTACTTAATCCCGGTCATCACTGAGACGACCACGTACGGATCGACCAACGACTACTACCAGGCGTGGCCCGCGCAGACCCAGATCACGACGGCAGCTGCGCCCACACTCACCGTCGCAGAGAATCTGGCGAATAACGCCACGTATGACGCGAGTGCTGCAGCGACGGGGGGGACCGCGGGCCTCACCTACTCGTACGACTACGAGTGGTACGCCTGCAGTGGCCCACTGTCGACGTCCCCAACGACGACTCCCGTCACGTCGGGGACGGGCGCGAACTCCTTCACCGGGCCGGTGACGTTGAGTGGATCATGCACAGCGCTGGCGTCGGGGGCAAGCTACACCGTCTCGACCTCGACGTACGTCGGCCAGAGCCTCGTCGCCGAAGTGATCGCCACGGTTCCAGGCGTCGGTTGGTGGATGAACTACACCACGGAGGTCGCGCTGACTTCGGCGGCTGCGAACGTTTCGGCAGTGACCGTGGCCACGACACCCACCGGTTCACAGGCGACTAATACGCCAGTGGGTTCGATGCTCTACGCTACGCCGACGATTTCGGCCATGCCGGCCGTCACACCAACCTACGAGTGGCTCCTCTGCACATCGGCGAATAGCGCTGGTAGTACGCCGACGAATTGTGGCACGTCGCTAAGTTCCGCATCATCGTACGCAATGACCCTCACCACGGCACAGTTGAATAGCGGTTCCACCTACTACGTGGTCGTGATGGTCATCGCCGGATTGTCGAATTACTACTCCGCGAGTGTCACCTTGACTTCAGCTCCGCCAGCCCTCGTCTCGTACCCGACCGTCCCCACGACAGCGTCGACGGTAACGGCGCTCGTGGCGACGCAGAGTACGTGGCTCGGCGCTCCGACGCCGACCTTGACGAACCAGTGGTACTACTGCACGAGTTCAGTCGCTGCGGCGAGTAACGCTCTCGCGGCCAACTGCTACGTCATCGGTGGCGCAACGGGATTGTCGTTCCAGCCGACGGCCAGCTACGCGAATGACTACTTCCTCATCTCAACGACCGCGAATAATGGCATCACAATCGGGGGGGCGGCGACCACCAAGACCGTCTACTCGGCCTCGACCACTCTGCCCCTCGTGGCGACGCTCTCGATCACCGCTCTCGTGATCAGCGGCGTCCCGGCGGTCGGCGGCACGTTGACGAGTAGCGCGACGGTATCCTCAGGATCGACGTACACGACGGTCTACCAGTGGTACGAGTGCACGACCCCGATTAGTTCGGGCGTCTCGCTGCCGTCGAACTGCTACGCAATCGCTGGAGCGACGGGTTCGTCGTTCTCACCGACCTCGAACCAGGCTTCGTACTACCTGACCATTCTCGAGACGGTCTCGGGCAGTGGCACCTCGGCCTCAATGGTCGCTGCGGCGACGGGACTCGTGACCACAAGTGCACCTGGATCGCCGACCTCGGTCACGGCGATTGCCGGAATGGGCCAGGCGACCATCTCGTGGATTGCCCCGACCGCGGGCTTAGCGGTCACCTCGTACCACGTGCTCGCCTCGAACGGTTCGACATGCACCACGACGACTACGTCGTGCGTCGTGACCGGGTTGCTCTACGGGACGTACTACACCTTCACCGTGACCGCGACCAATGGCTACGGCACGAGCCCGGCCTCAGCGGCCTCGAACGCGATCACGCCGAGCGAGTCAAACCCCGCGGCCCCGACCGCGGTGGTGGCCGTCGCCAGTAATCAGTCGGCGACGGTCAGTTGGACCGCGGCGGCGAACAACGGTTCTCTGGTGACGCTCTACGTCGTCACGGCCAACCCCGGTGGGCTCAGCTGCACGAGTACGACCACGAGCTGTACGGTGAGCGGGCTCACTAACGGCACGGCCTACACCTTCACGGTCACCGCCCACAACGCGGTGGGCACTGGACCGGTCTCGCTCGCTTCGGCCGCGGTGACCCCGAAGGTCGTCGCGCCCAACGCACCGGTGAACCTGACCATGCGCCGCATCGCGCACGGCTTCGTCGTCGTCTGGAAGCCGGGCATCGCCAACGGCGCGGTCGTCACGGGCTACCTCGTCTCGGTAGTCGGTGGCGGACGGAGCTACAGCTGTTCGACGACCACGACGTACTCCTGTGCGGTGCGAAATCTCGTCTACGGCGTGCACTACAGCGTCTCGGTCGCGGCAAAGGGTGCCGGCGGGAATACCTCGGCCGCCTTCTCGGGCCTACGCGTCGCGGCCGGCCCGCCGTCGGCCCCGTACATCTGGCACAGCGTGCGAGGTCACGGCGTGGTGATCATCTACTTCCGCGCTCCCAAGGCGCTCAACGGCGCGCCCGTCGCCTACTACCAGTACTTGCTGAACGGCCACTGGACTGTCCAGGCGGTGAAGGGCAAGCTCTTCGTCGTGCTGCGGGGCCTGCGTTCGGGCACCGCTTACGTGCTGCGCGTGCGCGCGATCAGCGTCGGCGGTGCCTCGGGTGCGTCGAACCCGATGCGGGTGGTCACGCTCTAGCCAACGCGAGAGACCCCGGTACCGACGACGTCGGCGCCGGGGTCTCGTCGTTTAGCCTGGGACGATGAACCAGGTCGTCATCTCGTTCCGTCAGCGCGCCCGCGGCGGGGCCTCCGCGCCGATGTTCCTCTGGTCGCTCGTGATGGCCGTCGTGCTCGTCAGTTACGTGGTCGAGCGCCACGGCCGCGGCGGCGTGGTGGCGGTGGGAATCATCGCCACGGCGCTCTTCGGCGCCGTGCTCGGGTGGCGCCGCCGCACGGGGCTCGTCGTCGTGGCACCGTTCTTCAGTTGGCTGGTCGCCTGGTTCCCCTTGGTGATTGCTTCGATGGTTCGACACGGGTTCTTGGGTGGACTCGTGCTCGGGTTCGTGACGGTGACCCTTGGGTGGTTCGTCATCGGGGGACTCGAGCTGCTCGAGCTGGCCCTCGTCGCTTCACTGGTCGCACGTCTGCGCGGTGGGTCGGGTCCCGACGTCGTCGTCTACGGCCCCGGTGAGGGTCCGCGGGGTTAGAGCCGTTCGCCGAGGCGCGCCAGGTTGGCGGCCCAGATCGCGCGCAGCACCGGGGCGGCCAGCGCCGAGCCGAGCGGGCCGGCGAACCACCACGGGAACGACAGGGTCTCCTCCCAGGTGACCTCGGTGCCCGCGGGGTCGGACTGCAGCGTGAAGTGGCCGGTGCCACGTACGAGACCGCGGTGTTCGACGCCCATCGCCCGGTTGGGCTCCCAGCGGGTCACCGTCATGACGTCGGTCGTCACGAGCGGGCCGACCCGGGTGCGCACGCGAAAGGTCGTGCCCACCCCCTCGCGCTGGTCGCCGTCGAAGACGAGCGAGCGGGCGTCGGCCATCCAGGTGACGTGGCGCTCGATGACGCGCAACTCCGCCCAGACGACCTCGGGGCCAACGGGAACGTGTGCGCGGACCCGGATCGTGGTCACGCGAGCGCGCGCCAGTCGGCGAGGGGGGGTTGGGCGACGTCGGCCCCGAGCACCTGGAGACAGACGTGGTCGGCACCGAGGGCGAGGTGCTCGGCGACTCGCTCGCGGATCGCGTCGAGGTCGCCGTGGACGACCATGGCGTCACAGAGTCGCTCGGAGCCCCCGCGCACGTAGTCGTCCTCGCTAAAGCCGAGCCGGGTCCAGTTGTTGCGGTAGTTCTCGAGCCCGGTGTAGAAGTCGAGGTGGGCGTGGGCGCGCGCGAGGTACTCCTCGCGCGTGGCGCCGAGCACGACGGCCTGTTCGACGGCGAGGAAGCCGTGACCGAGGTGGGTACGCGCGCCGGCGGTGTGCTCGGGGGTGACGAGGTAGGTGTGGGCCCCGTCGGCGAGCGTGCCGGCGAGCTCGAGCATCTTGGGCCCGAGCGCGGCGAGCACGCGCGGGGTGCGAACCGATGCGTCAGCGGCGTGCATGGGGGCCGCGTCCATCGCCTCGAGGTAGGCGCGCATCGCCGCGAGCGGGCTCTCGTAGTGGTGGCCGCGCAGGCGCTCGACGAGGGGCCGGTGGCTCACGCCGAGGCCGAGCACGAAGCGCTCGTCGCTCGCCGCGCTGAGCGTACGTCCCCCGTTCACCGTGGCGACCGCGTCGCGGGCCCAGATCGAGGCGATCCCGGTCGCGATCGTCATCCTCGTCGACGCGGCGAGCGCGAGGCTCGCGTTCACCAGGGCCTCGCGGCCCCAGGCTTCGGGCAGCCACAGGGCGGCAACACCCAACTGGTCGAGCTCGGCGACGATCGATCGCAGGCTCGCCACGGGCTGGGCGTCCAGGGTCATCGTCCACAGTCCGGTCGTACCGCGCAGTGCTTCGAGGGTGGGGGTCGTCATTGCCCCATCGTAGGGTTTGCTCCGCCGGCCCGTCGAGGGTCACAATGGGTCATGGCCTACGTCGTGGCGCTGGTGAGCGCGTGGCTCGCCCTCGTCGCGCTGACGGCGCTGCGACCCCGGCGCCGGGGGGTGCTGGCCGCCCTGAGTTACCCCGTCGGGTGGGTGGCCGGCGAGCTGCCGGCTCAGGCGATCACCCTCGAGCTGGCCCTGCTCGCGGTCCTCGCGTGGTGGGGCTGGCCGATCGGCTGGATCGACCCGGTCGTCGCGGTCTTGGCCCTCGTCGTGGTCGTCGGGAATCTCGCGCTCTTCGTCGCCTCGTGGCGGGCGCGGCGCGTCGTCGCCGTGGCGATGGCGAATGCCCCGGACCGTCCGCTCGCGATTCCCTCGCCCGATGAGGACGTCTACGGGCGCTGGTGGCGCACGGCGTTGAAGCTGCCGGTGCACCCGCGCGGGCTCATCGTCACCAAGAACGTCCCCTACGGCCCCGAGCCCCGCCACCGCCTCGACGTCTGGCGCACCCGCGATGACCTCGCCGGGGCGCCGGTCATCTTCTACCTGCACGGGGGGGCCTGGACCTTCGGGGACAAGCGCGAGCAGGGCCGTCCGATGCTGCACGAGTTCGCCGCGCGCGGCTGGATCGTCGTCGCGGCCAACTACCGCCTCGCCCCGCGCGACCCCTGGCCGGCCCAGATCGAGGACGTGCTGCGCACGCTTACCTGGGTGAAGCGCGAGATCGCCGCCTACGGCGGCGACCCCGACCGGGTCGTCGTCGCCGGCGGGTCGGCCGGGGGCCACCTGGCCGCGCTCGCCGCCCTCGCCGGGGACGACCCGGCGTGGCGAGCGCCCGACGCGCGGGGCCTCGACCTCTCGGTGCGGGGTTGCCTCTCCTACTATGGCGTGCTCGAGATGACCGGCGACGAGGACCACTGGCGCGGTCTCGGTCTCGGCCTGCGACGACTCCTCGAGCACCGGGTCGTCCAGATGCCCTTCGCGGGCCACGAGGACCTCTATCAGTCCCTCAGCCCGCTGCACCGCCTGCACCCCGGGGCGCCCCCCTTCTTCGTCGTCCAGGGCGTCACCGACACCCTGGTCGACGTCCAGGTGGCGCGCAACTTCGTCGCCACGTTCCGCGCGACCTGTCCGGCCCCGATCTACTACGTCGAACTGCCCCTCACCCAGCACGCCTTTGACGTGACGGCGAGTCCGCGCACCTCGGCGACGACCCGCGCGGGGATCGCCTTCGCCGAGTCGGTGACCGCGCCACGTCCGCCCCTCGAGGGCTGGCTCGACGGGTATCGCGTGCCCCCGACCGAGCTCGTCGTCGACACCGGTTCGGGCGAGTTCGACGCGCGCGAGTACGCCCGCTTGGTCGGTCCCTACTTCGTCGTCACGAGCGACAACCCCGGCTCGGTCGTGCGTCGTGACGCGCTGAACGAGGCGGATCGGGTCGACTTCGCCGACCGGCTCGCCGGGTTCGGGCTCGCGGTGACGGTAACGCGCGCGAGGGACCCGCGCGGGATGCACCCCGACGAGGTTGGCTACGTCGTCGCCGATCGGTCCCTCGCGCTGGGCTTCGCTCGTCGATATAGCCAACTGGCGATCTACGAGGTCACCGAGACCGGCGTCGCGGTGCTTGACGCGCGCGACGGCGCGCATCGCTAGGCACCAGAGAAGTTCCGCGGCTCCACGGTTCTCCCCGGCTGGGGTACTACCCGGCACTCGTTACGCGAACGGTGCGGGCGCACGTCTCATGGATGACCCGAGCGTGCGGCGTGGTCACCGAGATCGAGCCGATACGAGTGGCTCGATGGCGTCGAGCGATGAACCAAGGTGGTCGCGCTCGAGCTCGAGGTCATAGCGGGTTTGGAGGTTGATCCAGAACCGTTCGCTCGTGCCAAAGAACCGCGCGAGCCGCAGCGCGGTATCCGCGCTGATGCGCCGCTTGCCGTGGACGATCTCGTTGATCCGTCGAGGTGGGACCCCGATCGAGACCGCGAGGCGATGCTGGGTAACGTCGAGCGGCTCTATGGGGCTGTGTTCTATTTGGCGAGTGCGCCTAGAGCGTTGACCGGCACCAT
>LMAD01000044.1 GCA_001443545.1 Acidimicrobiaceae bacterium RAAP-2
TGGATATCGCGATGGTCGACTGCGACTCCCTTGGCTTTGAAAAACTTGACCTGAGGAGATCCTCCGATACGACTCGACGCCCCAAGAGTCGCGATATCAAATGCCCTGCTTCGGCAAACAGTGAAGAGACACGGCTGTGGCAGGATCCTATGAAGTCACGTCCCGCCCGGTCAAGTCATCCCGGACCAGGCGGTAGGTCGACGCGAGGCGACTCATCTCAGGCAGGACAGCACATCGGGTGCGTCAGTTTGCCGAAAGGTCAGACTCGGGTCGAACTACCACCCAACATCTTCACTGTTTGACGAAGGGGCAAACGCCCTAACACTTGTTCCGGCAAATCTCTGTGTGCTGCTAGTAAGGACCAGCAGTTGATGCTTGGCGCATGGTGGTAGTAGCGCCGCCGAGGAGAGTGAGGTCGGTAGCGCGGGAAAGATCAAGAAGAAGAGTCCTACAGTCGACAGAAGTCGGACGAGGCGCATAGGTGGATCCTAAGATCAGCGCGTGAATCGGTGAATAGCGTGATCAGTAGCCCAACTTGACCGTTGTCAAACAAGTACTGCATCCACGATCCAATCTTTCACGGAAGAATCCTCTAGTCGCTTGTGACCATCGGCCCAGCGTCGCTTGCTGACGGACTGGTAGCGGCTCGGCGAACTACGTTGGCCACATGTACGCACGCCGACTCGTTGTCATCGTGACAATCGTTGTCATGGGAGCCGGACTGTTCTTCGCCGGAAGGGCCAGCGTGTCGAACCCTCCCGTCACCACTTCAACGCATTCAACGTCGGACGTCATCGAGAGTTCGTTCAGTCCCATATCGGTCGACTTCAGTTCATCGACGAGAGGTTGGGCGCTCGGCACGACTACCTGCCACCCGGGTACGGCCTGTCTGTCCCTTAGAAAGACCATGAATGCGGGCCGTTCGTGGTTCGTGGTCCCGCTACCACAGTCACTGCTTCGCCACGCCGACCGTCGGGTTCTACGAGCGCCAGCCGTTCTGTACGGCACAAACTATGGCAATGCCGCACCAAACTTGAACGTTCGCTTCGCGAATGCCGACGACGGGTGGATCTACGGAGCTCTGCCCGTCCCGACCAAGGTGAACGGCTATTCATCAGCAACCTACAAGGCGGTCCTCTGGTCTACTCACGACGCAGGTCTCGTGTGGAAGATCCAGTCGCAATCATGGTTCTATGCCCAGGGGTCTCAAGGGCCGGTGCTTGACCTGGAAAGGTTCGGCGTTTAGTGGAGATTCTGGTGTTTTTAGACTGAATGGAGCCTAAAACCGCCGATTTACTTCTCTCCGTCCGCCGAGATTGCGTACCCGGCAGACCAGGCAGTTGGCGTTCACGCAAGGTCCGACACACCGAGAGAGGTTCACACCGCAATCCTTGCGGGTGCGGGAGACGAAGTCGGGGATCCTCCGAACTTGGTTATGCCTGCGCCCGAAGCCTGCGCCTGTACGGTGAAAGACAAGGACTTGCGGCCCGTGTGGCTGACCGGAGATGAACGATGACGAAATCTGTAAGGCAGCGAGTTCGCGGGAAGACGACGGCATTCGCGCTCGTTGCTTTCACGCCACTGCTGCTCGCGGGGTGCTCCACGGCGCCGTCTGCTACTGCCCACACCGTGGCGTCGCATCCCGCGTGCGGGGCGTCACAGATTACGGTGACAGCGGGTAAGACCCTGACCAATACGACCTACGGGGTGAGGACGACGACGGGACTTCACCAGGTACGCGCCTACGAGCTCGTCCCGCTGTACTTCTACAACACGGGAACCACCTGTCACCTGTTGATGAGCGCACCCGATGTTCTCGCGGTGCGAAACACGACGGACGTCACGAATCTCTCCACACTCTCGATGCACGACGTGTCGATTCCGATCGACTCCGCCAACACCCGACGACGGGTCGTCACTCACCATCAAAAGCTCGAAGCCCTCTTCGTGGTTCTCAAGCCCGTTGCGGGACTGACACTCAGTGGCTGTCACCCGGCCACGGCGACCGGGCTTCTCTTGCAGGGCTACGCCGGCCCCATCGGCACCTTCCATTGGATTCCCCGCCAACTCCGTGACGTCTGCTTCGATACGGGGGTGGGGCGCAGCGTCGTGAACTTCGGCATCAGCTGGCCCCCGACCTAACAATCACTTCGCAGGGCGCCTCACGGTCGTGGGTGCTGCCAGCCGGAGGACGACCTTCGAGGGCGCGGACCAGTAGCCCCTGGGCGGCGAGGATGGGCGTCCTAGGGCGGTGGCGTGTGGCGGTCGGCGGTTGATGGACTTGCTCGGGTCACGCGGAGGTCGTGGCGGCGTGTCGCGCATCCGAGCGAGTCGAGTGCGACGTTGATTGAGACGCTCGAAGATACGGTCGGACTGGTTGAGGTAGGCCGCCAGGCACTCGTCGATGACGGCGATCGCCGCGACGTAGGGAGCCTTGGGGTCGGGTGGTCCTGCGTTGGTGTCGTCTGCCCCGATGGCGTCCACCACGGTCATCGACGCCAGCATCTCCGCGAGCCTCGGGGTGCGACCTCCGTCGTCCCAGGCCTTGCGCAACAGTGCGTAGGCCCATTCGCGACCGCCCTCCGCCCGGCGAACGTCAGCAACCCGAGCGACCCCGTAGCCGGCCGCATCCAGATGGCCGTTGCGCCGCAACTCTCCGTAGAACCCTTCGCGGGGCCGACCTCGCCCTCGACGCACGTCGGGGTTGTAGCCCGGCAGAAACTCGTTGGTTCGCTTGCGCGTCGGCTTGGTGAAGGGGCTGAACCCGTCGTGGATGTACGCGTCCACGCAACGGCGCACCACCCCAACGAAGTCGCACGTGCCACTCTTGTCAGCGCACCGTTCGCAGGAGTTCCCCTCTTCGCACTCGCTGGCGCTGGTGAGGTAGGGAACGAGCCAGTCGCGGTAAACCTCGGCGGCGTAAGCCGGGCTCTCAGCACGGCGCAGGGCCCGGCCAATGCCGCGCAACAGCCGGCCCGCGGTGACCCGACTGAGCTGCTCGTCGCCGAAGAGGTGGTCGAAGGCCCACGCCACCACCTGGCGTGCGTGTTCCGGACGGATGATGCCGTCCTCCATTCGTGTGGCGAGGATGTCGCAGTCCTCGGCGAAGCACACGTCGAGCACGCGACTGCGGCGACGCCCATCCGAGAGGTCCGCGAGGTGCGCTTTCAGATGCTGGTCAGTGAGTTCGATCTCGGGTGCTGACGCCGGGCCCGGACGCTGGGCGTCAGCGATGTAAGGGCCCGCGAGCTCGCCGATGACGGCGCTCAACTGGTCGGCACCGCGCTGGGTGGTGATGCGGCTCATCAGCTCGAGGGCCGCCGAGGCCGTTGCCAGCGTGTCGCCGAGCGCGGTGTGTGGCGCGGAGTTCGAGAGACCCAGAGCGCTCAACAGCGCCTCAAGCGAGCGCCGCTCGGGGACCACTCTCGCAGCATCGGCCAAGTCCGTCGTGTCGAGTACATCCATCGGGGGCAACGCGCGCCCGAGCCGGCGGAACTCACTCGTGAGGTGGCGAACATCGAAACTGACCTTGTGGCCGATGAGCGTCAGCACCTCGCCGTTGGGTGCGCTGAGCCAGTCGGCAACTTCGTCGATGACCTCCGCGAAGGACGGAGCGTCCTCGAGCAGGTCCGGGGTCAGCCCGTTCACCGCAATGGCGCCGGGGTCGAACAGGACGTTGCCTGGGTTCACCAACCAGAGCTTCGAGTTCGACACGATGCCGTTATGGAGCCCGACCATCGCCAGTGACAGGATGCGCACGTCGCCGTAGATGCCGTTGGTCTCACAGTCCAGGACGACGAAGTGGCGGCCCGGGACGTTCAGGCGGCGCGACGACTTGGCCATCAGAGGCCCGCCTGCTTGACGAGCCGGGCGGGGATGGTGTCGTCGTGCAATGACCGGTTCAGTCGAACGTCGGCGATGACGCGAACGGGCGGGACGAACCCCTCGTGGTTCCGCGCGTCAGCGGCCAGAGCGTCGGTGACCGCGTGGAGGTTGTCGAAGCCCCCGTTGGCCCGCAGCGTCATCAGGTCCAAGAGGCGGTTCGTGCGCTCGAGGTTGCCGAAGCCCGGGCCCCGCCAGGTCATCGAGCGCTTGACGACCTCGAAGAGCGTCGCCTCCAGCGCACCGGTCGAACGGGGCAGAACCCGGGTCTCGTCGAACACCACCATCTGGGCGTCCACCACCGGCTTCACGCTCTCTATCCACCTGTTCGGCCAGGCGCTCGGGGGAATGCCCTGGGCGACGAGGCGGGCCTCGTAGTCTCTCCACCACGTCTGCCACGCGACCGACGACGCACAGAACGACCAGTCCGCGAGCCGGTCCTCCAGATCCCCGGGCCGGAACCCGTGGGGCTTGGTCAAGGCGGAGAACTGGCGAAGCAGCTGGCGCCGCAGGTGATAGGCCGACAGGCACAGCGTGAACGGCCGGCCGGGGTTCCTCTGTGCGAGCGCCCGGACCGCGGCGCCGATGCCCGGGCCACCGTCAGCGACGATGATGTCGGGCACGTACCCGAGTTCGGCGAGTACCAGCTTGTAGGCCTCGGCTGAGTGGTCGGGGTAGGCCCGGAGTAGTCGAAGTCGAGTGACGCGGGTCTGGTTGTCGCGGTCGATGAAGCTCTCGCTGGCGGCGAGGACGCTGAACAGCTGGCGTTGCCGCTGGCCGTTGCGCGCCTTCGCGTAGATGGGGATGTCGTCGAGGAGGAGCGCGACGACTGGGCGATCCTTGGCCGAACCGGCCAGAGCGGCGTCCACTTCGCCACGGGCCACCGCGGCCCAGGGTTGATAGAGGACCGGGCTGAATGCCTCGACCCAGTCGGCGCTCAGGCGCCACGCGCGCCGCCTCGCGCGTTTGCGAGCCTCACGGACGGCGTGCGTGTCCCAGTCCGGTTCGAGGTCCGGCTGTAGCGGGCGATGGCCGTAGCGCGCATCCATCTGGGCCTTCGCCGCAACGCCTACCGCACCGTACGGGCTGCCACCGGCAAGGTCTGCGAGTGCCGCTGCGATGATACGCGTAGTGAACTTGTAGCCGTGTCCCGCGTTGGTGTCGCCCTGGTTCACGCCTCGTTCGCGCGCACACTCGGGGCACGTCTCGCCGTGGTCCACGGCGAGACGCGAGAGGGCTGGCGTGAAGCGATGAACAGGGTCACCGTTGGCCGGCGTGCAGCGGTAGCGCTGACGTTCTATCCCTCGCGCGGACCGCGTCTTGCCATCGCGCACGGTGCGGCTGTTCGGATGCGTGGGGCATCTCTCCGGTGGTGAGTACGGCGACGGCTCGGGGCTCGTCTGCTCGGTGACGAACGCCTTCAGTGTGTGCGGCGGGTCGCCGTTAGTGGGACGGCAGAGGTAGCGCTGGTACTCGATGCCGTTGGCTTCCCGGGTGCCGTGACGCCTCACCGAACCCGTGACGTGGCCCGGTATGGGGCAGGCAACGACCCTGGTCGGGTCTGCGTTCTTGACCAACACACCGCCTAAAAACAACCGAATCATAGTGATTATAGCCTAAAAACACCAGTATCTCCACTAAACGCCGAACCTTGACCTGGAAACCACGTCGAGCACGGTCTACTTGATGGCCCTCAACAAGTCGTTCAGCGTCACCGTTGAGAGTTCGCCCGTCGGTCAAGATAACTGGCACGTCTCGGACTCCCGGGGACTCCCGACGCCGGCCGGAGGCGGATCTCCGTCCGGAGCGATTGTCCTTGCAGGTTCTCACGGTTGGCTCGTTGAAGGCAACGATCGAGGCACCACCGGCAGCGCCCAGTTGAACAACGTTGGTCGGTGGGTGCCGTGGACTGCGCCGTGTGAATCGGTGGGGGACAGCCTGGCCGTGCCGGCGGCCTCAACGTCGAGCCATCTCATTGTTGAATGTGTGATGGGCGGTTTCGCCTATCCGTTATCTAGCACGGCTCCGCGCGGTGCAACTCTTGGCTCGACTTGGCTGTACGTCTCGGACAACGCCGGGCGAACATTCACGGCTGGCCCCGAGTTAGGGCGAGTCGGTCAGTATTTTGGACCGGTCCTTGCTTCGCCCGAGCCGAAGACGATTCTCATGACCCGAAACATCGCACCGCATCAAGAGCTGCGGGCTAGCTTCGACGGTGGCCGTCACTGGAGCGTTGTCTACTTCGGCGATGTACTGTTCCTGCACTTTGTCAGTTCGACCGAGGGCCTCGCCCTCGTTCAGCCGTCCAAGGGCCCGAACCAGTTGATCATGACGTACGACGGCGGAATCCATTGGTCCCCTGTCCTCTTCTGATACCCAGACTGCGCTCTGGATCGTTGCGGGACTTCTACGTCGCGAAGACTGCGGTTTTCGAAGTTCTTGACGAGTCCCCAATGCCTCGTTAGGGGCATCTCTACGAGGTCCCGTCGGGCCACCGACAACGATTATTTCAGCCTCGTTCGTTGTCGCGCACGCCGGCTCGACGCCAGGGGTTGAAGGGCACCGAGATTCGATTCGGTTGTGGCGACCCGAGACTTCGACGGACCTAGGCTTCGCACGACGCCCAAAATGTGGAGGAATAATGTCAGTTGTTCTGGTAACCAAGGCCAACGTGGCGAGTTATGACCACTGGCGTAACAAATACGACGAAGCAGCGGCCTTTCGCCGCGAGAACGGCGTACTTCACGACGAGATCTACTGCTCGCCCGAAGACATGACGTCCATACTGGTCATGCAGACCTTCGACTCCGTGGAGACGGCACAATCCTTCGCTTCGAATCCGAAGTTCACGGAGACCATGAATGCGGCGGGCGTCATCGGCACACCACGCCTGACGATCACCCAATCGATCTAGGACTAGTCGTGCCGGGAAATGGGAGACTCTTTCATCGCCGAGACGGTGTCGTCGTTCGTTGGTCTGGTCTCGTAGCGTTGCTGAAATCGGAGGCCTAAACCGATGCCCGTAGTTGTGGGCGGCGTATTACAGAACCAAAGGGGGATGGCTTACGAAGCGGAGAATGAATCGTATATCGTCGTCTTCCCTCATGCGACACCGCGACGGGTGTGGTTCACGAGCGTGGGCGTTCGCTTCCTCTGAGTGGGTCGCCCGGGTTTCGATCCCGGTATCTCGAGCGCATTTCCAGAACGTGCAGGGACGTCTATCAACGTTCAGTTTTGCTAGCCAGCCCAAGTGAAATTTCCACCGACATCCGCCGACGTTCTCTCACGTTTGAATGCATGACCGGACAGTTGGCTAGACCCGGGATCGTTTCAAGGCAAAGTCAGTATTCAATTTCGAGGGACTGGAGGTGAGGGGTTTGTGAACCTCGGTAGGGTACGAGTAGACAATTTCCCAAATGATCTGGTGGCCAACAGGCCAATCGCGACTCATTGTTCGCAGATTTAGAATCTTCGAAAAATACCTAGTTAACCTTGGTGCGCCGGCCGGGACTTGAACCCGGAACCTGTTGATTAAGAGAGGGATTGGAACCGTCGAATCTATCTTGTGGTGTCGGATTTGTCGGTAATTTAAAGGAATCTCGTCTGGTGGTGTCGGATCTGTCCGGTGGAGTTGATCTGGTCCGTGGGACAAAGCGTGGGATTTTTTGGCGAGAATAATCGTTCAGCGTGCGGGTTCACTCCGGGCCTACGACGCCCGGCATCAAGTTCCCACTCCCAACTCCTACCATTGCCAATATGGAGAACGTCCGAGAATGGAATGTAACCATTCGCGGACGGATTGAAAACGTCACCGACGACGATTCTTTCTCTGAATTGCTTAGGCTTGCGCTCGCCGCGGAGAGCCAGATTTCAGTCGTTGAATTTGTTGAACCGATATGGCCACATACGACAACAGTGACCATTCGAATCGCTGCTGGTCGAAAGGAGGACGCAGGGAGAACCGCCTCTGAACTTTTGCTTCCCATCTTCAAGATTGTTGCGACTTCGATAATAGGAGACCAGCCATTTGGATGGACTCTCGGCGTCGACGCAGTACCAGTAGCCGTAGTCGATGACTAGCGCTCAGAGCCGGAGTGAAATGCTATGGGTGTGGCTCTCCTCAAGTGACGTCATGCAGCTAGGGCGGGGATGATGTTGTTGGCGTAACGGGACCGGTGGACACGTTCGTGCTCTCGTAATAGGTGAAAGCGCCAGTAGTCGTCGAAGTCGCCGTTGCTGCGAACGACGCGCAACTTGAGGATGGCTTCGGCGCCGTCGACCGACCAGCGTGCGCCAGTCACGTCGAACCTGTCCTTCACGATGTGCCGACACGCGCCTTCGATGATGCCGGTGGCGATTGGCCAGCCCCCAGCGAGTGCCGTTGGGTAATCGAGGTAGTCGGCCTTGTTGGTGAGGTACTTGGCACAGGTATCGGCACCCTTGCGTTCCGAGCCCTTCAGCCCTTCGCTGGAGGCGCGTCGGCGGATCCCTGCCGCTACGTCGCGGGCCCCTCCCTCGAGGATGGCCAGTGCTCTCGTGCGCACCCAGGCCTCGGCGCGTGGATCCCCCTCCTCGAAGAAGCACCACGCGGCCGTCCACAGATACTCCAGTACGTGGATCAGATCGATGATGATCGTCACGTCGATTGTGCGTCTGTGCGCTTGTGTCTCGATGCAGTCGATCTGGTGCTTGTTGCCATCGACGAGTGCGACCCAGGTGCACAGATGCTGGGGATCTCTTCGCTGCGCCTCGTCGAAAACGTCTCCGATAACCGGGGCTGCGTCTTCGAGCACGCTGGCGGTCAGCCACTTGTGGTTGGCCTCGGGGCCTTTGACCTGCTCATCGTCCTTCGACGCCAGGACATCGGTCGGACTGCGGGGAACGGGGACCACGTCATAGACCGCCCCGATCTCGGCCATGCGTTTTCTCCCACGCTTCTCGCCCCTCGACAAGCGACCCTGGAGTTTTGGGGAAGTGTCCTCGGCTGCCTTCTTCGTCGCGCCTCTGAGTGCCTCGGGACGCATCACGATTCCCTTGCCGTCGACGGAGAGCACCAGGATGTCACCGGGGGCGCACTCCGGCGCCGAGCGCTCGGCGTAGAAGGCGTCGACGTCGAAGGCTGCACGTTCGGCCAGGGACTCCACCTGGCGCTTGCCCACCTTCTGGCCGGTTCCTCGCTCGATCGCGGCTGTCGCCTCGTCATAGGAGCCGCGTGACGCCTCGATCGCCGACCAGCGTCTGAGGCCGTGCGAGTGCTTCTCTTCGGGCAGGTTCAACGAGGCGTCGGCCAAATGAAGGTTCTCCTCGCCGCGCCGACGGTAGGCGAGGCGCTCGACACTCACTTCGCCAAAGACGGTGACCAAGGCCCGGTGGTGCCCATCTTCGACGCTGACCCGTGGAGCCCCTGCGGCGTCGACGACTCCTTCAACCCGTTCTTCACGCTGTGCGCGCAGATCGAGGTGGTCCTGGAACAACCGGCAGAACAGCTCGCGGCTCGATACTTCGAGGCGCGCTTCGAGCGCACCGTGATCGAGTCCGAATGCCTCTTCAGCGTCCAAGAAGTCGACGACGGACTCGAAGAGCTCGCGTGACGAGCAGAAGCCGTCATCATCGGTAGGCCCGGCTGACCCGCTCACCGTCGATCGCTCACCCGGCTGGCCTTCACCCGGGCAACAAGCTCGTCGAGCTCGCCCTGGGCCTCGGCGGCGAGATCGTTGACGCTCTTTCGGTAGCGCGCCACTGCCCGGGCTACCTCTGGGACCTCTTCGGGGCGCAGGGTGAGCATTTTCGTTCGGCCCGCAACGCTGTAGGAGAGCGCCGGGCTCTCGTGGGGGTCACCCGCAGCGCACTGGCAGTTCGCCTTGCCGCACTTTCGCCGCAGCGTGATGAGCGAGCCGGGCAGTACCCTCGGAGCCTTTCGTTTAACCAATCGGGACATCATGGCACCTCTAATCTGTTAGTGGCACAGTAACAGACTTACACCCCGGAGGCCTCGGATGATGGATGGTGCGAAGGTTCGGGGGCACCTACAGGCGAATCAACGGCTCATTGACGGAGAAACTCCTGGTGACAGCTCCCTCCAGGAGAGCCACACCCAAATGCTATTGAGCCCATCGTGCATCAGAAGAATCGAGACGCCAATTCAGGGTTGCAGATCTGTCACGTCGGGCCGATGACCGGCCACCGCGATGCGCTGGCGAACCCCAAGCCCGCCAAGATGCTAGATAACACACTGGCGTTCCTCGGTGCGTACCATCAATGGACTCGGTGCGATGAGACCGACTCAACTCGACAGCCATGACCTGACACGGCAATTCGAAGGACGAATCCGATGAACTCTTCTTTACATTGAATAACACTGGAATCGGCAACTGCCGCTGATACCGTTGCGGAATGGTTGATGGCCCTGACGTCGGCTCATCTCCCATTCCGGGACCTTCACCAGCGCAAGCTCTTCGCCACAATCGGAACTTCCGATTGCTTTGGATAGGTCAACTTCTGTCGGACCTTGGCTCTCAGTTCGGAACTCTGGCCTATCCACTCCTCGTCTTGTACCTCACCCGATCACCGTTAACCGCTGGGGTCGTCGGAACAGTGACCGCGTTGGCAGCCTTCATTGTGCGGCTTCCCTCGGGGGCCCTCGCGGACCGATTGGACCGACGCATGACCATGATTGCGTGCGACGGCATCCGGGCGGTGGTCCTGCTGGCTCTGGCCGTTTTGGTCGAGATCCACGAAGTCGTCTGGCCGATTGTGCTTGTCGCGGCGATCATCGACCGCGTCGGCGACACGATCTTCAGTCCGGCGTCGACCGCGGCACTGCCGAGCGTCGTTGCCGACATCCAACTTGAAGATGCCTGGGCGGCGACTGAGGCACGCCAATATGCGGCCAGCCTGGGCGGCCCCGCGCTGGGCGGAATCCTGTTCAGTTTGGGGCGCGCCATGCCGTTCTTTGGCGACACACTGTCCTACGCAGTCTCCGTCGTGACATCTGTGCGGATGAAGGGACAGTTTCGCTCGCCACCAACGTCGGAGGTACGCCACGGTCTGTGGCGACAGTCGTTCGAGGGATTGAGACTGATAGGCAACGACGCACTACTTCGGGCGGTCATCATCTAAGCACCGTTAATCAACTTCGCTTACACGGGAGTCCTCTTCACCGTGACACTCGCCCTGCAACACGACGGAAGGTCGGCCACCGTCATCGGACTCACTCAGTCGGCGGTCATGGTCGGCGGTCTCCTCGGAGCCATCACGGCGCCTCGACTCCAAGGGCGATTTCGACCCTCCCAGCTCGTCGTTCTACTTACGAGCGGGGGTACCGTTCTCTTTGCGGTGGCCGCGCTGCTTCTTCCATCTCCGTTGGTTGCCCTTCCCCTCGCGTTCCCGTTCTTCATTGCGCCGACGGTCAACGCGGCTCTATTCGCATCAATGCTGCGTGAGACCCCTGAAGCGATGCGTGGGCGGGTCACCAACGCACTCGTTCAGGTGTCAACAGCGCTCGCTGCACTTTCCCCTCTGGTAGCGGGGTTGCTGGTCGCTCACGCATCTTCGCACTGGGCGATGGGCGCTTTCGCCGCAGCGCTGGGCGTTTCCAGTGTTCTGGCGCTCTCTCTCAAGGGTTTGCGTCAAGCGGAAGAGGCTCGATTGGATCGCTGAACCTCCCTTTCCGCACGTCAAGTGAGCGATATCTCGCTATTTAGGCGACTCCCAGGTTTCGTTCTGGTTAGCCGCCCGCAGTG
>LMAD01000045.1 GCA_001443545.1 Acidimicrobiaceae bacterium RAAP-2
GTCGGTCGTGCTCAACATTGCCGGCGAGTCCTACCGGATGCGCACGCACCGGGCCCGTGCCGAGAAGCTCCGTCCGGGAGGGGGTGATCGATCAACGAAGACCACGTAAGGTAGTTAGCGACACAGCCCCACCAGCGGGCTCACCTGGGGAATTTCGGCGAGCAACACTGGGGAATTTCGGCGAGCGGCATCAGAATCGGGCCTCAGTCACCAGTCAAGCTCGGTAGGGGTGACATTCAGTGCAAGGTGCGATCCCCGTTGATTCAGGGCTCAGTTAGTCGAGGCCATCTACGACATAGATGGTGGCTTGGGCAGCGCCTTCACGAAGTTTCTTTATCTCGGCGTACTCTTCGCTTTGGTACCACGCAAGGGCGGTCTGCCTGGAAGGAAACTCAAGGATTACGGTCCGGCTTGCCGGAAGTTCTCCTTCCAGTAACTTGATGTCGCCACCTCTCACCAAGTACTTGCCACCGGCGGCGACAATGTTCGGGGCGACGTGTTCCTTGTAAATCTGATACCGGGCCTCATCGAGAATGTCTCCCAAATAGATCACGTACGCCTTCACTCGCCCTCCTGGCGCCACTGTCGATTCACTCACTATGGGGTATCCATCTGAGCGGAGTAATCCGCACAAACGCTGGATCTATCGGGTCCTCTGACCAGGGTTGCTCCGGTTAAGTGGATACCCCCACACTCACTTTTACACGGATCATGCATTGGCCGATGCCAAACTCGAGCGTCCAACGCAAGATGCCATTGCTGTTGCGTCGGGCCTCTGACACGAATAAGTGGGAGCAGGCCTGAGCTTCCAAGACCAAGTCGTGCGAGCTGCTCTCGCGGCTCGCACGGGCTGACCGTATTCCTGCGTCGTCGCCCATGGTCCCACCGTGTCGACCCGCGCCCGGCACGGACGAGACTGACGACCGCGAGCTCAATCCGTATGATGCGGCGATTGACATGGGCCCCGAACAGCGCACGGTACGACCCATGACACTCACCGCCCTACCCGTCCACGCCCGCGCCGGGCCACGGTGCGCTCGTGAGATCATCGTCCCTAGAATGTCAGTACGTACATCCGCGTCGCCACTGCCGGCGACGACGAACGCACCATCACCGCTGCGTGACCAGTGCCTTCCGGTGGCATTGACGTCCTCGCTCAAGACGGTGCTGTGGCTGATGCGAGTGGCGGGCCTGCGCATCGGTGAGGCGTACGGAGTGCTCGTTGCAGCGATAGTTTCTGGAGATGGTGTCGGGCCGGAAGAGATTGGACGACCGACGTGATCTACGTGTGGGTGCTGGTTGCGTTGGTGTTTGCAACGTTCGTCGGCTGGGTGTCGAGTAAGGGCCGGTACGGTGACAAGGCGCCACGGGAGGCAAGGCGATTTACATCGCTCGGTCGACGCACTTCGGTCACCGACGACGATGCGGATGGCTACGTCCGCGATAAGTAGCGTGCGCCCGGTGGACGCCGTCGACGCCGGAGTGAGACGAAGTACGGATTCGCGCTCAATGACGTCCTAGCGCGCGTTTCCGCGTGAGGCTCGCCACGTCGTTGCGGCGCGAATCGTGCCCCATGGCCGATCGTTCGGATTGGGTCGGTGCTCTACCTACTGATGCCGAAGTGCGGCGGCAACGTCGGCCGGCGGGATCATGATCACGGCCATCCCGAAGTACGGCGGGAGGACGCCGACGGCGGTGAACCTCGGTAGGACCTGAGCCACGAGCCGTGGACCTTCGAGCAGGACGATGTTGTAGGCGAGGGCGCCGAATGCTTGAACGAGGTCCGTGAGCGTGACGTGGAGGGCGGTGGCGAGAGTCTCGGGATTCTGCGAAGTAATTCGAATTTCGCCGGTGGTCGTGGGTGCCCATGCGACGTAGGTCACCGTCTCGGACGAATCGTTGATTACGAGTCCGTGTTGTTGTGCGAGCGATACGTCCGTATCCAACGAGGCCGCGGTCACCGTCATCGCCATGGGGGCTGCGACGTCGAGATTGGTACTCACGACTTGGCCGTGAAGATGGGGCTGTGTCCCGTTCACCTCGAGACCGACATTGACAAAGGCGAGGGTGCGTCGGAACTTGTCGCGGTGTCGCGCGCGGACTTCGAGAAGAGCAGCGAGAAAGTCCTCGGACTCGTCGACTCGGAGACTCTCGAAGTCGGTGACGTGACGACGGGTAATGACGAGTTCGGCGCCACCCGAGGGGCCGAACGGGCTCCAGCGGTTCGCGATCACGAACGAGTAGGGACTGTTTCGTTGAAGGTGACTCACGTCGTCGCCGTTTCGAATGTCGTTCGTATCATTCACCGAAGCCGCGGCGAGGGCACAAAAGACGCAGCGCCCGCCGGGGTCAGGCAGCGTCCGGCGCACGACGGGAAAGGGCTTGTCGCGCTGGTCGGGATGGATGGAGACGACACCCGTCAGCGGATCGTGGCGTACCTCATCGGTGTTCATGTCGATACGTCGAACCGTACTCGGGACGGCGCGTAGTTGCAATCCACAGACGGGGCATGTACGGCCGCTAATCCGTCCGATGGTTCGGACAACTGCGGCGCAAGTGAGCGGTTGCCGTCGGGCGAGGTCGACAACCGGCGCATCGAAGAAACTAGCGCTGTCCGTCGCCTTCGCCAACGAAGGACCAGAGTCCGGCGACAAGGTTCAATCGATGACGATTGCGAAGGATACGCGAGTTCGTCCTCGTCGTCGCCAGGTCCGCTGCGTCATCGCCCTGGACGTTGCCGTCCCCGTTCCGTATTCGGGGACACGCGATATGGCTTGTTGAACACCCTGCGCAGGGTGGCCCGCGCATTGACGGAAGCGTGTGTACCGGCTCCGGTGGGGGCAGGTCAGGAGGTTCCGCGCCGTGAGATGAGTGAGGCACCTTTCGAAGCCTCCAGCCGGTTCGTTGACTTCGGCATCCGAGAGTCACGCCATGCAAATCTCTCCTAGTGATGGAGGCACCGTCACGTTAGGGCGGAGACGGCGTCACTCCAAGAAGCTTCGCCGTCAAACCCCAACAGATCGATCGCGTCGGGTGTCTGACACCAGTGAATCCACATTCACGGCGAGAAGGTCTGCGCACTGATCCGCGATGAACCGCCAGTGGTCGCAAGTCGAGGTGACGAATCTACGCCCAAGGGGGACAGGTCTTGCGGTCGGTGCTCGGCGAGCTGTCGGAGGCAAAGTGTTGTGATGTTCGCAACGAGATACCGTGACTCTCAAGAACTTGTCAACGCCGTCGCTGCACAGCGCTCGTTTGCGGTTGCGTCCCATCAACGACCTGGACGCGGACGCACTCTTCGCGCTGCACAGCAACGCCAACGTACTGCGCTACTGGGACGCGCCGCCCTGGAGCGATCGTATGCGGGCCGAGCGGTTCATCACGACGTGCCGACAGATTGCCGAGGCAGGTACTGGAGTGCGGCTGGCCGTCGAGCGTCTTTCCGACAGGGCATTCATCGGCTGGTGCAGCCTGACCCGGTGGAATCGCGACTTCCGCAGCGCATCCATGGGCTACTGCTTGGACGATGCAGCGTGGGGACGTGGCTACGGGACCGAAGCCGGACGGGCCCTACTGGAGTGGGCATTCGAGACGTTGGAATTGAATCGCGTCCAAGCTGAGACCGATACGCGAAACGTGGCAGCAGCCCGCGACTTAGAGAAACTCGGATTCGTGCTTGAAGGGACGTTGCGCGAAGACTGCATCGTGAACGGCGAAGTCTCGGATTCTTGGGTGTACGGACTGATCCGACGTGAATGGCGACCGTGAGCGATCTCAGCACTGTCCGCTACTCGGTAACTGATTGAACCACCTAGCCTTGGTCGCCTGAATCCGCCGTTGCACTTCGCAATGATGGCGACGGAGCCGACGCATCGACCGATCGCCGCGAAGTAGTACCGGCAATGTTTCAGCCTCCAATGCAAGGTGGTAGAACTTGGTGTTGGCCCCCGGTACTCGCTTTGCGAGGAAGCCGTCGGGTCGTGGAAGCGGATCGACCTCTGAGGGTCCAGCGACGACCATGGTATGCCACAGTGGAACGTGCTCATATTCCGCCGATTGGTTCTCGTTACCGTGCTGATTGGAGTCGACGCCACTGGCGCGACGCCGTCACTCGCCGCAACCAGCGGCCATTCGGTTCCGTGGGCATCCATGGGGGTTGTTCAGCCCTCGCTCGTCCAACCTTCCGGTTGGGGTAGCCCAATCGCCGCCCAGCCCGCCAGCACAACCACTGGGTGGTGCACCACGAACGGCGTCGAGATCTCCACGGGCCGGGGTCAGTCAACTCTCGTTTCGGACGCCTCGGTGGGACAGAAGCTCGAGCGATCCCACCTAGCACTCTCCGGATTGCCCGGGAGTTCGAGAGCAACTGCAACGTGCGAGGACATCGCGTTGGATCCGAGACACCCGCGGACGATTTACGCCGCGTTCCAGGCCAGTGAAGGTGGATCGATTCCGCCCTCGTACGGAGTTGCTCTGGTGACTACGAACATGGGCAGTAGTTGGCGGTTCGTTCCTCCGCCGAAGGGATACACGCGGACGGACTTCGCAGGATTCATCGAGCGTCCGAGTGGCGTCGAGATGCTCTACTCGTCCAACTACTTCTTCCCCCTGAAACCGGGACAGTCGGCCGGCCTCGTCGCAGCGACATCGGCAACGGGTGGGCGCTCGTGGACCGACGTGCAACTACGTTGTCCGACCGGTGCGCCTTGTGTGATCTTTGGTCCCGAGGCTCCCCAAGGAGCGTGTGGGATGTCGGAGTGGCAACAATCGGTTCTCGTCGGTTCCACCTATGAGTACCGGGGGACGACGCGGTGGCGCGCGGCCGGTGCTGTGAGCTCCGTGAGTCAATGCGGCAGCCAGCAGCTCGTCACCACGGCTTCCGGCGACGTGTACCTGGTCGATCGCAGTCGTACACGTGCTCTTCACTTCACGAATGACGGATTCCACTGGACCGCGGTGTCGCTGCCGAAGATCGATGGTGCGCCCGTCGGGGGAAGATTCGCCCCATTCAGTCAGTTGATGACGCTCGCGGCGAACGGTGCCCTTATTGCGGTCGCTGGCTCACCCCTTGTGACCGCCGAGCACCTAGAGCTCCTGAAACCGAGATCGACCGTGTGGTGCGCCACGAGCGCGGTCCTGCCAACGACGACCAGGCAAGACCCCGTTGTCGCCATGCAGTCAAGCGAATCGACGTTGGTGGTGGCGTTCCTCGCGCCAATGCCGACGGGCCGTGGGTCCAACGCAATGGCCGTAACATTCCCACTCGCAACGTTGCGGTGTCGAAGCTAATTCCGGTGGCGCCTCTCACGAAGCACGTACGCTTCATCGAGAGTTCCGATCCTTGTCCGAGAACCGACACCAAGGACTTTGGTGCCAACTCGGCTTCGTTGGGTCGGCGTCGCTCTACAAGTGCGCCCACGTGGTGCGCGAGAAGTGGTGTTGCCAACCAACGCTGGGAGAATTAATCCGAACGTGGCCGGTCGAGCTATTGGATTGTGGCGGTAGAGCAGACGACGGTGTGGCCCGTAACAGGCTCTGATTCGCATCGTGACGGATCACTGGGTAGGGTCGAGAATAACCACTATGAGCGACGCGAGCCCCCTATCGAGTCTGAGTCTGCTCGATCTGCAGCGACGCACCAGCGAGAAGTGGCGTCACTACCCCGAGGCCGTCCTACCTCTCTGGGTCGCCGAGATGGACGTACCCCTCGCCGAACCGATCGAGCGCGCCCTGGTCGACGCGGCGCGGATCGGTGACCTGGGGTACGCCATCGCTGGTCGTTACATCGAGGCGTTGACCGCTTTCGCCGCCCGTCACTGGGGTTGGACCGACCTCGATCCGTCTCGCACACGGCCCGTAGCCAACGTCATGAGTGGCGTGGCGGCCGCAATCGCGGCCATGACTGAGCCGGGCGACAGTGTCGTCGTTAATTGCCCCGTATATCCGCCCTTCTATTCGTACACCGAGAACAGTGGGCGGGTGGTGGACGAAGCGCCATTGGGTACCGATGGACGTCTCGACCTCGCGACCCTTGAGGCTGCCTTCGAGCGAGCCCGCGCCCGTTCGACGCGGCCGGCCTACCTACTCTGCAACCCGCACAACCCCACGGGCACGTTGCACCGACGAGATGAACTCACGAGCGTGCTCGAGCTGGCGGCGCAATATGGACTTCGGGTTATCTCCGATGAGATCCACGCACCACTGGTGCTGCGCGGAGAGTTCACGCCGCTGCTCCGTTTGGCCGGCGCTGAGCGCGCCGTCGCGGTGCTGTCAGCCTCAAAGGCATTCAATCTGGCCGGTGCGCCAGCGGCGCTCCTGGTCACCGGCACTAATAGCGCCGACGTGATCGAATCGCTGAACCACCGTGTGGTGCCCGGGCCCAGCCACTTGGGCGTGATCGCCCAGAGCGCCGCTTTGAATTCGGCCGATGATTGGCTCGATTCCTTACTTGGAGACTTGCGCGTGCGCCAGGACCTCCTCGAAAACCTCCTTGAAACTCATCTAGCCGGTGCGCACTATCAGCCGGGCGACGCCACGTATCTCGCCTGGCTCGACGTGCGTGCACTCGGCCTTCCGTTCTCTGGCGAGGAGGCGCGCGGCCAGATGGCGAGTGTCTCGGGTCCAGCGGCGTTCTTCCTCGAACACGCTCGCGTCGCCGTGAGCGATGGCGCCGCTTTCGGTACCGGCGGGAACGGCCACGTGCGACTGAACTTCGCTACGACCGAAGCGATCCTGCGCGAGGCAATCGAGCGACTTGGCCAATCGGTCGTCGAGACTGCGCGGTAGAAATCGTCAGCACGTGGTCTTGACGAACGTATTGTTCGATCCACCGTTTACCACGACGTGCAGTATTGATCCATTCCAGGTAAAGCTGAGAGCGGGTGCGAGTGAGGGCCAGGACGGTAAGAACGGTCCACCCTGGTCCGCGCTGAGCGCCCAGGACGTGCCGGCAGGCGGAGACGTTCCGTTGACGACTCGATACGCCTCGATTGCGGCGCGAAGGGTACCGAGGTCCGATCGGCAGGCCGTGAGGTTGGCTACCCCGTCGATCGATGGGTCAGCCGAGTGGTGTTTCCCGTTGGACACCTGGTGTGAAAGAGCTGTCGGTAGAGCAGAACGTGGTGCGTTCGTACTGCGCAGGATGAACAACGCGAGCATCCCGAACACGAGTAGCGAGGCGAGGAGACCGAGTAGCGCCACACCGGACTCGAGTGCGCCGGCGGTCGATACGGCGAACGGGGACTGCTTGGAACGAGTTGTGGCGATTCGCCGGGCCACCGCCGGATGGTTGTCGTCAGGACCCATTGGTACGCGAGGTGGTGAGGCGGCCACGCGCTGTTCGGTTGGCGTGCTGGGACGGGAGGCACTCATCATTCTCCTGGTCTACGAGCCCGTTCGGATCGACGTCGTGGCCGCCGTCGATCCGCCACTCCGCGCACGCCCCCAAGAGTTCGATCGGGCGATGGAAGACGGCGCCGATTGGTGAGTGCAAACGAGGAAGGGCCGAACCGGTGCCGGGGGAGCTCGACGTGACAGCAACGATGACCAGCGTGGCGCCAATGACGAATGTGGCCACGATCGTGATGAGGCGCCCGCGAGTCAATTGCACAGGTTATAGATTAGGGACGTTCGCCAATACGGCCCACACCATGTACTCAGATCGTCCAGGCGCGTCAGGGCGCAGGCTTCTCGGCCAGGAGGTCGTTGAGCTGGGTGGTGAGTTGGGCGAGGACCTGGTCGCGGTCACCTTGGTACAGGCTCGTCGCAATCGATACCCGATCCGACACCCAGTCGTCCAACGAACTCCCGAAGTGCAGTACCGTGGGCTTCTGACGGTTGGAAACCGAAATCGTGACGACGCCGCTCGATTGCTGCACGCCGAGCAGTTTGGTAAACAGACACTCCGTCGACTTGGTCTCCCCCTGGTACACGATGCGGCGGTCCGTGACGCTCATGGTTCCGTGATCGACCGCGGAGGGATGGGAATCACCTTGCACGAAGTGGCCGTGCGTTTCGCCGATTCGGTATCGGACACTGCGGCCCTTAATCGATCCGATCGGGATGGAGAACCCCTGGGAGGCGCCCTGCCAGTGGCCGGCGTCGCGGCGAAACTCGATGAGCCCGACGTTCTGAATCTGACCGAGCAGCAGTTCGCCAGACTTAAGCATCAGGCCGTTGGTTTCGAGTGCGCGCGTCCCATTCACGATGTCGATCAGGGATTGGCACATCGCCACCCGCTGATTCCATTGATTCAGGGCCACGTCCTGCGCCGCCGCCGCTACTCGATCTCTGCGCCCTTGGAACATCGCCACACCCCCTCGCGCGGTGGGAACCGTCGCCTCTCACGTGAATCTACTGGTGGCCGGTGACCCCGGTGGGCCCGCTCGGCCCACTTCGGAAGGTGGTGCCGAGAACGGGAACGGCGACCTCGTCAATGACGACCTCCGACTTCACTACCATGTCAACGAGGAGAACCGTGACCGATCTGCTATTCACTGCATTTAGTAACCGGTCTGACGCTGTCATTCTGGCCGACGAAGTCGGAAGGCAGCTCCACGCCGAGGGCATCGCCTCGTCGCTGCTCCTCCTCGATGACCTTGACGTGCCAGCGTCGAGGGGGGACACGCTGGTCATCAGTCTCGGCGGTGATGGAACGTTCCTCAAATCGGCCCGTCTCGCGCACGAGCTGGGCGCTCGCGTCATGGCCGTCAACCTGGGCCGATTGGGGTTTTTGCTCAACGTGCCGGCCGCCGAACTGATCCACGACATCAAGCGCGCGCTCACGGATCCCCACGTCGTCGAGCGCCTCGCGCTCCAAATCGACTTACCGAATCGCACCGAACCGGAGTTCGCCCTCAACGAGGTGGTGGTCGAGCGAGCGCACGCGGGTCACATGGTCCGAGTCTGTAGCTACGTCGACGACGACGAGTATCTGACGTACTCGGCCGACGGCGTGATGGTCGCCACCCCGACCGGAAGTACCGGCTACAACTTCTCCGCCGGCGGACCGGTCATCGATACGACGCTCCCGGTGATGGTCTTGACGCCCATCGCCCCCCACTTCACTATCGATCGTTCGATCGTGGTCGGCGGGGAGAAGGTGATTCGACTCCTCGCCGTCACGAAGTCGGCCGAGGTCGTCGCCGATGGACGCACGATCGGTTCCATCGATCCCGGAGAGTCCGTTCGTGTCTCGCGCAGCCCGACGCCGGTTCGCGTGGTGGAGACCCGACGGTTCGAGCTGGGATTTCGGCTGCGCGAGAGCCTCCGGGAAGGTCATGCCTAGCGCCGAACTGCTCGAGTTATACGCGCGCGGGCTGGGGGTCATCGACGAAGCCCACCTCGAATTCGGGTCAGGCCTCAACGTGATCACCGGAGAAACCGGCGCAGGAAAGACCCTGCTCCTCGGGGCGCTCACGTTATGTCTGGGCGCCGACGCGTCCGCAACCCGCCACGCGCTGAGCGACGATGTTCGAGTGGCCGCGGTCTTTCGCACGCGCGAGGACGAGGAGGTCGTCTTCGGGCGGGAGAGCGGATCGAACCGTCGGGTGCGCAGCACGCTGAACGGTGTGGCCACCAGCGTCGAGGCCCTTCGGGCCGCCGCGGAGTCACTCGTGACGATTCACGGTCAACGCGACTCACTGACGCTGCGGAACCGATCGGACATCCTCCGTCTGATCGACGACTTCGGAGCGGTCGACACCGGTGAGCTCGAGCGAGTCCGGCGTCGCATCACCGAGGTATTGCGGTTGCGCCGGGCCAACGGGGGCGACGAGGCGACTCGCCGGCGCGAGATCGACTTGCTGTCCTTCCAACTCGAGGAATTCGATGCGGCGAACTTGACGTCGGCCGACGAGCTTGACCTCGCCCTCGAACGATTACGAGACTGGTCCACGTTGCGCAACGGCCGAATTGCGGTAATCGAGGCGATTGAGGCGCTCGATGGCGAACACGACGACGCCATCTTGGCGGACTTCGCTCGTTCCATCGGTTCGATCCCCGCCGTGGCGAGCCTGGGAGAGGTTGTGGCCACGTTGCGTGCGTCCCTCGATACGGCCCGTGACGCCGTGCACGACTTGCGGACCTTTCTCGAGAGTGACGAGGTCGACGCCGGGGCCTTTGAGCGACTGGAACGGCGCGTCGAGGTCCTGCAACGAATCGCGCGCAAGTACGGTGGCACCTTGATCGACGCCTTCGAATCGCGTGAGACGTTGCGACGAGAATTTGACCGTCTCACGGGTGCCGAAGCGGAACTTGCCCACCTCGACCAGGAATTACACGATCTCTACGCGTCCGAGACGCAACTCGCCGCCCTCGCGCGTCGAGTCCGCGAGGTTGCCGCGTCGTCACTCTCCCAAGCAATCGCGCTCCAACTCCCGCGCGTCGCTCTCGCGAGTGCGCTGGTGCGGGTGGTCGTGGATGGCGAGGACGGATCACTGGCGGAGATGCTGTTCGCGCCCAACCCCGGTCGGGCCGAGGGCCCGGTTCAGACGTTGGCGAGCGGTGGTGAGCTGAGTCGACTGCTGCTCGCGGTCGCCTTGGTCAGCGCGAGTGACGGTGTGGTGACGGTCTTCGACGAGGTGGACGCAGGAATCGGCGGACAGGTCGCCGAGCAGATTGGTGACTGCCTCGCCGAGGTCGCGCGTGACCGTCAGGTGCTCGCCGTGACCCACCTCGCGTCGGTGGCGGCTCGCGCCGATCACCAGTTCGTCATCGAGAAGTCGGTCGACGCGGGGTTGACGACCACGTCGGTGCGCGAGGTCACCGGGGAGGATCGAGTGTCGGAGGTCGCTCGGATGCTCGCGGGGGACCACCTGAGCGATGAAGCGCGAGCGTTGGCCCAACGGATGCTCGATATCAGTTCGTAATGGTCGGAGCGGGTCGCCCGGTTCGCTACACTGGGGGTCCGTGGATACATCGGTGCTGGTATGACAAAATTCGTCTTTGTCACCGGCGGAGTGTCGAGTTCCCTCGGCAAAGGCCTAACCGCCTCTTCGCTGGGGCGACTTCTGAAATCTCGTGGCCTCAAGGTCACGATGTGCAAGTTGGACCCCTACCTCAACGTGGACCCGGGGACCATGAACCCCGGCGAACACGGTGAGGTGTACGTCACCGATGACGGTGGCGAGACGGACCTCGACCTGGGCCACTACGAGCGATTCATCGATGAATCG
>LMAD01000046.1 GCA_001443545.1 Acidimicrobiaceae bacterium RAAP-2
GGCTCGGGACTCGAGCACTGCCCGTCGGGCGACTTCAACGCCAACGCCGCCTGGGCCGTGCTCGCGTCAGTCGCGCACAACCTGGTGCGCTGGGTCGGATCTCTCGGACTGGAGATCACCGGGCCACTCGTCGCCAAGACCATCCGTCGCAAGTTCATCGCCCTACCCGGTCGCATCACCGACTCTGGACGACGTCGATACCTTCACCTGCCAACACACTGGCCCTGGGCCACGCAGTGGAGCGAGTGCTTCAAGCGGCTCGTCAAACTACAGACCTAACCGGTCCACCCTCGAGGTCGCCCGCGGCACGCCCGGCGACTTCCAGCGCGAACAAGTTACAAACTTGACCGAGGTCGTGACTCATCACGTCCGCTCGACGGACCAACACCCGGGGCTCGGGAAACCACGACTGAACTTGACGTCTTGGCTTCGAATTCGCGAACTACTTCACCCGCGCGGTGGATCGAGGCTAAACGCAGTGCGATCAAAGGCATCGCCATCGTTCCAGCGCACGTAGTTCTCGTGCTGCTCGTGCTTGGGGTTCGCTAGTGCCTCAAGGAAGTATTCGAAGCCACCGGGTCCGCCACAGTCCTCAGGCGGACAGGCGTTTTGCCAGTAAGGCAGAGGGCGAACTTGAGGGCGAGGGGCATGTGGAACTCGGCTTCGACGGCGATGGTGTGCTCCCAGCCGTCGCCGAAATCGTATTCCTAGGTGAAGCGTCTCTGCTTGCCCAACGCCTGGAGGACCGTCACGGTCTGCTCGTCGATCTCGTCCTCGGGATGTTCGTCGAAGCACATTCTTTAGCGCGCGTCGCCGACGGTGAAGGCGTGCAAGTGAGTTAGTCCAGCCCATGGCGGCCTGGATTATGTCGTGCAGTCGCGACATCCTCACCCCGGTTGGCACGAGGATCCGTCGCCAAACGGTGGACGTGATTTCGTCCAGTTCGACGCGCAACTGGAGAGTTGATTGTGGGGGAGGCGTAGGCACGGACTCTCTGATTGCTCGATGGTCGTTGGGGTGAATGGGTAAGGCAGTTCGAATCTAATTTGTGTCCTTGACGGACAGGAAGCAAGGACCGGAAGGCGAGCGCCCCTAGGCCAGTACGAGACTGCTCCATCGCAACAGAATGCGTGGGATAAATCGGAGGCCTGTTTTGAGGACTCTGAAGGGTGAACTGCTCGAAAGCCCGTTGTTTTACAGGTGGGCCGCCCGGATCTCGATCCCGGCACCTTGGGACCCATGCAAGGGCATCCGCGCGTCCTTGGTCGGATCTGTCCGGTGGTGTCGGAATGGTCTGCGGGAAAAAGTGTGGGTTCTCTCGATTGAAATCTTGCACCACGTCGTTTCGCGCAGGCAACCCGACTGCAACAAATCAAGACTGCCGGCTTCGGAGTTGGGGGTGGCCACCGGGGCATTGCGTTACGTCCGAAGTGAAGGAGTTGAGTCGGTCAGGACAGCCAAGGCTCCAGTGCCCGTTGTAGCCATGAAAAGCGGACTCGCTCTTGTTCAAGACGTACCGCTGGGCCGTAACGGTCCTCAATCAGGTCGTGGTACAGCGCCTTCTCAGCATCGGTAAGGTTCGTCAGCGCTCGGTTGGTGGGGCTGGGCTCGGTTACCCACTGTCGGGGATGGGCGAGCAGTGTCTGATGATCCATCAGTATTGATTGCACGGATTCGAACCGAGTCCGAAGTCGGTGCAAGATGTCGAAGCCATGCGTGTCGATGTCACCCCAGTAGACGATCTTCCTGTTATCCATCCAGACGATGTCTCGCAGGGCAGCGAGGCTGAATCCCGAGCCGAAGATGACGATTGAATTCGCAACGGCGGGAAAGGCGAGGTAGGTGATCTCGTTCTCGACGACAAAAACGGTGTCGGCGACGAGCTCGAGAGTGGCAAGTTCCTCGGTGCGCAATGTGATCTCGCTGAGGTTCTTCGGTAAGGAGGGTTGTGGGTTGAACAAGCGGAGCCGCGAATAGGTCGGCTTCGGTCGAAAGCGGAACCGGCGCGCAAAGTCAGCGGCACTGTAGTCGGAGTCAATCCGGTGCTCGGGCAGAACCGTCGTCAGGAGTTCGTCGAGGAGCTTGCGATGGTGGTCGACGAATTTGGTGTCAATACCCTCAGCGTCGATTTGGCGCAGGTAGAGGGTTTCAGTGTTGTTAGTAATCATCCAGGTGACTGCGGCTAACACGTCTCCCCAGATGCGTTGATGCTCAACGGCTTTCAGGGGATGAGCGACAACCCAGGGAACGAGAGATGGCGTCGCCGTCTCCGTCTGCCTCAGAATTGTGTTGAGTGTGCGAACGTCGCGGTTCGTTCCGATCAGCGCACAGAGTTGCTCGAAGCTCTCGATCCGGACTCGTGCGGGCACTGAGTTGGTCCCGAGATTCTTGCCCTTGACGGTGCGGTACGTCACCGCGAAGCGCTCCGCACCCCCGCCGGTATGGCTGTCGCGCTGGAATTCATCGGCCCAGCGGACCGCATCATCGAATTGATCGAGCAGCTCGCTCGCCGACGGTCCCTTCACGGGGAGTTCGATCGGTGTCCACGGCACGTTTCCGGCGTAGTCACTCAGGTACCGTCCCGTAGCCCATCGCTTGCGCAACGTAACGATCAGGTCATTGATGTTCGTCCAGGAGGTCATGCGCCGGGGTCGTCGGTAACGTCCCTACCCTCAGCGGTATCCTGACTCGCGGCATCGGCATCGGCATCGGCATCGGCATCGGCATCGGCATCGGCGCTGCGCTCGAGTCGACGGCGCCGGTACTCGGTAATCGAGAGGCACTGGAGCCGTGAGTAGTTACCGTTGGGGTTGTCGACAAAGCCGACGGCCGCCACGTGCGGCTCGATCACATGGATCTTCTGGAGTGGGGTCACGATAAGGAGTTGCAGCCCGAGACGGGTGAAGAGGCGTAAGGCATAGCGGGTCGAGACTTCCGAACCACGACTAAACGCCTCGTCGATGACGACGAATCGAAAAGCCTTTGATCGCTCGGCCCCCCAGTCCAACTTGAACTGGTACGCCAACGATGCGGCCAGAATCGTATAAGCGAGCTTCTCCTTCTGGCCGCCAGACTTGCCCGCCGAGTCACTGTAGTTCTCGTACTCGACGTCGTCGGATCGCCATCGTTCGGAAGCGGAGAAGAGGAACCACTGACGGACGTCGGTGACCCTACGAGTCCAATTACGATCCACTTCGGTAGTGCCCTCTCGACCTTTGAACCGGTCAATGATTCGCTTGACCTGAAGGAACTTCTCTTCAGAGTACTGATCCGAGGCACCTCCACCGATTACGTTGTCGGTGCACGTGCGCAGGTCTGCACGGAACTGGCGCACCTCGGTGTTGGTCGTCTGGCTCGCCATAAGTCGGATGTAGCGACCGTCGTTATAGTCAATACCGGCCAATGATTCATTGATGGTCTCGATGCGGTCTTTGATCTGCTTCTCGTGCTTGTTGAGTTGAGCCGAGAATCCGGCGATGTCGCGGATCGCGTTTTGATTGAGATAGTCCTTGAACTCGCGTTCGAAGCGGGGGAGATCGTCGTTGGCCACTCGTTGATGGAGCTGACGGTACTCTCGAGCCGACGCGAGCGCGTCGTCAAACTCGGTGGTTTCGTGAGGGTACTTCCCTCGAAATGTGCCCATCGACCTTACGATGCGCTGCCCGAGCGAACTCTCTTGTTTGGTGATCGTGTTGAGCTGTTGCACGAGGAATGCGTTGATGGAATGATGGACCGTGGTGAGGTGCACGGCGTCCGGCGCTGATCCGTCGAGCTCGAAGGCGACCGCCGCGTCAATTAAGCCGAACGATTCAGTCGCAACCTCTACGGCCTGCGCATTGGACAACATCGCTCTGACGCGGTCCAGCTCGGCCACGGCGGTGTCTCGTCGGCCCTCGGCGGCGCCCCGGTCTCGCTGGAAGCCGTCACGTGAGCGCTCGTGATTGGCGACCTCTTGGCGGACTCGTTCGCGCTCGGATGTGAGGAGGGCCAGTGTGTCCGATGACGACGTGATGCGTCGTTGTTCGGCGTGCAGCGCCGCAATTTCACTCACCAGACTTTGCCAGTCCAGGTCGTCCCAGTTCGAGTGCTCGCCAAGACGAGCCAACGACCGGAGTTGGAGCGAGGCCGTCTCGTCGCGTTTCGCGAGGTCTGCGATGACGCTCGAGAAGAAGTTCAGCCGCTCCTGCAACGTGGCGGCGTGGGCGAGTAGCGCGTCAACTTTTCCCTGATTCGTCCAACCGAGCACGTACTCTCGGCGGTCGTCGATGGGCCGGCGGTCATCCTTTTCGTGGCGTTCCCTGTCCTTGATCTGTCCAGCTCGGGTGACCGCCCGCTGGCTGGTGCGAAAATCATCGATGGTGTCCACGCAGGCGTGGTTGGCGCGCCGAGCGAGCTCGGCCTTCAACCACGCCTCGAATCCCGACTCGGGTTTGAGCTCGAGCATGTCGACCAATAGGGGATGGGCCGACCGGCGCTCGGGCAAGGTCGTGGGTGCCAACCGGGCGGGCACTCGGTAGTAGACGATTCGAGCGTTTAGATGATGGTCGTTGATCCAGGCCGCGACGGCTTCGTAGTGTTGGTCGGGAACCAGCAGCGACAGGGCGAAGTTGTGCAGCACGCGCTCGGCCGCACCTTCCCATTGGCTTGCTTCTTCGAGGACCTGGACCAACTCGCCGGCGAAGGGTAGGTGGTCGGGTTCGATGGCGAGGTCGTCGCAGAGGCGCTGGCGCAACTCGAGGTTGTCACGGGGAATGTTGTTGCGACGTGTCTGGAGACTGTGCAGTTCCTTGTTTACTCCTTCGGATTCCTCGTTGATCGAGCGTTGCTCGAATCGTCGCTCATTGAGATCATTCTCGATGGCGATGTGCTCACTCTCTAATTCCATTTGCCTGGCGGCGGCCCGCTCGCGGGTAGTGAGGAACTGCTCGGCGACCGACACCTGCTCCATGCCCACCTGCGCCAACAAGGTGTTGAAGTGGTCGAACTTTGCCTGGCGAATTGGTTTGTCCCGCTGGTGGCGCTCGATCAATCTCTCTATGTCGGCCAGCCGGTCACCACCGATTCCGGCAATCTGTAGATTCAACTGCGCCTCGGTTTCGCGCAGATCCCTGACGCTCACTTCGACCGACTCGAGTTCCTGACTCAGATCGTGCAACTGGACCGCCAGTACTTCGAGTTCGTAGAGAAGGGCTTGGCTCGTTCGGTCAGCGAAGTACAAGGGCAAGGCCGCGAGTTGGTGCTCGAGGGTCGCTCGCTCGCTCGATATCTGGTCGTAGGAGTCGAGGTCTGCGACCAGCGGCTGGAGCAGTTCCAGCTGGGCCCTCGCCCGCAACACCGCATCGTGGGCCTGGGTGAGGTTATCGAAGTGTTCGATCAACGCGGCGATGTGATTCTTGGTGTCGAAGGGCTCGAGCATGTGGCTGCGAACAAAGTCGTTGAGGTTGTCGACCGCCTTCATAGATACCGTCTGATGGAAGAGTTCCATCGCCTGCTCGGATTCGATGCCGAGGTGGCGTCGGAAGTCCCGGCCGTACTCGGGGAAGCTGTCGTAGACCCTCGCGCCTCCATCGCGTAGTCGGCGCTTCAAGGAGTTGAACTCGGTGCCGAACTCGGAGAAGTCCTTAGCGATCGACTGGTCGCAGTCGGCGACAACGAAGAACCGCTCGGGCTGCCCCGAGCCCATGTCTTTGGTGCGAAACACCTGGGCCAAGGTGACCGTGGTGGCGTAGCCGGTGTTGGCAAAGACTCCCAAGATGACCGAGAAGTTCCGGGTGTCACGCAGGGCGACTGGACGAGAGACCCCCGTCGTCTCGTTTCGTTCGGACTTGTAGTGTCCCTGCACGTAGGATCGCAGATCGCGCTCACGGGTCTCGGCACCGGCAGCTTTGTTGTAGGAGATTTTGTTCGCCGGTAGGAGCAGTGTGGTGATCGCGTCGACGAGCGTGGATTTGCCCGAGCCAATGTCGCCCGTCAGCAGCGCGTTGCGACCCCCGAGCTCGAACGACCAGACCTTTTGGTCGAAGGTTCCCCAGTTGAAGACTTCGAGTCGCTGCAGACGACTTCCGGAGAGTCGGTCGGGCAGCCCGTCGTCGAGGTCGATCAGGCTGAACAGCGGCGACATCAGCCAGACTCCTCGACGCGGTTCAGCTCAGTCAAGTATTCGTCCAGTCGGGCGTCGAATTGAGAGAGCCACTGCCCGTCGACATAGGCCTTCAGGATTCGTCGGACCTCGAAGAGGTCTTGTTCGTCGCGCAGTCGGCGAAGGAAACCGAGTTCGGTCACCTTGTTGATGTGGGCGTCGATTGTGTCCACTAGTCGAGCGTCGTTCGTGGAGTCGGGCATGAACAACCGGAGCATCTCTACCATTTGATCGCGGCTCAGGATCAGTCGGATATCCGCGCTGCTGGCGTCGAACTCGGCCAAACGTTTACGCAGCAGGGCCAGCAGCACGCTGACGTGGAAGGAGAGGGCGCGCCGGGCTACCAGTCGAGGAAACTCAACGTCGTCGTCGATGGGACGACTGCGCAGGTAGGCGTAGCCCTCGGCTTCATCGATCACGGCGTTCAGCCCGAGCACCGTCACGTAGTCGCTGACCTCGTGGCGCACTCCGAGCAAGAGACCCCAGAGTTTCTCGTGGGTGTCGCGGTACAGGGGTCCTTTCATGAGTTGGATAAGAACCAGGGATAGGTCCGATGGTTGGGTATTTGCGACGAGCATCATGTCGGTCACGGCGTCTCCGATCGGTCCCGGCTGAAGTTGACCCGTGGCAGGTCGGCCACGCGCTCCACGTCCGCAGCGCTCCACCCAATGCGCTCGCGTCGTTCTTCGTCGAAGATAACGGAGAGCCCGGGTTGGTCGAGCGACAGGTAGCCAATCAGTTCGGCCAGGCCCTGCTCCAGCGGTTCGCCGATGATCACCTCGCTGAGGCTGACCTGATCGTGACGGCCCAGCGAACTCAGCACCCGTTGAGCGAGCAAGTCGCGGTCGACGTAGAGCTGATCCAGCATGGCTGAGGAGTCGAAGTCGTTGCTTCCCTGCTCCATTGATTCGCTCTCCAGCGGTGCCCGCAGCGTTCGCCGGTACAGCGGACGCTCCATGGGCAGGCTGAGCGCGAGGCTGGTGTCGTCAAGCTCCATGCTCACCGCCGGGCTGGCCTGGTCACGAACGCGCAGGGCCTTGGCTTCGATGGCGCGAAGCAGATCGAAGACCCGACGATTCTCCAGCCACACCTGATCATCGAGAAAGCGCCGGAGTTGATCTGATAGTAGGCGGACAGTGGCCTGAGTGCGCTCACTGGCGTCAATCCAATCGAAGTGAATTCGGCTAAGTCGGCCGTCCTGGCGTCCGAGATCTTCGATGTGCTGTAGTCGTTCGAGCAGTTCGGTTAGCTCAGCCTGCTTGTGGTACGACAGCAAGAAGTCATAGAAGGCCTGAAAGCTTCGGCCCTGGTCGGACTCGGCGATGCCGTTACGACTGCCGAGCGCCTCATCGAGCAGCGCGCCCTTCGATCCGGTCCAGCCGGCAATCTGCTCGCGCAGGTTGCGGTCAAGCTTGCGGAAGTTCTCCTCCACTTCTCGAAAGTCGGCGAGTAACTCTCGTGCCGTACGGGCGAACTGTTGGTACCGGTCACGCTGGCTTACGGCGTCAAGCACCGTAATCTCCCCACGTTCGGCCCGGGCCATCTCTTCATCGATTTCAGCTCGCCGTCGCCGCAACTCGACGAGGCGGCGTTCGGGGTCATCCTCCGCGCCAAAAACCATTTGGCGAAGTAAGTCGAAGATGGTGTTCAGGCGCGACTCCGTTCCGATGAACTCGCGCGCAGGGAGGTCTCGTACCCAGAGGAGCGCCTTTTCGACGGCTGGGGCGAGGTCAAAATGCGCCTCGTCAGACCCCGCTGGATAGTACTTGCGAAGCCAGCCGTGGTCCGGTGACGCCCAGTCGTCCAAGTATGCCGACGCGGTTTTGGGGAAACTGTCCTCACCGAGGCGCTGGTTCAGCGCATATAGTTCCTCGTCCAGTGCGGCCGTGAGCAAAGAAGCCGGAAGGTCGCTGGAGTTGTTGTCAACGAACACTCGGCCCAGGAAACTGAGGACGAGCGCGGCGTTGTTCGAGCGAAGCAGCGTCCACGCAGGGTGCTGGACCCGCAGGTGGGCGAGTTCGTCGTACTGGCTAGTCACCGGCGTCTCTCGAACTTGGGAGAGAGGTATTCCAACCTTCGTAGTGCGGCGAGGACACGAGATGAGCGTACGCCATGGGTATGACATCGGGGCTACCGCGGGAACCTCTTACGACGGGTCGGCTGGCCTTTTCACCAGGTACTGTTTCCCGCTCATATCCGGTTGCGAAAGCTGGATCTAGGACGGATTTACCTGAACGGCGAGTCACTTCGTCGCGTGAAGAGTTCATCCATTTGCGCAATGTCCGTTGGGAATCCCAATCGAGTTCACCTTGACAGCTTCTCAAAGTGGCCGTACAATGGCCGTACAACTAACGTGAGAGAAGAGTCATGAAGGCATCCATTCGAACGAGGAGTGAGCGACTTGAGGTGAGGACAACGGCCGAAGAGCGCAATCTCATCAATCGTGCAGTCGACGCGTCAGGGACCGACCTCACTTCCTTTGTTGTGACGAACCTGGTAGACGCCTCGCGCCAAGTCCTGGCAGATCGTGACCGCTTCGTTCTCTCGAGCGAGGCGGCGACCCAGTGGGACAAGATGAATGAACTGCCCGCGCGCGAACTGGATGGTCTGCGTCAGCTAATGAATCGACCATCGCCATTCGGCGGGTGACTTCTCTGTACCGGCCACCTCGGCTACTCACCGTAACCGACAGCGTCGAGGGGTTCAGTTGCACGTCAACTGAGCAGACTCAGTGGCTTCGTCGTCACGCCATGCAGTCAGCGTCGTCGAGTACGACTCGGGTATTCGTTGTCACGCGAAAAGGTGACTCGAAAGTAGTCGCCTACTATGCGTGGTGCATGGCCCAGTTGGAACTTTCGGCGGCGCCCGATCGCCTGAAAAAAGGGGCCGGACGATATCCGCAACCGGTGGCACTGCTAGCTCGACTGGGCGTTGATTCCAGACATGAAGGAAAGGGACTGGGCGCCGCTCTTCTGGTGGACGCCGTGACTCGCTTGCTAACGATCAGTGATGACATTGGTTGCCGAGGACTCTTGATCCACGCGGAGAGCGCCGTGGCCCGCGACTTCTACCTTCACCTCATTCCCGAACTGGAGCAGAGCCCCACCGATGAACTTCATCTGGTCCTTCTCTTGAAAGACGCTCGCCGAACCCTGCTTGGTGAGTGAGTTCGAGAGCACCGAGCGTCAGAAAGGTCACTATCGCCATGCCTAACGGAACTGTCGTTTTCAAACGCTCGATGATGCTATGCGAAGTTTCGTCAGCTTTGATGCCATTTACTTTGATTATGAAGCAACTCCAGGCCTTGGAGCGCTAGCGACAATCGCGTTCGAGTGTCACTCTCCTCTAGATTTCGTCCGAGAATCTTTTCAATCTTTGCCAAACGCGCGTAAAGGGTTCGCCGTTGGACACTAAGTTCCCTCACCGTTTCTGATTTCCGACCTGCGTTTGCCAAGTACGCATGTAACGTCGGTAGCAACTTGCCTCGCGATTGTGAATCGTGATCCAATAGCGCTCGAAGTTCATACTCCACGAATTTCGCGAGTTCCGGCCCTTGTGAAAGCGAAACGAGTAGTTGGTACGTACCCAAATCGGCGTAGTGATGTAATCGAGGTGCCGTATCGCTGCGTCGGCCAAAGGCGAGAGCAGTTGTTGCCTCTTCAATTGCCTTGGGTAACGCGTCCGCCGACAGTTCCTGACTCGTTCCAGCAATCACTGCCTCGGAAGGGTGATTCTTGGCAAACGAGCGTTCGGCAGCATTAATAATGTTTTCTGATAGTTGAACTAAATTGCCTTTCCGCGAATCGGAAATGACTGCGATTACGCGATCACCACTCGGCGCCACGAGAGCAGTACATTTGAATGTGCTGGCCGCCTTACGAAGTTCATCGGCGATGCTGAGACGTAATTGAAGTCGATCTTCCTCGGTCAGATCGCGAGAATTGCCGATCGTCTTGATCTCTCGCGTTTCAAGCGCAATGGCCATAAGTGGGCCACTACCAAGATCACTACCAAGGCTCTGCGCACGACGCAGGAACTCGGCTCCGGAACCGTATCGGCCAACTACCGCTTCACCGAGCAGAGCAGCTCGAGCTCTGTCCGCCATATGAGCCGCATCTTTTTCGTTCAGCAAGGCGAGGGCGATGGCCGCGCCTGCGCGATCGACGAGGAGCTCCGTGCCCTCTTCAAACCGAGTATTGGTCGAGATAACGTGCATTCGACCCCATCGGTCATGGCGGAGCCAAAGGGCCACCCACATGCACGCTGGGTCCCCCTCCTCGTAATGCACCGAACCTCGCCGAAGTTCGTCGTGATTATCCC
>LMAD01000047.1 GCA_001443545.1 Acidimicrobiaceae bacterium RAAP-2
TGCCTAGGTGACCCCGCCCGCCCCACCAAGCGGCCTGCACGCCGTCGAGTCACCGATTCACGGCCTGGCGGTGGCCGAACGACGAGTCGAGCGCCCCGAGGCGACACTGCTGTGCGTTCACGGTGGGCTCGACCGTGGTGGCTCATTCGCGCGCCTCGCGCGTCGCCTCGAGCACTTTGACGTCGTCACCTATGACCGCCGTGGATACCAGGGCTCACGTCAACGGGGACCGCTCACGCTCGAGGGTCACATCCTCGACCTCGTCGCGCTGGCGCGACTCGAAGCCGCCGACCGACCGGTCATCGCCTTCGGCCACAGCTTCGGTGGCGTCGTGAGTTTCGGCGCCGCCGTGCGTGAACCCGGGCTCTTCGTCCAGATCGTCAATTTCGAAGCGCCGTTGCCCTGGGTCCTCGCGCGAGACCACGCTCGAATCTCGACCGGGGCGGATCCGGCCGAGGAGGCGGAGCGATTCTTCAAGCGGATGGTTTCGTCGGAGACCTGGGACCGATTGAGTCCGGCTGAACGCGAATCACGGCGCCTCGACGGACCGGCCCTCGTGGCGGACCTATCGGTCCTGACGGGACCCGCGCCATTTCACCTCGAGGACCTCGCGGTACCGGCACGCTACGCATTCGGTGGCTGGGAGCGCGCGCCGTACTATCGGGAGCTCACGCGGCTCCTCGGTGCACTGAACCCGCTCATCGGTGCGGTCGAGCTCGCCGAGGCCGGACACGGGGCTCACTTGAGCCACCCCGACCAACTGGCCCGACTGATCGAGCAATCCTGGAGGGAACTATGCGCGTCGGCCTAACGGGAGCGTCGGGACTCATCGGGCGGGCGACCGCCGCCGCGCTGGTAGAACGTGGCGATACCGTCGTCACCTTCACCCGACCCTCGGGCGGCGCCGCGACCGGAGAGGCCATCCGATGGGACCCGTCGAACGGCCGCCTCGACGAAGACGATCTGCGACGGGTCGGTGGTCTCGACGCCATCGTGAACCTCGCCGGCGCCGGCATCGGAGACCATCGCTGGAGTACCCAGCGCAAGACGTTGATCCGCCAATCCCGCCTGACTTCAACGTCACTCCTCGTCGAGGTGGTCCGATCGCTACCGAGTGGCGTCGGCGTCCTCGCCAGTGGTTCGGCCATCGGTTACTACGGCTCTCGGGCGAATGAGATCCTGGACGAAACATCGACGGCCGGGGACGATTTCTTGGCCGACGTCTGCCGGGCGTGGGAGGAGGCGGCCCAACCGGCCAGCGACCAAGGGACGGTCGTTACCCTGCTGCGAACCGGCATCGTCATGAGTGCTGGAGGTGGCGCGCTGAAACGACAGTTGCCACTGTTCAAGGCGGGCCTGGGCGGATTGCTCGGCGACGGGAACCAGTGGATCAGCCCGATCGCGCTCGCCGACGAAGTCCGAGCGATCATGCGACTCATCGACCGACCAATCGCCGGACCCGTCAACCTCACGGGACCGCAACCCGTCACCAATCGCGAATTCACCCGAACCCTGGCGCGCGCCCTGCACCGACCGGCGGTCCTGCGCGTACCGGCCGTCGCCCTCTCAGTGGCCCTCGGACCCGAGCTCGCCCACGGGGCGGTTCTCGCCAGCCAGCGGGTACTCCCCACCAGATTGTCCGAACTCGGATTCCACTTCACGTGCCCGAGCACTTCGGAGATTCTCACCGCCGCGCTGCGATGAATCTCCCTAAATCGACGTGATCGTCCGCCGGGCGCCGATCGATGGTCGAGCGTCGCGATGCCAACCACTCCCCCGATCGACGTTCCGGCGCGCAGTTCGCTCCCCGCTCCGAGCGCGGAACCGAGTCGGTGAGTTCCCCGGTCGCCCAATCGCCGGTCACTCCTAATTTTTTCAATTGATTTCGTAATAATAAATTGTGATTTCGTAACGATGAATTGGCGCTCCTGCCACACCACTCGAACATAAGAGTGGGATAAGGTGAGGAAATCGTCACAAAACGGTGGCGAGAACTGGCCACATCGATGTGTCCACTAGGGGAGGTTCACTCAATGAATGTTCGTCGAAGGTTACGGCTCGGCGCGACGCTGGCGATATCCGCCAGTTCGTTAGCGCTGGGTCTCACAATGGCTAGCCCGAGCCCAATCGGCGCCTCCGCGCCAAAGGGGACCATCACGTTTGCGGAGGCTCCTCAGACGCCTCCCAACTACATCTTCCCCTACGTGGGATTCGCGAACTTCTCGGTCTCGACCCTTAACCAGTTCCAGATGTTGATGTTCCGCCCGATGTATTGGTTCGGATACGGCGCCTCACCGGCCTACCAGCCCAAGGTGTCCCTGGCCAATTCACCGATCTGGAGCAACAACAACAAGAAATTGGTCATCAAGATGAAGGGCTGGAAGTTCGCCGACGGTCAAACGGTGAACGCGCAGTCGGTCATGTTCTTCCTCAACCTCTACAAGGCCGACCCGAAGTCCTACGCTGGATACGTCCCCGGATACGGTATTCCCGACCAGGTGACCAGCGCGAAGGGTTCCGGGAACACGGTGACCATGACCTTCAACAAGCCGATCAACCAGAACTGGCTGCTCTACAACTACCTGTCCGAGATCACCCCGTTCCCGAACTCATGGGACATCACCGCACCGGGCAAGACCTCCACGTGCGCCACGGGGGCATTCGGCGCTAAGGCGACTGACACGGCGTGCCTCGCGGTCGAGAAGTACCTCGACGCCCAGTCCTCCAAGATCAGCACCTACACCGACACCATGTGGCAGAGCGGCGTCGATGGTCCCTGGAAGCTGTCGGCCATGGACACCCTCGGCGACGTCACGTTCGTGCCCAACACGAAGTACTCGGGGCCCCAGAAGGCCCAGGTCGCCATGGTGAAGGAGATTCCCTTCGCCTCGACTTCGGCGGAACTCAACGCCCTACGTGCTGGAACCGTCGACCTCGGCTACGTTGACTCGACCCAGATCACGTCGCCCGCGAAGGGGATTGGCCAGGCTGGCAAGAACATCCCGGCACTCGCTGGTAAGTACAACTTGGTTTCTGGGCTCTCGTGGGCCTATAACTACGACCCGTTGAACTTCGCCAAGAGCAACCCGCTCCAAGCGGTGTTCAACCAGTTGTACTTCCGTCAGGCGCTCCAGACGGCCACCGACCAGAACGGGATCATCCAGAAGATCTTCAAGGGATACGGCATCCCGACGTTCAGCCCGGTTCCCTACGCTGCGCCCTCGTCGATCGCGAAGCCGATCAGCAATCCGTATCCCTTTAGCCTCTCCAAGGCCAAGTCATTGCTGACTTCACACGGTTGGGCGATCAAGGGTGGCGTCATGACCTGCGTGAAGCCCGGGACGAGTTCCTCGACCTGTGGCGCTGGCGTCAAGGCGGGGACGAAGTTGAACCTCACCTACGAGTACAGCTCCGGGGCTCCCGCTCTCACGGACACCGTTAACGCTGAGGTGTCGGACTGGAAGACGATCGGTATCAACACGACGACCTCCACCAACACCTTCAACAACGTGATCAGCGGCTGTGGCCAGTCAGGTACCCAGAAGTGGGAGATCTGCAGCTGGGGTGCCGGCTGGATTTACGCACCTGACTACTACCCGTCGGGTGAGGAGCTGCTGTACACCGGTGCGGGCTCGAACAACGGGAGTTACTCCAACCCGAAGATGGACTCGATCATCAAGGCCACCTTCGCCGGTAACTCCACGCTTACCAATTACGCGCAGTACGCCGCACAGCAAGTGCCGACGCTGTACCAGCCGACGCAGACCGCGATTGCCGAAGTCATCAAGACCTTGAAGGGTCCCAAGGGTTCGCTCGTGCCAAGCGTGTTGCAGAACTTCATGCCGGAGTACATGCACTTCTAGACGAGAACCGTCCAGAACTATCGACAAAAAGACCCCCGGTCAATTCGACCGGGGGTCTTTTTGTCGATGCCTCTCGTATTCAGCTGCCCCTGAATTGGTGGGCCACCGTACTGGCGCGGCCGGTGAAGGGAGGGGTGATTCCCCCCACTCCGGGAGCGATGACCTCACCGTCGACGACGAGCCAAGCACTCGAGTGATGGTCCACCCCAACGGCCTGATTTCGCAACCGCTGGCTCAATCAATGCGTCCGTTGCGCCCGAATCCATAGGCCATCAGTGAGTAGACTCGGTGCCTATGTCGCCGTTGCTTTCGGTTTCGAATCTGAAGGTTCAATTCACCACTCGCCGTTCATTCGCGACGGCGGTCGATGACTTTTCAATGGATATCGAACCCGGCGAGTGCGTCGGACTCGTCGGTGAGTCGGGGTGCGGCAAAACAACCTCCGGCCTCGCAGTCATGCGACTGCTTCCCGGGAGCGGGAAGATTACGTCGGGTTCGATCATGTTCGACGGTGTCAACTTGCTCGACCTCTCCGAGAGCCAGATGCAACACCAACGCGGCCGCACGATCGCGCTAATCCCTCAAGACCCCATGAGTTCGCTCAACCCCACGACGAAGATCGGTAGCCAGATCGCGGAGGGTTTACGTATCCACACCGGGGCAAGCGAGGCCGACGCTCGTCGACGGGCAATTGAAGTCCTTGAAATGGTCGAGATGCCTCGACCGGCCGAGCGACTCAACCAGTATCCGTTCGAACTCTCCGGCGGTCTCCGTCAACGCGTCATCATCGCGATGGGCCTCGTCTGCTCGCCCAAATTGCTCATCGCCGACGAACCGACCACCGCACTCGACGTCACCATCCAAGCGCAGATTCTCGACCTCCTCGACCACTTGCGCAGCGAACTGAACATGGGCATCTTGCTGATCACCCACGACATGGGGGTGATTGCCGGACGCGCGAACCGCGTCGTCGTGATGTACGGCGGCAGGAAGGTCGAGGAAGCGTCGACCGACACCCTGTTCTCCACGATGCACCACCCGTACTCACAGGCGCTGCTGGCGTCAATGCCCAGCATCGAGACGGCGTCCAAGTCACACCTCACGTCGATTCCTGGCCTGCCACCGGACTTGACCAAGGAGATCATCGGATGCCGCTTCGCGCCCCGCTGCCTCTTCGCGCAGGATGGCTGTCGAAGGGTAGAACCGGATTTCACCGTGTTGGACGCCCATGGTTACGCCTGTTTCCACCCCGTCAACGGGCCCCAGGTCACTATTCGAACGGCCGAGGCGGCCTCAACCACCGCTGGTTCGAACGTTGAGATTCTGCGCGTCGACAACCTCGTCAAGGAGTTCCCGATCAAGCAGGGGCTGATCCGTCACCAAGTCGGCGCCATCCACGCGGTGTCGGATATCTCCTTCTCCATCAAGCAGGGTGAGACTTTCGGACTCGTCGGGGAATCCGGCTGCGGAAAGACCACCGTGGGTCGACTCATCGTCGGGCTGGAAGACGTTACGAGCGGCGAGATTGCCTTCCAGGGCAAGAAGGTATCGGCCAAGGGTCACAAGCCCACCAAGGACGAGCGTCGTAACCGACAGATGATGTTTCAGGACCCGTATTCATCGTTGAATCCGCGAATGAAAGTCGGCGAAATCATCCGCGAACCACTCTCGATCCAGCACGAAGGCAACGCCGCCGAGCAGCGCCGCAAAGTCGCCGAGCTCCTATTGACGGTCGGGCTTGAACCAACAGCGGCCGACCGCTACCCGCACGAGTTCTCCGGTGGTCAGCGCCAACGAATCGGCCTCGCCCGAGCTATCGCACTCAACCCAAAACTAGTCATCGCCGACGAGCCGGTTTCTGCGTTGGACGTATCGATCCAGGCCCAGATCCTCAACTTGATGAAGGATCTGCAGCGCCAGCACGGCCTCTCCTACGTAATGATCAGCCACGATCTCGCGGTGGTGTACTACATGGCCGACTCCATTGGCGTCATGTACCTGGGCAAGTTGGTCGAGATCGGTGACGCCGAGTCCGTGTTCCGCTCGTCGGCGCACCCATACACTCAAGGACTCCTGGACGCCGTCCCCGTTCCGGATCCCGTGTTGTCGCGAGAGCGACGGGGCCGCCAGGTTAAGGGTGAGCTACCCTCTCCCGTCAATCCCCCATCGGGCTGTCGGTTCCGTACCCGCTGTCCACGGGCACAGGACATCTGCGCGAACGAAGAGCCTGAATTCCAGTACTTCAGTGAGACCCATCGCGCGGCGTGCCACTTCCCGTTGCGCACGCCCGTATCCATCAACGCCCGTTAGATTTCGTCGGTCCGGTAACCCACGGCCACCTCGCTCAAGTGATTTGCGTCATCGAGACTGACCGGTGGCGTTCAAGCTATCGACGCAACGTAACCGGGCGACGACGCCCCGACGGCAATCACACGCACTTCGGAACCACCCGTAGACAACCGAGATGGCTACCGGCGCCTACCGCTCGATGAGTCGAACCTCGAAGATGTCCCGCAGCGCATCTCCGATGTAGTTGATAGCCACAACCACCAGGATAAAGACGGCCGCGAGCGGGTAAATCTCCCACCAGTAGCCATTCTGCAACTGTTCCGTCCCCTGTTGCAGCATCGTTCCCCAGTCGGTCTGTGGCGCCACGATTCCGAGTCCCAAAAACCCGAGAGCCGAGAGGAACAAGATCGCATCGGCGATGGAGAACGTCGCGACGGTGACAATATTGCTGATTGAGTTCGGGTACACGTGTCGACGAATGATCCGCATGCGTCCCGCACCCATGGACCGTGCCGCCTGCGAGTACTCGAGATTCCGAATGAGTAGGGCGTCACCGCGAATGATTCGGGCGTTGCCCCACCAGCCGGTGAACCCGATGATCAAGATCAGCAACATGGTCGTCCGATTGAAGATAGTGACCAGTGCAATGAGCAAGAACAAGTACGGAATCGAAAGGAAGGCGTCCAGGATACGCATCATGATCGAGTCGGTCACGCCACCGAAGAACCCAGAGACCATCCCGTAGATGGTGCCCACCATAATGGTGATCAAGCCCGCGAGGAAGCCCAACGCAAGTGAGTACTCACCGCCGTAGGCGATTCTTCCCAACTCGTCGAACCCACTCGAGTCGGTGCCCAACGGGTTGTGAAACGAGGGTGGCGCGTTCCACGTGACGTTGAACGTCGCCGCCTGGTTGGTTTGGTTGGAAGGGTGGAAAATCGGCCACAAGTAGCAGAAGAGCGTAATCAGCACGACGTAGGCCAAGGAAGCCACCGCGAGCTTGTTATGCATAAAGATCCGCACGCGCTGGCGCCACAGGGGCTCGATGATCGAGTCGCCGACCAGGGCAGGGCTGTCGGGACTACTGGCAGTGACGACGGTCACGAACTCTTTCCTTCGATTCGAATACGGGGATTCACCAGGCCGAGCACTACGTCGGCGATCAAGTTTCCGAGCAAGGTCATGATGGTGACGAGCAGCGTAATCCCCAGCACCGTTGGCACATCGACGTTCAACGCGGCGTTCACGGTCTGTATGCCGAGGCCCTCGTAGTTGAAGACGCTCTCAATGATGAGCGCGCCGCCGAACAGTGCGGGGATGGAAAGGCCCAGGATCGTCACAATCGGACCGAGCGCGTTACGGAACGCGTGTCGCATTAAGACCCGGCTATTCGAGCACCCCTTGGCCCTGGCGGTGCGGATGTAGTCCTGGACGAGCACTTCGAGCACGGTGCCACGCATGAACCGACTCAGACCAGCCACCGAAAGCAGGGTGAGGCTGGCGACTGGAAGGATAAATCCCTTTGGATCAGTGAACATCGCCCACGGCGCGACACTCGATGGCGGCGAGGCCGGGAGGTGCGGCCAATGGAAACTGAACAAGTCCATCATCAACAAGCAGAGCAGGAACGACGGCATTGCGTAGAGCACGAACGCCGAACCCGTTGCCGCGTAGTCGACGATGGTGTTGCGCCGGGCGGCCTGGTACATCCCGAGTGGAATCGCTATCAGGACTGTGAGAAACAGGGCCGCCGCCGCCAACCAGACCGTTCGCGGAACGTAGAGGGAGATGATCTGCCACACGGTCATGTTTTGCTTATACGACGTGCCCAAATTGAAGTGGACGAAGGTTTGGAGGAAGTAGTTCCAGAATCGGACGAAGAATGGGTGATTCATGCCGTGCTGTATGCCCCAGTAAGCCACCCTCGCCTTCGTCGCGTTCGTACCCAAGATCGCGTACGCGGGAGCGAGAATCCCTTCCTGTTGGAAATACGGAAGGGAGAACGTGAAGAACATGACAATCAGCAGGACCAGGAAGGACTGGAAGAGTCGACGAATGATGTACTGCAGCACGAGCGAATGTTAGCAGTAGGTGACGGGATTTCCGTATCGCGTGACCGATGAGTTTGCCTGACAACATACCTGGTCACCAACGTGTTACCTCTGGGCAACCTCGGGATGACGCAAGATTTTGCGCCTCACGAACTTCATCGGGGCTTCGCGATAATCCAGGTGTGGCGATCAACCCTCAGGGCCACTACCCGATGCCGTCCCCACCACTGCGACCATCTGCCATGTGCGACAACCCGGTCTCGGTCGATGCGCGTCGCGTACGCACGACGCGCTGTTCGAAATCTCCTACCAGTGGTAGTACTCGGGGGTGAACGATCCCAACGGATTCGGGGCTAGCCCCACCGTACTCGCCAGGTTCTTGGCGCTCTCCGTCAAGGACTGGCCATGCGGGATGAATATCGCCGGCGACGAGGCGGCGACGACTGTTGCGTACCGAGTCAACGACACGTTGGCGCGCATCGTCTGGGTGATCAATGCGTCAACCAGCGGGTTGCTATATCGCCCCACGTTGGACGACCCCGTTGACGCAAAGAGCAGTTCGCCCGTCGGCAGCACCGAGGGGTTGTAGGACCACCCCGAATCCCACGCGCACAGCTGAGCCGTCGTGGACGCGCACGCCGTGACCGCCCGCGCGTAACTGGCGAACTGCACGTTGACGACAATTCCGAGTGACTTCCAGTCGGCGATGATCGCGTTGACCTCACGAGTGAACTGCGGCGACGAATTCGACGTCAGCAACGTCATGGTTAGCGGGGATCCGGTTGCGATGCCGGTCCCGCACTGGCTCACGCCCGAACCGGAAACGACACACGTGAGTACTCCGTTCACGAGTTTCCACCCGTGCGCAATCAGACTCGCCTCAGCGCCGGCGGGATCGAAGACGGGGGCCGCCGGCGTAGGTGCTCCCGTCGTCGCGGTCGGAAGTGGTCCATTCCCCGGCTCGCCGTAGCCACCAAAGACGTCTCGGATGATTGCGGCCTGGTCGATTCCCCTTTGCATCGCCGCACGTACGTAGGGTTGCTGGACAAGCGAGAGCTCGGTATTCGCGGTGCCAAAGTTGAACGGCAGGTAGGCAATCGACCAATTGGACCCCGCGGTCACGTTGTCGGTTGCGCTGAGGAGCTTCGTGAACGTGGTCCCTAGATTCGCCTGGGCGGCCGCGCCCGAAAGCGATCCGAAGTCAAGGTTGGCCACGTCGAGCTTGCCAGATTGAAGGTCGCTTACTTCTTGAGCGGCCGACTGATAGGCGACCTCCGTGAACGACGTGAGGAGAGGGTGGGGGCCCGCGTACGCGTGATTCACGCTGAACGTCGCGGTTCCCGTCGGAGCGAGCGAGCTCAGAGTCCAGGGACCATCCACACCGCTGCGCCAGAAACCGTTCGTGAACGTCGACGTCTCGCCCCCGAGGGATTGGAGATAGGTCAGGACCGCTCGACAACTCGCCACCGTGCTCGCCGCCCGGGGGTTACCCGATGAACAGTGCGACATCGTACTGGCTGACGAGCGATCCCACACCTCTGGTAACGGCGTGATGAGCGAGAGAAAATTGCTCATGATCCAAGTGGGATTCATTGGCTTGGTGAAGAATAGGCGAACGGTGTTGCCCGAAGCGGTCGCCCCCCGTAACTGATCAGGAATCCCCAGTCCCGACTCATAGGGGCAAAAGCCGGTGGGGTCAGCGACCCACAGATTCAAAAAGAACATCACGGATCGTCCCGTCAAGTACTGCCCATTGGCGAAGCGCCACGGCTTCACGGTGAAGGTCGCAGTCGTCCGTGCCTTGTCGAAGACCGGATCATTGGCCAACGAAAGCGATCGTGCCTCCGCAGTGGACGTTCCAACGCCGTACCAGTACAGCGGACGATAGAGGAGCCGTTGAAAGTAGTTGACATTGTTCGACGTGTCGTACGAACAGTTCATAAACGGAAAGATGTAGTTCGGACTAGCGCCAGGCGCCTCGGCCACGGTTATCGAGGTTGAAGCCGCCGACGCCTGGGATGCCGTTGAAGCCGCGAATAGCGGAACCGTTCCAGCCAGGAGTAGAGCGGCCACCGCGACCTTGAACTTTGGCATGGGTCCATTGTCTCACGCGCCACCGCCATGCGACTCCCTTTCCGCGGGTCGACCGACTGATATCTCGGTATTTATTTAGCGGTAGTTCGTGCTCTGCGAAGAGTCACTGTTTGCCCCGTTTCCGAGCGGGCTTTGCCGGTGGGCGCTTCTCAGG
>LMAD01000006.1 GCA_001443545.1 Acidimicrobiaceae bacterium RAAP-2
GCTTACGCAAGGAGGTCTGGATTCCTTGGTCGTAGGCGTGTTTAATGACGCGCATTTCGGTCGCAGTGTCGGCGATGGCGAGGATCGTCTCGGGCGCGTTGCGCCCGGTGATGATGACGTTGGTCTTGGCGGGACGGTTCGTGATGGTCGCGACCACCTCCTCGACATCGATCCAGCCGTAGGTGATCGCGTAAGTCATCTCGTCGAGGATGACGAGCTCGTAGTCGCCGCTCTCGATTCGCTCGCGCGCGACCGACCACGCGTGACGTCCTTTGGCGATGGTCTCATCGATGTCAGTCGACTCCCAGGTGAAGCCGTCGCCGAGGGACTGCCACTCGACGCCGAGGTGTTCGGCGAGCTTGTGCTCGCCCGAACGCCACTTGCCGCTTTTGAGGAACTGAACGACGCAGACACGCCACCCACGCGCCCAGGCGCGGCCCATCACGCCAAAGGCGGCCGAGGACTTGCCCTTGCCATCGCCAGTGTTTACCAACACCACCGAGGTGGCGCGGTGCAGCGGCGGGGCCGACGGAGCCTCACGGGGTTCTTCGGTCATGGTTTCCTCTCTGATCGTCGCCGTGGGATCACGATGAGTTCGCCTTCGCTTAGTAGCACCTGGACCCGGGCCCCGAAGTAGTGCCCGAGGGCCGTCTCGTCGAGGACCTCGACGGGGCTGCCGGTCGCGACCACCGACCCCTCGTGCAACAGCAGGAGGCGAGTAGCGAACTGGGCGGCGAGGGTGAGGTCGTGCAGGGCGCTGATGACCGTTAGCCCGCGCTCGTGGCGCAGCTCGTCCACGAGCTCGAGGGCCTCGACACGCCGACCGAGGTCGAGGGCACTCGTCGGCTCGTCGAGCAGTAGCACCGGCGCCTCTTGGGCGAGGGCCCGCGCGAGCACCAGGCGCTGGAGCTCGCCGCCGGACATGGTGCCGAGCGTGCGCTCAATCTTTGCGCCCAGGCCAAGGCGTTCGAGCAGGGACACGCACCGGGACCGGTCGAGGTCACCGTCGACGCCGAAGTAACCGAGGTGCGGGGTTCGTCCGAGCACCACGTAGTCGATCGCGCGCATCTGCTGGGGCAGCTCGGGCTTCTGAGGGACGAAGGCGACCAGACGTGCGAAGTGTCGTCGCGACAGCGGCGCGGCGTTGGCGCCGTCGATCCGCACGACACCCTCGTAGGGCACGAGGTGCGCCAGGGCCCGCAGCAGCGTGCTCTTGCCCGCGCCGTTGGCCCCGATGACCCCAAGCCACTCGCCCGGCTGGACCGCGTCGCTCACGGCGCGCAGGGCGAGCGTGTTCGAGTAACGCACGCTCAGCGACTCGAGCTCGATGACGTAGTCCGCCTCGGCGAGCGCGGCCATCAGAGCACGCCCAGGTGACTGCGGCGCGAGCGCAGGACGAAGATGAAGAATGGGCCGCCGATGAACGCCGTCACCACACCGAGGGGCACCTCGCCCGGTGCGTCGAGCATCCGCGCGCCGAGGTCGGCGAGGATGAGGAAGGAGGCGCCGCTGATCATCGAGACCGGTAGCACCACGCGGTAGCTCGCGTTGGTCGTGAGGCGCACCATGTGGGGCACGATGATCCCGACGAAACCGATCAGTCCGCTCACCGAGACGGCCGCTGCCGTGCCGAGCGTAGCCGCGGCCACCACGGCCAGACGCACCCGCTGGGGATGCACTCCGAGTGCGGCGGCCTCCTCCTCGCCGACGCGCAGCACGTCGAGGAGCCGCCGATGGGCGAGCAGGACGACCGCACTGATGAGCACGTAGGGCAGGATCAACCCCACGTCGGACCACGAGGCGACCGACAAGCTGCCAAGGATCCACGAGTACACCGGCTGCAGGTCGGCGGCGTGCTGCTGTTGCAGGTTGGTCTGCAGCGCCGTGAAGACCGCGGCGATCGCCACGCCCGCGAGCACGATCGACGAGCCCGACGAGTGGGTCGTCGCGCGCGAGCCGACCAGGTAGGTGAGGCTCACCGCCAGCGCGCCGCCGACGAAGGCCGCCGCTGGCAGGAGGTACATCGAGCGCGACGACGAGATGATCGCTATCGTCGCGCCGAGCCCCGCGCCGGCGGCGACGCCGAGCAGGTAGGGGTCGGCGAGCGGGTTGCGGAACACGCCCTGGTAAGACGCCCCCCCGGCGGCGAGCATCGAGCCGACGAGCCCGCCCAGCACGACACGCGGCAGGCGGATTTCCCACACGATCGCCTGGTTGATGGGCGAGACCCCACTGTGGAGGTGCCACCACGGCAGGTGCGACGCGAGCACGTTGAGTACCGTACCGAGCGACAGGTCCGCCGGCCCGATCGCGGTGGCGAGCAACACCACCGCGACCAGGACGACGAGGGCAATCAGAATCGGCTTCCTCGCCGACACGGGCGCTGGCGCCGGTCGGGCCTCGGGCACGGTCGATCGCACCGTGGTCACCGCGCTAGCCCTGCTGGCGCTTGAGCACGTTGGCCACCTCTTGGAGCAGGATGACGATGCGTGGCCCCCACCGCGAGGCGATGTCGTCCGAGAGCGTGACAATCCGGTGGTTCGATACCGCCGACAGCGCCGACCAACCCGGTCGCGCGGCCACTGACTGGGGCGTCGCCTGACAGCACTTGTGGTCGGCTAGGAAGATGTACGTCGGGTTCGCCTGCAAGATGAACTCAGCGGTGAGCTGCGGGTAGCCTCCGTTGCTGTTGACCCCGGCGGCGTCGGCGATCGAGTGAAGCCCGAGCAGCCCGAGTAGCTGGCCCATGAATGTCCCCGAGGTCACCGAGTAGTACGTGGGGTCGAGCTCGTAGTAGTACGTCGTTCCCGCCGGAGGACGCGGCGTCGACTTCACAATCGAAGTAACCACCTTGCGCAGGTGCGCGACCTCGCGCCGGGCACCGAGTACGTGCCCGGTGGCCTCGCCGAGTCCGAGGTACTGGTGGTACGCGACCGCGAGGTTCGCTGCCGCCGGATCGTAGATGACGGGGATCTTCAACTTGGCCAGTTGGGCGGCCAGGGCCGGTGGGTCGTAGGCCACGACGATCAGGTCGGGGTGGTACTTCGCGATTGCCTCGGCGTTCACGCTATAGCCGTCGAGGCTCGTCATCGGCGTGCCGGCCGGGTAGTTCGAGTACTTGTCCACGGCCTTGACCTGTGAACCGGCCCCAATCGCGTAGAGCATCTCGGTCGCGGTCGCCGAAAGCGAAACGATGGCCGTCGGTCGTTTGGCAATGGTCACCGACCCGTTGACCGCTTTCACCGTCACCGGGAAACCCGAACTCGCCGGAGCCGCGTTGGCGGTGCCGACGACTGGAAACAACATGGATCCGAGCACCATCGCGGCGATGCTCAGACTGGAACGTACTGCTTTCATGGTCATTCTCCGTTACCTAGAACGGAGTCAAGAAGCTCGCCACCACTGCTTCTGGTGAAACGAACCGTCCTTCCTCCGAGGACCGATTACGTCGATGAAGCGCAGGCGACCGGACTCGTCCCCGAAGTGGGGCCTTACCGTTGCGGGACAGTACCGGGATCTCACCGGAATTCGCTGCAACTCCATCACTGCGACGACGCCGCAGCAACCTGAGTATATCGATGACCGGTCAGCCCTCGAAGCGACGGGGTCGCCTCAGCGCCGAGCCCGACGACGGGCCGCGACCCCACCTGCGCGCCACAGCACTGCGTAGACGAACGCGGCGACGACGATGCCGCTCGGCGCGGAGAAGTCAGCTCCGCCGAACCACCCCGCCGGCCCGCACGCCGCACTCTGGGTTCCCGGACAGTAGAACGACCCGAAGTGGTTCGCGATCGGGGTCATCCAATGGAAGGGGAAGTTCACCGGTGGCGGCGCCTTGGAGAAGCTCATCGTGGCACTCACCATCCCCGTGAGGAAGGCGACCATACCCGCCCAAGGAACGCCACCCTCGCTTCTGGTGCGGCGTGACCGTCGCGAAGTCCCGTCGAGGTCGAGCTCGTCGTAGCGCCGTGCGCGCAGCAACCAGTCCATGACGAACACCCCGAACCAGGGGCCGATCCAGATGATGATCACCCCGACGAACTCCTTGGTGAACACCGAGAAGGACGACTGGAATGTGGCCCAGATCGTGAGCAGACCGGCGAGCACACCGTCGATGACCACCGCCTGGTAGCGCTGGATCGGCAGCCCCGTCGCGAGCAGCGAGACGCCTGACGAGTAGAGCACGAGGGCGTCGATGCTGAACATCTGGACGATCGCGACGACGAGCAGCGTCACCACCACCCACGAGGGAAAGACGCCGGTATGCACGAAGGCCTCGAAGGGGTTGGATCCGTTCCACACCGGAATCGAGGAGAGGAACGTGAAGAGCAGGGCCCCGAGGATCATCAGCACCGCCTCGGGGAGTGCCGTGCCGAGCATGATCCACCCAACGAGCGAGCGCGTACTGGTCGAGGGGGCGACGTAGCGGGTGTAGTCGTTGCCACACTCGCTCCAACCGAGACCCGACAGCGCCACGACGAAGGCCAGTCCCGCGCTCTCGAGCTCCCACCCGCCGGCGACTCCGTGGAACGACAGGGGCACGTGGTGCAGGCCGAACAGCGCGAGCAGCACGAAAACCAGCACGAAGGGCACGATCATGAAGCGCAGGACCTTGACCATCGTGGCGTGGCCGAAGTAGGGCAAGATTGTTTGGATTACACAGGCGAGCACGATGAAGACGATCTTCAATCCCGAACTGACGTGGACCCCCGCGAGCTGGCTCAGCGCGATCGCGGCCCCGACGATGAGCAGCAGCGCCTCAGTTTCGAAGCCCACCTGGGTGATCCAGTTGAGCGCGCTCAATACTCGCGCACCGCGCGGGCCAAAGGACGCACGACTGATCGTAAAGGTCGTTGTTCCGGCCTTCGGGCCCTGCAGGGACGCCACCGCGACCAGGAGGTAGGACAGGTTGCCGAGCACGATGAGCGTGATCGCGACCGGCAGGCTGAACCCGAATCCCATGAGCAGCGCCCCGTAGATGACGTAGGCGATGTTGATAGACGAGCCGCTCCACAACGCACCGATGTCGCGCGCCGACGCCCAGCGCTCGGCGTGTGGCACCACGTCGATGCCGCGCCGCTCGACGCGAAACGGCCGGTCTGTCAATGACCCGACGTCGGTCTCGACGATGGCGCTCACTCGTCCATCGTTCGTTGAATCGGAAGTTGACACAGCACCGGATATGTCTAGCATCGGTCCCCGGGTACTCGGGCCGGTACGCTACCTGTGTGCCCGACCCCCACGAACCCCACGCCGGCGCGGCGCGGCGCGGCGCGCTTGAGCTGGGCGGCGTGGCCAACTTCCGCGACGTCGGCGGACTGCCCACGAACGACGGCGGGGTCGTCGCGGGTCGACGGCTCTATCGATCGGCCGCACTCCACCACGTCAGTCCAGTGGACCTGGTCACCCTGCACGACCTCGGGGTCACACTCAACATCGACCTGCGCGACCCCGCCGAGATCGCCTACACGGGCCGCGGGGCGCTCGAGACCGACCCGATCGGCTTTTCGAACCTCTCCCTCTCCTACGACCGGCTGATGGAGCGGCCGGCGAATCCCGAGGCCGGGCTCGTCCCGCTCGCCCAGCGCTACCGCGACTACCTGGACCAGGGGCCGCACTCCATCGTGGCCGCGCTCGAGGCGATGGCCGACGAGAAGAACCACGCCGTGCTCGTCAACTGCTTCTTCGGCAAGGACCGGACCGGGGTCCTGATCGCCATGGCGTTGGAGGCACTCGGGGTCGAGCGCGACGCAATCGTCGAGGACTACGCGCGCTCGGCCGGACCGGTCGAGTCGATCGTTCAGGGCCTGCTCGACGATCCAGTCTACGCCGACACCATCGCGCACACGGATCCGTCGCGTCTGGCCGCGGACCCCGACACGATGGTCGATTTCCTCTCCACGCTCGACGAGCGCGACGGCGGTGCGGCCGCCTGGCTCACGCGAGCGGGGCTGTCGAGTGGCACCCTGAACGAACTGCGCCGCGCCCTACTCGTCCACTGACCCGGTCGCCTCGGCGAGGCGACCCGCCACGAGCTCGACGACGCGTGTCGCCACCGTCTCGTCCTCGACGCGGTGCGAGATGATCACGAGTGCGCGTTCGCCGTCGCCGCGTAGGGCGGCGAGTACCCGATCGGCCGCCGCGCGGTCGAGCCCCTCGGTCGGCTCGTCGAGGATGACGACCGGCCACGTCGCGAGCAGGGCCCTCGCCACGCCGATCCGAACCCGTTCGCCCCCCGACAGCCCCAACGAGGCGCCGCCCAGTTCGCGTTCGAGTCCCGCCGGCTCGAGCAAGTCACGCAACCCGACGGCGTCGAGGACACCAAGGAGGTCCTCGTCGGTCGCGTCGGGTCGCACGACGCGCAGGTTGCCCGCGAGGGTCGTGGCGAAGATGTACGGCGCGTCGTCGACGAATCCGACCGCGGCGCGCACGGTGGCCGACGCCAGCCCCTCGTAGTCGTGGCCGGCCACGGTCACCCGTCCGCCCGAGGCGTCCACGAACTTCGCCAGGGCCCACGCGAGGGTCGTCTTACCCCCGCCGCTCGGACCGCGAAGGACGAGCACCTCGCCGGGAGCGACCCCGAGTGAGACGTCCACGAGTGCCGTTCGCACCCCGTAGTCGACCCGTAGGTGCAACGCGCGCACTTCACCGGATAGTGGAACCGTCGGCGCGCCGATCGGTTCGCGAACCGGGGCGCGACGCCGGCTCACGGCCTCGAGTCGGGCCAACGACGCCCGGTCACCGCGCCAACCCACCAGCGCGCCGCTCACCCCACCGATCAGGTCGAGGACCGCGATTGTCGTCACCACCGGCACCGCGACGAGGGCGGCGGCGAGGCCGTGGTGGCGTGCGGCCGCGGTGGCGATGAGGGCGCCAGCCGCCGTCAGACCGCTGAGGGCGGCGACTAGTCCCGCGGCGAGACCCCGCACGCGGCTCGTCCCGACTCGCGCGCGGTCGACGCGCCCCTCAAGCGCTTCGAGGCGCTGGGCCACCGCGGCGTAGCCCTCGCCCAAGGCGACCCCCTCGGGGTCTCGGGCCACCTCGTCGACCAGCTCGACGAGGCCAGCGCGGGCCTCGTCTCGTTGGATCTCGCTGGTGGCGCCCCACCGCGCCCCGGCGAGGGCGCTCGCCAGGGTCGCCGCGACCGCCACGACCAGCACCCCGGCCGCGAGCGGGGCCACGACGCCCGCGACGGCCGAGGCCGCGACGGCCGCCACGACGCCCGCGACGAGGGGAGCCGCGACCGCGGTCAAGAGGTCCTGGACCCGATCGACGTCGCGCACCGCGAGGTCGACCACCTCGGCGCTGCGCGGCCCGAGACCGGCCGGGACCAGCGGCTCGAGGCGACGGGCCACGTCGGCGCGGACCCGCGCCATCACCGAGAGCGCCGCGCGATGGGTCGTGGTGCGTTCGACGTAGCGTCCGGCCGCCTTGGCCAGGGCGAAGAGTTGGACGAGCCCCATCGGGACCGTGAGCGAGAGAATGGCCGGTCGCTCGCTGGCGCGCACGATGAGCCACGCCGAGGTCGAAGCCAACCCGACCGCGCTGATCGTCACCAGCACGCCCGACCAGAAGGCGCGGCCCAGGGCCGGACGCTCGGCTCGCAGGGCGTCGCGCAGAACCGTCACGAGCCGAGCACGATCTCGTCGCCAACGACCTCGCGGTGCGACACGACGAGGGTCGTCGCACCACTGGCCGTGATCGCCGCGCGCACCGCCGCCTCACTGACCGGGTCGAGGTGCGCCGTCGGCTCGTCGAGTATCAGGACTAGTGGTTCGCTCACCAGACAGGCGGCGAGCCCGACGCGACGACGCTGGCCCGCCGAGAGCGTCCCCCCAGCGTTGAGCGGGCGTTCGAGGTCGAGGTCGAGGTCCAGCGCCCCTAGGACGTGGCGGATCGACGAATCGTCGATCACGCGGCCCTGGGCCACGGCGTCGCGGATCGTCTCACCGCGCAAGACCGGTTCTTGGGCGAGCCACCCGACTCGCCGGTGCCACTCGTCGAGGTCGAGCTCGGCCAGGTCGACCCCGTCGACCAGCACCGCACCGGCGTGGGGATCGCGCAGTCCCGCGACGACGGCCGCGAGGGTCGACTTGCCAATCCCCGACGGGCCACTCACGGTGAGCCGGGCGCCGGCCTCGACGCGCGCGCGCACCGGGGCGACGCCCGCGCGCACCACGAGGTCGACGAACTCGAGTCGTGGCGGCCCGGTCGGGGCCGGTCGGTTCCCACCGGCGAGGTCACGCTCGACCATCGCGAGCACGTCGCCGGCCGCGGCCACGCCCGTCGCCGACGCGTGGTACTGGGCGGCGGCGCGACGCAGCGGGACGAACACCTCGGGGGTGAGCAGCAGCACCACCAGCGCGACGTCGAGCGAGATCGCACCGTGCACCAGACGAAGCCCGAGCACGAGGGCGACCAGCGCGGTGGCGAGCGAGCTCAACAGCTCGAGCGCGAAGCTCGACAAGAAGGCGACGCGCAACGTGGCCATCGTCGAGCGGGTGAAGGCCGCGCCGACGTCGTCGATCCCCGCCAGGGCCGCCCTCGATCGGTTGACCGACTTGAGGACCACCATGCCGCGCACCACGTCCCCGAAGTAGGCCGCGAGTCGCTGCTGGTCGCGCCAGCGCTCTCGCATCGCGTCCTTCGCGGCCAGACCGAGCAGCGCCATGAACACGGGCAGCAGGAGCGCCGACAGGCCCACGATCAGCCCGCTCAGCCAGTCCCTCGCCGTCAGGTAGACCACCAGTGCCGCCGGCGCGAGAGCCGCCAGGACGAGCGACGGCACCGACGCGACGAGGTAGGACTCGACCTCGTCGATGCCGCGCGTGATCAACTGCACCGTGGCGTCGAGCGTGGTCGTCCGGCCGCGACGAAGGAGTTGACGGATCGCGCGTTGCCGAAGGTCTCGCCGTACGGGCGCCGCGAGCGCGGCGACGACGGGTTCGCTCGCCCCCAGTGCGATCGCGCGCACTACGGTCGCACCGAGCAACCAGGCGAGGTAGCCCGCGAGCGAGCCGCTCGAGTGGCCGACGAGTGTCGAGACCGCACCGGCGATGGCGACCGCCTGGACGACGAGGGCCGCCGTCGCGAGGACGCCGAGCGCGCTGGCGGCGATGAGCGAGCGCGCGACCAGCGGCGACGCCCGGCGGAGCCGGGCGAGCAACGCCGCCGGCGACTCGCTCACACCTCGGTCGATGGTGCGTCGATCGCGTCGGGTCGACGGACCCGCTTCTTAAAGACCCAGTAGGTCCAACTCTGGTACAGGAGCACGAAGGGGGTGAAGATCAGCGCGACCCAACTCATGACCTTCAGGGTGTACGGGTGCGACGCGCTCTGAGCGATGGTGATGTCGTAGGCCGAGTGGACCGAGCTCACCAGCACGTTCGGGTAGAGGTTGAGCAGGAGCGTGGTGAAGAAGGCGAGCACCACGAAGGCCGTAGCGATAAAGGCCCACCCCTCGAGGCGGTCGTGCACCAGCCAGCCGACCGCGGCGAGGGCCCCGACCCCGAGGATCGGCAGGAGTGGCGGCACGAGTCCGGTGCGGTGCCAGGCGTGCGCGCTCAGGTAGGTCCACCCGAGGAAGGCCGTGACGATCACCGTGGTCACCGGCGCCAGGCGGCGAGCCGCCTCGCGGGCGCGCTCGCGCACCGCGCCGTCGGCCTTGAGTCCGAGGTAGGTCGCGCCGTGCAGGGTGAAGAGACTGAGCGTCGAGAGGCCCCCGAGCAGCGCGTAGGGCTTCACCAGGTCGAAAAAGGTGCCCGTCCAGGCGCCACCGGCGACGACCGGAACGCCGTGGACGAAGTCCGCGAAGGCGACGCCCCACAACAGGGCCGGCAGGGCCGACCCCCAGAAGAGCGCCCGGTCCCACCACCGACGCCATCTCGCGTCCTCGCGACGGTGGCGCAGTTCGAAGGCCATGCCCCGAAAGATCAGGGCCACCAGGATGACGAAGAGCGCGAGGTAGAAGCCGCTGAAGACGGTCGCGTACCAGAGCGGGAAGGCGGCGAAGGTCGCACCACCCGCCGTGATCAACCAGACCTCGTTGCCGTCCCACACCGGTCCGATGGTGTTGACGACCACGCGCCGGTCCACGTCGTCGCGGCTCACGAACGGCATCAGGACCCCGACGCCGAAGTCGAAACCCTCGAGGAAGAAGTACCCCAGCCAGAGCACCCCGATGAGCGCGAACCAGAGCTTCTCGAGGCCGCTGGGCGAGGTGGCGAGCAGTGCGAGCATGACGCCTCCTAGTAGATGAGCTCGGGCACCCGGTCGTCCTGGACGATCGGGGCGGTCGGGACCTTGGCCAAGCGGATCATCAGTCCGATCTCGACCACGGCGAGCAGGGTGTAGACCGCCGTGAAGCCGATCAGGCTGGTCGCCACGTAGCCCGGAGCGATGACGCTGACGGCGTTGGACGTCTTGAGCAGCCCGTAGACGACCCACGGTTGGCGCCCGATTTCGGTGAAGATCCACCCGACGGAGTTGGCGAGGAACGGCGCCAGGATCATCCAGGTCGCGAATCGCAAGAACCACCGCGATCGTTCGAGCCGTCGCTTCTTCATCAACCACAGTCCGAGCGCGCCGAGCAGCAACAGCAGGACGCCCAACCCGACCATGATCCGGAACGTCCAATAGAGAACCCAGATCACGGGCACGTAGCTACCCGCGCCGTACTTCTTGGTCGCCTGAGCTTGGAGCTGGTGGATCCCGTCGACTTTGCCATTCCACGTGTTGGTCGCGAGCACGCTCAAGATGTGCGGGACGCGCACCTGGAAGATCGGGTTGCCCGAGAGGTCTCCGATGGTCAGTAACGAGAAACTCGCCCCGCTGGTCGTGTCGTAGAGCGCTTCGGCCGCGGCCATCTTCATCGGCTGCTGGGTCTCCATTTGCTTGGCCTGGGAGTCGCCGAGGAAGATGGTCCCGACCGCGGACACGAGCACCACCACGATGGCGACGCGCGCCGATTTGGCGAAGGCCGCCACATCGTTGCCCTGGCGCAGGTGCCACGCCGAGACTCCGAGGAGGAAGGCCGAGCCCGTGAGGAAAGCCGCGAAGAGGACGTGGCCGTACTCCAGGATGAAGGTCGAGTTGGTCATCACGGCCCAGAAGTTGTTCATGACGGCCTGGTGGGTCACGGGGTCGATCACGTACCCGACCGGGTGCTGCATCCAAGCGTTGGCCGCGACGATGAACGCCGCCGACAGGATCGTGCCCACGCTCGCGAGCCAGATCGAGAGTAGGTGCACCCTCGGGCTGACGCGGCCGCGTCCGAAGATCCATACTCCGAGGAAGGTCGACTCCATGAAGAACGCGAGCAGCCCTTCGATGGCCAGCGGCGCGCCGAAAATATTGCCGACGAAGACCGAGTAGCGCGACCAGTCCATGCCGAACTGGAACTCCTGGACGATGCCGGTCACAACGCCGATGGCGAAGTTGACGAGGAACAACTTGCCAAAGAATCGCGTCGCGCGTTCCCACGCCTGGTCGCCCGTCCGGTACGACGCCGTCTGCAGGATCGCCACCAACAGCCCGAGCCCGATGGTCAGCGGCACGAACAAGAAGTGGAAGACGGTGGTGACGCCGAACTGCCAGCGCGCGAGCGACAGTGTCGAAATGCTTCCAACTAATGCACTCATGTCCTCAACCTATCGACGGCCCATCAGGGCAAAAGTCGTCTACCGGGGTACAAAGTCACAATTCGTTCACACGGTTACGACGCGACGTGGTCCCACCAGATTGTCGTGAGCGATCGCGTCCTCGGCGGTGGATTGACCTCGAGGAAATCACGAACCTCCGCCTCGCTCGTCGCGGGCAGGCACAGTCGGATGCGTGTGAAGTGGGCGGCCTGGTCGAGGTCGGTCTCGGCGCGCATCGTGCCCTCGAAGGAGGTCATGTTCGCGTCGAAGCCCAGGTCGCTCAGCACGGCCAGCAGATCGTGCGGCGTCGGTCCCGTTGGTCGCTCCAGGTCCCAGAAGTGACGCCACGCCGGCGACAGGTTCGCCAGCGGGTGTTGGTTGGGCATCTCGAGGACGACTCGCACGGCCGCGTGGTCGTCGAGGGCGACGAGGAACGGCCCGATGTCGGCCACGTTGTAGACGACATGGTGCGACGTCACGACGTCGGCGCCCGCAGTCCGCGGTGCGACCGCCGGCCAGAAACCCTCAATGGTCTCGACCGTGACCCCGCGTTCGATCGCGTTGGCCCGGAACATCGAGAGCATCTCCACTTGGTGATCGACGCCGATCACGTGCGCCGCCGGGGGCGTCAGCGCGAAGGCGGCGATACCACCACCGCACCCGACGTCGAGCACCGAACCACCGGCGGGCACCGCTTCGCGGGCCCGATCGTGTGACGGCGACGCTTCGATGGTGGAGGGCACGTCGAAGAGCGCCGGTGGATGAATCCACGGACTCTCCGGCGCCGAAGCCAGAATCGCCTCGGGTACCGCCCACTCCTCGAGCGCCGCTCGCCACCGATCGGCCGCGTTCATGGTCTAGCGACCGCGCAAGCGCGACATGAAGCCGCCGCTCGAGGCTCCCGCCCCGCCCGCGCCGCACTGGCACCGGTCGGCCTTCGGCACGCCGGCGAGGGCCTGCTCGATGTGGTTACCGCAACCGCTCCAGGTCGGCTTGTTACAAGTACGGCAAGTTGTACGACTGCACATTGGGGGTATTTCCTTTCACTGTTTTCTTGGTTCTGGTTGTTGGATGAATCAGAAGTCGAGGGTCGGTTACGCCACGAGTTCGGCGGCCGGTGACTTGTGCCACGTCTGGTAGCCGCCACTCAGGTTCTTCGCGTTGAAGCCGAAGTCGCGCAACAACCTCGTGGCGACGTGACCGCGTTGGCCCACCTGGCAGATGACGACGACGTCCTTGTCGCCTAGCTCGTCGAGTCGCTCGCGCAACTCGTCGACCGGGACGTTGATCGCACCCGGCAGCGATCCGCGAGCGAACTCCCCCGCGGTGCGCACGTCCACGAGCAGGTACCCCTGGTCGGCGTGGTCGACGACCTCACTCCACTGGACCGATTCCACGAGCCCCGTGAGAAGGTTCTCCGAGACGTAGCCCAGCATGTTGACGGGGTCCTTGGCCGAACTGAACGGCGGGGCGTAGGCGAGTTCGAGGTCGGCGAGCTCGGGCGCGGTCAGCCCGCCACGCATCGCGGTCGCGATGACGTCGATGCGCTTGTCCACCCCTTCGGTGCCGACGCCCTGGGCGCCCAGGATGGCGCCGGACTCGGGGTCCACGAGCAGTTTGAGCGCCATCTTCGCCGCCCCGGGGTAGTACCCGGCGTGGCTCGCGGGGTGGGTGTGGACCGCGAGGAAGGGACGGCCCTTGGCGACCAGTCGCTTCTCGTTCCAACCGGTCGTGGCGATAGTGAGGTCGAAGACCTTCACGATGGCGGTGCCGATGGTGGTCACGGGGCGCACGCGCCGTCCGGCGATGTGATCGGCCACCACGCGACCTTGCCGGTTCGCGATGTTGGCGAGCGGCACCAGTGACGCTTCGCCATCGAGCGCGTCGGTCTTTTCCGCGGCGTCGCCGATGGCGTAGATCGCGGGGTCGCTCGTGCGGTTGAAGTCGTCGACGACGATTCCGCCGAGGGCGCCGATGGTCAGTCCGGCGGCGCGCGCGAGCGTGGTGTCGGGTCGGACCCCGATGGCCACGATCACGAGGTCCGCGTCCAGGACGTGACCCGAGCCGAGTTCGACCGCTCGCTCAGTGATCCGCACCACCGAGTCGGCCAGGTGGAGCTCCACGCCGTGACGACGCAGTTCGTCGGCCACGAGGTGCGCCATCTCGGGGTCGAGCGGGGCCAGGACCTGGGGAGTCGCTTCGACCAGCGCCGTCGGCACCGCGCGGTGGATGAGGTTCTCCGCGATCTCGACGCCGATGAAACCACCACCGATCACGACGGCCCGCTCCGGGATTCCCTCCACGGCCTCGGCCATGCGCTCCACGTCCTCGACCGTGCGCAGCGCCAGCGCGCGTTCGATGCCCGGTATCGGCGGGACGACGGGCGTCGCGCCGGGGCTGAGGACCAGGAAGTCGTAACTGAGTTCGTACGTCGCGAGCCCCGACACCTCTCGGACGCTCACGACCTTGCGCTCGCGATCGATCGCCGTGACCTCACTCGAAATGCGCACGTCGATCCGGAATCGCTCGTCGAGCGACTCGGGCGTCTGTAGCAGCAGGTCCTCGTGGTCTTCGATGACCCCGCCCACGTAGTACGGCAGTCCGCAGTTCGCGTACGACACGTACCCGCTGCGTTCTAGAACGACGATTTCGGCGTCGTTGTCGAGACGACGGAGTCTCGCCGCGGCTGACATCCCGCCCGCGACTCCCCCGATGACGACTATTCGCATGTTTCTCCTTACGCCAGGCTCAAAAAGAGCTTTTGCAGTTTGGTGGTGACGTCGTCGGAGTCGATCGCGGGATCGATGATGCACTCCTTGAGACTCGACGAGATGAGGGTGAAGGCCGCCGTGTTGATGGCCTTGTTGACGGCGGCCATCTGGGTAATCACGTCCTCGCAGGAACGGCCCTCTTCCAACATGCGCACCACGGCGCCCATTTGGCCGTGGGCTCGTTTGAGCCGGGTCACGATGGCGTGAAGTTGGACCTGGTCCTGGAGCACGTGCGCGTCGGCCGAGGTGCGAGCGTCGTGCGCGTCGGCCGCCATCAGTGGTTCCCCTTGAAGATCATCGTGACGAAGCGCACGTTGAGCGCGACGAACCGCCACAACTGATACACGATGTGATTGCGGCGACTCAGCGTCTGCGCCGTGGGCAGCGGCGAACTGTGAATGTCGGCGGCGGCGTTGTCCATAGTGATTCTCCTTCGTTCGTTCGTCGATTATTCGGGGATGAGGTACCAGAGCGGACGCGCCTTGGCCTTGTAGATGAAGAGCACGTGGAGCATGTACTTGATCCAGTGCCCCGCGAGGCCGATCTCCCCGAAGGTGTCCTTGGTGCTGCGCCCGGTGGCGGGGAACCGTTCGTAGTCCGGCACGACCGGGTACATCGTCATCGAGGCGGCCGTACCGCGGCGCAGTCCCATCCCGGACGACGCGACGCAGGCGGCGCCCATGTCGGCCATGGACGCTTCACGTGACTTCGACGTCGGACCGTTCTTGATCCGGTCGACGATCGTGAGCGCCGCAGTCTTGCCCATGACCCCCGACGGCATTCCCGTGCGCGGCGGCGAGGGCGTGATGACCGTGCCGTTCGTGCTGGATCGTGGCTGGGAGATCTGGTGGGGTGGGGCGAAGGCGATTCCCACCGCGAAGACGTTCGCGAAACGGCTCGACTCGTAGGTCTTGGGCCAGTCGGCGGCGCTCCACTCGCCGTACGGCTTGGCGGTGTAGTTCGCGTCCACCTTCATGAAGCCGCTCGGGAGGAAGACCTCGCTCGTGATGTCCTCGCCCGCGCGGTCGAAGGTCTTCAGATCGACGCCGCGGAACGGGGGCAACAGCATCGCGAAGTCGAAGGCCAGCTCGTTCTTCGAACCGTCGAGCTGCTCGTAGTGGATGACGCCGGGCTCGATCTGCTCGACGTGAGCCTGCACCACGGCTTTGACGTCGCGTTCGCGGAACAGCGACTCCGTCCAGAGCTTGCTCGTCGTCTCGAAGCCGTTCTGGGTGAAGACCATCCCGCCGACGCCGAAGTCACCGAGTTCGTACTCGTTGGTCAGGTAGGTCACGTCCGCCATGTCGCGTACGCCCGCCGTTCGGATCTCGTGTTCGACGTTGAAGGTGTACTCGAAGGCCGCGCCCTCGCAGGTGCACGTCCCGTGCCCGACGCCGATGACGATCCGCTGACGCTGACCCTGGCGCATCTTGGCGATCGCGTCGGTCAGGGCCGCTGAGGCCTGCACCGCGTGACCCGGCGTGCACACCGAGACGGTGTTGCCGTCGGGCCCGAGGCCCGGGGTCGCGGCGAAGTTCAACTTCGGTCCCGTCGCGTTGATGAGGAAGTCGTAGGTGATCGTGGCGACCTCGTCGAGTCGCGCGGGATCGGTGTAGCGCACCGTGACGTGGGGCTGATCGATCTCGGCGGAGCCTTCGGGGTGCAGTTCGGTCGCCAGCGCCTGGTGGAAGTCGATGCCCTTGCGCTTGTAGACCGGCGCCAACGGGAAGGTCACTTCTTCGGTGGTCATCTTGCCCACGCCGACCCAGATGTTCGACGGGATCCAGTTCCACTTCGAGTTTGGCGACACGACCACGACCTGGTGGCCGTGACCGAGACGTCGTCGAAGGTGGAGCGCTGCGGTATGTCCGGAGATGCCGGCCCCCAAGATCACGATTTTCGCCATGACTTCACCCCTTCAACCGATACGGTCCCGTACCTCGGCGATGAGGTACTTCATCACTATACCCCCTAGGGTATGAGGGCGCAACACCGTAAATACCCCCAGGGGGTATCACGGTCTATGCCGTTAATACCCCCTGGGGGTATGGTCACGAACGGGCGTCTACGCCCCCGCGGCCGTACGATCTAACTGATCAGGGCCCTTGTCAGCTGAGCGACGGGCGGCGCCGACGTGACCGGCACGTCGGGCACCCGATGTCATCAGCGGTCGGCGGCCAATCAGCGAACGAGGAAGTTCGTGAACTGCCAGGGATCGTCGTGGTCGAGCTCACGGCCCGACCAACGGTCGAACCAGTCGGCGTGAGTCGACACCGGGTCCCAATCGATCGGTCCCGACCACGTCGTGCCGACGTAGGGGGTCGCGACCCCGAGCACGTCGCGCCACGGCAACTCATCGGGCACGTGCACCCCCTCGCGCGGTGAACGCAACAGCCAATCGACCGCTCCGAGGATCGACGCCGCCACTTGCACTGTCGTGGCACTCTGGTGCGGCGCGACGGCGCGCGCCTCATCGATGGTCGTACGCATCCCCGTCCACCATGATCCGTAGGGGTGGCCCATCAACAGCACGCCCAATTCGTCACGACCCTCGATGATGTCGTCGTTCATGATCCGTTGAACCTCGGGGTAGGCGTACTGAGCACCCTCGAGTTCGACGAAGCTCGCCCACGCGGCGTCGGTCGGACAGTAGGCGTAGTGCACCGTCGGGCGGTACACGGCCTCGCCGTCGCGCCAGACCGTGAGGTGGTCACAGATCGTGAAGGACTCACCGTGACGGATCACCATGCCGATGATCGGACCCGACGGGACGGTCGAGCGAACGATGGTCTGGTGGGCCATTTGGGCGAGGCAGATCTGGTTCAAGGGGCCTTCGCCCTCGTGAGTGAGACCGAGGAGTGGGAGCCGCTTCTCGTGGGTCCCCCAACCCATCTCCGCCGGGGCGACGCCCTCCTCGTAGAACCCGTCCACCGACCAGGTGTTGACGAACTCGCCGACCCGCTTGGGCTCTCGACTGACCTGGGTGTCGCGCTCGGCGACGTGGATCGTCTTGACGTCGAGGAGCCGGGCCAGTTCATTGAAGGTCTCGGTCTCGAGGGCCGAGGCAATATCGTCACGGCGTTCTGCTAGTAGTCCGTCTCGCAACACCGCGGTCGCGATCTCGACCAGCGCCTGCTTGACGTAGTGACTCACCAGGCCGGGGTTCGCACCGTGTTCGACGACGGCCGACGGGCCGTCGTTCTTCCCCCAGCGCGCGATCTGGCGGCGCAGCGCCATGTGGCGCCAGTAGAGGGTCCGATCCTGGGGCGACACCGCGCCGGGGTCGTCGTAGGGGTCCCAGACCTCGACCGAGGTGTTCAGGTAGCGCACGTTGTGTTCGCGACACCAGTCGAGTAGCTCGGTGAGTCCGATGTTCCACGCCAGGTCGATCAAGACGTCACCGTCGTCCAGGTACGTCGCGAGGACGTCGGTGAGGTTCTCGGGGGTGATCGTCAAGGACTCGTATCGCACGCCTCGTTCCAGCGACGACGTGAGTCGTTCTCGATTGTCGCGACTCTCCAACACGGTGACGGTCGTCGGGTCGAGGGGGAAGTGGTCGAGCAGGAGCGGCAGGAGGCACTGGGCCACCGATCCAGCTCCGAGAATGACGACGCGACGGGGCACGTGGAGTTCGGACAATTAGGACCTCGATTCGCAAAGGGCGGAAATACCGCCGAGTCAACGCTAGTGCAGTCGCGACCTCGTCACGAAACCGTCATACCCCCGTCGACCGCAACGTCCGCTCCGGTCATCGCCGACGACGCGGGTGAGCAGAGCCAGGTGATCGCCGCCGCGACCTCGACGGGTTCGATCAGCCGACCGATTGGCTGTTGGTCGGCGAAGGCCTCACCCGATTCGAGCCCGTAGACCCGCGCCGACGCATCGAGGATGGCCGTACGCGTCGATCCGGGGCTCACCACGTTGGCGGTGACGCCGTACTCGGCCAGGTCCATCGCCACGGCGCGGATCAGCCCGACCACCGCGTGCTTGGCGGCCGAGTAGGCGGCCAGGTGTCGCAGCCCCTGGGTGCCGGCGGCCGAGGCGACCGCGACGATCCGCGGGTTGGTTGAGGCGCCGCGCTCGATCAACACGGGTGCGGCGGCCTCCACGAGTCGACGGACGCCGAGCACGTTCACCGACCACACGGCGTCCCAGGCGCCGTCGGTGATCGTCCAGAGGGGACCGCCGGCCCCGATCACCCCCGCGGCGGCGACGACCGCGTCGAGTCGACCGAAGTGTCGGGTGGCCGTCTCGACGGCGAGACCCATGTCCGTGGCGCTGCGCACGTCGCCGACCAGTGCGAGCACGGCGTCACCGTGACGCGACACGACCGCGTCGAGGTCGGCCGGACTGGCCAACGGGTACGGCACGTCGACGATGTCGCGGCAGCGGTCGACCGCTACGACGCGATACCCGTCATTCACCAGCGCGTCGACCGTCGCGGCCCCGATGCCGCGAGCCGCGCCAGTGACGACCGCAACCCGATTCACGAGCCCGCACTTCGCCGGAATCCGGGCGGCAGGACGACGTCGTCGCGGTTCAGCTCAGCGACGCTCGACCGACCGAGGGCGAGCAAGGTCGAGTCCACGCCGCCGCGCAGCAGGTCGAGGACGTTCTCGACGCCGGCCTGTCCGTTCGCCGCGAGTCCCCAGAGGTAGGCCCGTCCGATCATCACTGCGCGGGCGCCGAGGGCGAGCGCCTTGACCACGTCGCTACCGCGACGCACCCCGCCGTCGAGCAGTACCTCGACTTGACCACCGACCGCGTCGACTACCGAAGGTAACCATCGAATCGCGGCCGGTGTCCCGTCGAGGTTGTTACCCCCGTGGTTGGAGACCGACAACGCCGTCGCGCCCGCGTCGACCACGCGCTTGGCGTCGTCGACCCGGCTGACGCCCTTGACCATGAAGGGCCCGTCCCACTGGGAGCGCAGCCACGCGACGTCGGCCCAGCTCGCCGGCGGGCTCTGCATCCACTCGTAGTAGGCCCCGAAGAACGTCGGCGCCGGCGAGCCGGGCGCGGCCATGTTGGGCGTCGTCAAGTCCGGGAAGTGGCCCGTCTTCGCGTACGACCAGGTCCAGCCGGGCCGCGCGAACGCCTCGGGCGCGAGGCGCGCGAGGGCGCGCAGGTTCACGCGCTCGGGGATCCAGGGACTCCCCCAGTCGCGGCCGTTGGCGAAGGACCAGTCGAGGGTGAGGATGATCCCGACCGCCCCGGCGGCCCGGGCGCGTTCCAGGCGCTGGACCATCGTCTCGCGGGTACCCGACCAGTAGAGCTGGAAGAGGACTTGAGCGTTGACGGCGGTCACCGCCTCGATCGGCCGACTGGCGAAGGAGCTCAGTCCCATCGCGACGCCTCGGTTCGCGGCCGCTCGCGCCACGGCCACCTCCCCCTCGGGGTGCACGGCCTGGACGCCGGTCGGCGAGATCAGGACCGGCATCGAGACCGCTTGGCCCATCACCGTGGTCGACTGGTCACGTGTCGGTGCCAGCCCCGCGACGTGGGGGGCGAAGCCGAGCTCGTCGAAGGCGGCGAGGTTGTCGCGGGCCGTGAGGCCCTTCTCGGAACCGGCGACGAGCGCCCCGTAGACCGATCGCGGGAGCCGTCGCTCGGCGCGGCGCTGGGCGACGGCGACGGTCTCGAACCACTTGTTAGCCACGACGCCCCCTCGACTCGAGTCGAGACTACCTGAGCGACTCGGGCACCGACAGCGAACGAACGCGCGCGCGCGAGTGATCGGGCGCGGACCGTGGTCGGATCGACACGGGGTGCGCCGCCAGGGCCGCCTCGCCGAGACCGTAGACGCACTCGGGGTCGGGGTCGTCGAGTTCGAGGCCGGTGAAGAACTTCGCGGCCATGCAGCCACCGCGACAGGCGTCGTAGGACCCGCAGGCCGAACAGGCCCCGGCGCTCCCGGGCTCGCGCAGCGAACCGAACAGTTCGCTCGAGCGCCACACGGCGCCGAACCCCCCGTCGCGGATCGACCCCGCGCGGAACCGCTCGTGGATAACGAAGGGGCAGGCGTAGACGTCACCGACCGGATCGACGAGGCAGACCACGCGGCCCGCCCCGCAGAGGTTCAACCCGTCGAGCGGTTGACCGAGCGGTGAGAGGTGGAAGAACGAGTCGCCCGTCAAGACCCGGGGGTGATCGATCAACCAGTGATACAGCGACCGGTTCTGCTCGCGCGTGGGGTGCAGGTCGGCCCACGAGTCGACGCCCCGTCCCGAAGGACGCAGGCGCGTCAGACGCAACTGGGCGCCGTAGTGGGCGGCGATGGCGGCGAAGTCGTCGAGTTGGGTGACGTTCTCGCGAGTCACGACGACCGATATCTTGAACTCGCCGAAGTCGGCGTCGGCGAGGTGCTCCATGGCCCGCCGCGCCGCGGCGTAGCTCCCGGCGCCGCGAAGGCGGTCATTGGTCGACGCGTCGGCGCCGTCGAGCGACACCTGGACGTCGAGGTAGTCCATCGAGGCCAACCGCTTGGCCGCGCCGGCGTCGATGCGCGTGCCGTTCGTCGAGAACTTGACTCCCACGCCTCGGTCCACGGCGTAGCCCACGAGCTCGAAGAAGTCTCGACGGATCATCGGCTCGCCCCCGCCGACGTTGATGTAGAAGACGCGCATCGCGGCCACCTCGTCGATGAAGGTGCGCGCCTCGGCGGTGGTCAACTCGCGCGGATCGCGCCGGCCCGAGGCCGAGAGGCAGTGCGAACAGGACATGTTGCACGCGTAGGTCAACTCCCAGGTCAGGCAGATCGGCGCATCGAGTCCGTGCTCGAATCGACTGCGCAACGACGAGTCAGCACCCACGAAGGATCTCCGAATCGGCGAGCGCCGCGAGGGCCAGCGCGTAGCGCTCCCGGTCGGCGGGCTGGACGAGCGCGCCCAGGGCGTCGTCGACGTTGTCGTAGTCGCCGAGGCGACGCACCACGTCGACCAGCAGCGGCGACTTCACGAAGACGAGGCGACGGGTGCCGTGGTGGTACGCGAGGGCGCCGAAGGACTCATCACGCATCGACACCTCGTCGCTGAGTGCCCAGTGCTCGGTGCGCGCGAACGGCCGAGGGTCGTCGGCCACGGATTAGTAGACGCCGCAGAGACCGTCGATGGAAACCTCTTCGACGAGTAACTCGTCGAACTCCTCACTGGTCGCCTCATCGCTTTCAATCACGGTCTCGGTCGGCACGGTTCCTCCTCGAACTTCCCTATTCTGTCGTCTCCGAGCGCGTCTCGCTAGTGGCTCTGTCAGACTCACGGAGTGCCCGAGCCACCACCGGCCCCACCACCGCGTCACGAGCCCGTACCCGCGGGCACGGTGCTCGAGGTGCGAGACGCCACCATGCTCTCGGACTCCCTCGTCGCCGGTGGATCGCCCTGGCGACTCCTGCACCTGGGGGCGGGCGCCGTATCGTCGCTGACGAGCTGGCGCGCCGGTACGCCGCTCGAGGCTCGCAACGGCCACCTCGCCCGGGACCTCGTCGACCGGGGACTGGTGCACCCCCGATGGCGCCCCGACTGGAATCGCGACGTGATCGACGTGATCGTCCCGGTGCGCGAGAGCGCTGAGGCGCTCGGACGCCTGCTCGCGCGGCTCGTCGACTACTCGGTGACGGTGGTCGATGACGGATCCCTCGACGAAGCGGGGGTCTCACGCTGCGCGCAACGCTACGGCGCGCGGCTCGTGCGCCTCGACCAGAACCGGGGGCCCGGCGGGGCCCGCAACGCTGGCGCGGCGCTCACGACGCGGCCGTGGCTCTGGTTCATCGACGTCGACGTCGTGCTCGACGACGCCGCCGCGCTCGGAGCGAGACTGCTCAGCTCGGGCGCCGATCCTCGGGTCGGCGCGGTCGCGCCGCGCGTGCGAGGAGCCGGGGGTCCGCGGGGTCGTGATCGATTCGAGCGCAACCACGGGCCGCTCGACCTCGGGGAGGCCGGCGGGCTCGTCGTCGCCCAGACGGCGCGCGGCTACCTGCCCAGTGCCTGTCTGCTCGTGCGGCGCGACGCCTTCGGCGACGGCTTCGACGAGGCGTTGCGCGTCGGTGAAGACGTTGACCTCGTCTGGCGGCTGAGCGACGCCGGTTGGCTCGTGCGCTACGACGCCGACCTGGTGGTCGGCCACGACGCCCGCACGACGTGGTCCTCGTGGTGGCGACAGCGATGCGGCTACGGCTCTTCCGCGGCGGTGCTCGCCACCCGCCACGGCTCGCGACTCGCCCCGATCGTGGTGGACGAGCCATCGGCGTGGGTGCTCGGCGGCGCGCTCGCGGGCCAGCCCCTGCTCGTCGCCGCGGGTGTGCTCACCCTCGTGCACCAGATTCGTGAACGACTCCCCGACGACGTTGAGCGGACCCGCGGCCTCGTGGGGTCCCTGCTCAGCCGAGCGACGATCGGCGCCGGAGGCCCGATCGCGCGCGGACTCGTGCGCACCTACGGTCCCCTCGTACTCACCGCGGCGCTCGTCGTGCGAGCGCGGCGCCGGGCGCTCCTGCTGTTCGCGCTCGGCACCCTGTGGCGATGGCGCGACCGTGGGTCGATTGACGTGCGCGACGTGCCCCTGGCCCTCGCCGACGACCTCGCCTACGCGTTGGGCGTCTGGCGAGGTGCCTGGCGAGCCCGCGACGCGACGGCGGTGACCCCGGTGATCAGAGCGAGGTCGGACCCTCGCAACGGGCGACGCTAGAAGCGCACGACGCCGCGGACGTTGCGTCCCGCCGCGAGGTCGTCGTAGCCGAGTTGGACCTCGTCGAGGCTGTACTCGCGGGTGATGAGTTCGTCGATCTTCAACTGGCCGTCGTGGTGGAGCCGGAGCAGTCGGGGGATCTGGTAGCGCGGGTTGACCGACCCGAACACGGTCCCGCGCAACTCCTGGTTGTACATGGAGAACATGAAGAGGTTGAGGTCGATCGACTGTTGGTTATATGGCGCGATCGAGGTGGCCACGACGATGCCGCCCTTGGCGGTGATCGAGCGAGCCTGCTCGACGAGCTCACCGGTCAAGACGCCCGTCGTGATGATCACGCTGTCGCAGTTGCGGCCCATCGTGAGGTCGGGCAGGATCGTGAAAGCGGCGTCGAGGGTCGTCGCGCACCCGTGGGTCGCCCCGAGCGCCAGCGCGCGCTCGACCTTGCTCGGGTCGATGTCGATCGCCACCACGGCGCGCGCGCCAGCGTGCAGCGCCCCCTGGATCGCCCCCGATCCGACGCCGCCGCAGCCGATCACCGCGACCACGTCACCGGGCTTGACCTCGGCCCGGTTGGCCGCCGAGCCGAACCCCGTCGAGATCCCACACGAGATCAGGGCGGCGGCGCGCAGGTCGTACCACGGTTCGATCTTGACCAGCGACGCCTCGTGCGCGACGACGTACTCGCTGAACGAACCCAACTGGGTCATGCGGTTCAGGTCCACGTCGCCGAGGTGGTGGCGCCAGGTGCCGTCACTGATCATCGGACCGGCGAGGGTCGTGGCGCCGAGGTCGCAGAGGTACTGACGGCCCGACGCGCAGGCCTCGCAGGTGCCACAGGACGGGACGAAGGAGACGGCCACGTGGTCGCCGGGCTGCAGGGCGGTGACCCCCTCGCCCACCGACTCCACGACGCCCGATCCCTCGTGGCCACCGATGATCGGGAACATCGAGGGGCGCCCCGATATCAACTCGAGGATCGACGGGTCCTGGGCGATGTCGCCGGTGCGCAAGTGCTCGTCGGAGTGGCACATCCCGGCGAAGGCCATCTTGACTTTCACCTCGTGGGCGTGGGGCTCGTCGATGGTGATCGTCTCGGTGCGCCACGGCCCATTGAGTTCGCTGACGACGGCGGCCCTGACCTGCATGATGTCCCCCACTCCGGCGCCCCCCTGGCGCCTGGGGTCATGCTAGCGAGCGCGCTACATCCGTTCGGGTGCGGCGATGCCGAGCGCGCCGAGCCCGAGGGCCAGGGTGCGCGCCGCGAGGTCGCACAGCGCCAGGCGCTCGAGCCGCACCGCACCTTCGGCGCTCAGCACCGGACAGGCCTCGTAGAAGGCGGTGAGCCGTTGGGCCAGGTCGAAGAGATACGTGCAGAGCCGATGCGGCGCGGCGCCCTCGAGCATCGACGCGACCGCGTCGGGCCACCCCAGCAGTCCGAGCGCTAGGTCCCGCGCCGTCGGGTCGACCAAGGCGAAGTCCACCCCGGCGAGGTCGAGCTCGCCGGCGCGACGCAGGATCGAGCGCAGGCGTGCGTGGGCGTACTGCAGGTACGGACCCGTATCCCCCTCGAAGGCCAACATCCGGTCCAGGTCGAAGACGTAGTCCCGTTGCCGCTCGGTCGACAGGTCGGCGTACTTGACCGCGGCCTGGGCGATCTGGGTGGCGAGCTCTCGGCGAGCATCGGGCTCGAGGTCGGTGCCGCGCGCGACGAGTGCGTCGTCGGCCCGGTCGATCGCCTCGTCGATCAACTCGACGAGTTTCACCGTCTCGCCACTGCGGGTCTTGTACATCTTGCGATCGGGGCTGAGCACGCTGCCGAAGGCGACGTGCTCGCAACGCACGGTGTCGGGCAGCCACCCGGCTTGGCGCGCCACCGCGAAGACCATCGCCAGGTGCTGGACCTGGGGGGCGCCCACCACGTAGAGCAGCTCGTCCGCGTGCAGACGCGCGACGCGGTCACGCACCGCCGCCAGGTCGGTCGCGGCGTAGCCGAACCCCTCGTCGCGTTTCTGGACGATCAGCGGCAACGGCTCACCGTCGCGATTGGTGAAACCCGGGGGGAAGACGCAGCGTGCCCCACCACTCTCCTCGAGCAACCCGAGCCCCTCAAGGTCGGCAACGACCCCCTCGAGCGCGTCGTTGTAGAAGGACTCGCCCACCACGTCCTCGGGCGTGAGCGTGACGTCGAGTTTGGCGTAGACCTGGCTGAAGTAGGTGACCGACTGATCGACCAGGATGCGCCACAGTCGGCGGGTCTCGGGGTCGCCGCCCTGCAGCAGGACGACCCGGGCCCGACTCCGTCGCTGGAAGTCCTCGTCGGCGTCGAAGGCGCTCCGGGCTCCCTGGTAGAAGGTGTTGAGATCCCCGATCGACAGCTCGGCGACCGCCCGGTCCTCACCGAGGTCGAGCAGGTGCTCGATGAGCATCCCGAAGGGCGTGCCCCAGTCGCCGACGTGGTTGCGCGCGATGACCGTATTGCCGACGAGCCGCTCGGTTCGCGCCAACGCGTCGCCGATGACCGTGGAGCGCAGGTGCCCGACGTGCATCTCCTTGGCGACGTTGGGCGCCGAGTAGTCGACGACCACGGTCTTGGCCGGTCTCACGAGCTCGAGCCCGAGCCGCTCGTCTCCGAGCAGCGTCCCCAGGCGCGACGCGAGAAAGGCCGGTTCGAGGGTGATGTTCAAAAACCCGGGTCCCGCCACCTCGATCGTGGCCAACCCGTCGAGGTCCCCCGCGGCCGCGATCTCGCTCGCCACGTCTCGCGGCGCCCGTCCGAGGGTCTTGGCCATGGCCATCACGCCGTTGGCCTGGTAGTCGGCGTGGTCCGACGCACGCAGCGCCGGGTCGGCACCGGGCACCAGCCGGTCGAATGAGCGAGCGAGACGCTCGGCCAAGATCTCGTAGGTGGAGCCCATCGACGCAGTCTCCCACGCGCTCGCGCGCCGGCGCAGACGCGCCCTCGCCAAAGGGGGCAGAATAGAGGGATGACCTCACTCAATTCCTTCGGTTCCGCCAGTACGCTCACGGTCAACGGTCGGGCGCTCACGTACTACTCGTTGCGCGCCGACGCGCTGGCGAGTTTCGGGGTCGACCAGCTCCCCTACTCGATCAAGGTCCTGCTCGAGAACCTGCTGCGCCACGAGGACGGCCGCAAGGTGCGCGCCGCGGACATCGAAGCACTGGCGCGCTGGGCCGAGACCCCGACCCGTCACGGCGAGGCCGCGGGCGACGACGCCCGCGAGATCGCCTTCACCCCCGAACGGGTCTTGATGCAGGACCTGACCGGGGTGCCGGCCGTGGTGGACCTGGCGAGCATGCGCGACGCGATCATCGCCCTCGGTGGCGACCCCGCCAAGATCAACCCGCTGGTCCCGGTGGAGATGGTCATCGACCACTCGGTGATCCTCGAGCACACGGGCTCACCGTCGAGTTACGACGAGAACGTCGCCATCGAGTACGAGCGCAACGTCGAGCGCTACACCTTCTTGAAGTGGGCCCAGAGCTCCTTCGACCGCTTCCGCGTCGTACCTCCGGGCATGGGCATCTGCCACCAGGTGAACCTCGAGCACCTCGCCCGGGTGGTCTTCGAGAACGAGGGCGTCGCCTACCTGGACACCGTCGTCGGCACCGACAGCCACACCACCATGGTGAACGGCCTCGGCGTGCTCGGCTGGGGCGTCGGCGGCATCGAGGCCGAGGCCGGCATGTTGGGCCAGCCGACGTCGATGCTGATCCCGCCGGTCGTCGGGCTGCGGCTCACCGGCGCGACGCGCGAGGGGGTCACCGCGACCGACGTCGTGTTGACGATCACCGAGCTACTACGCCGCCACGGCGTCGTCGGCAAGTTCGTCGAGGCCTACGGCCCCGGCGTGGCCGCGCTCTCGCTCGAGACCCGTGCGACGATCGGCAACATGTCGCCCGAGTACGGCGCGACCTGCACCATCTTCCCCATCGACCAGGTCACCCTGGACTACCTGGCCTTCACCGGGCGCAACGCCGAACACCTCGCGCTCGTCGAGGCCTACGCGAAGGCCCAGGGCGTCTGGCACGACCACGAGGCCGCTGAGCCCACCTACTCCGAGTACGCCGAACTCGACCTGTCGAGCGTCGAGCCGAGCCTCGCCGGTCCCAAGCGCCCCCAGGACCGCGTCTCGCTGTCGGGGGCCCGCGGGGCCTTCCGCACCGCGCTCGGTCGTGAGCCGATCACCGTCGAGGGGACCGAGTACGCAAAGACCCTGCGCGACGGCGCGGTGACCGTCGCGGCGATCACCTCGTGCACCAACACCTCGAACCCGGCCGTGCTCGTGGCCGCGGGACTCGTCGCGCGTCGAGCCGTCGCCAAGGGCCTGACGGCCAAGCCCTGGGTGAAGACCTCGCTCGCACCGGGCAGCCGGGTGGTCATGGACTACCTCGAGCGCGCCGACCTCGTCACGCCGCTCGACCAGCTCGGCTTCTACCTCGCCGGCTTCGGGTGCACCACCTGCATCGGCAACACCGGCCCCCTGCTCGACGGGGTCTCGGACGCCGTGAACGCCCACGACCTCTCGGTCGTCTCGGTGCTCTCGGGCAACCGGAACTTCGAGGGCCGCATCCACCCCGACGTGAAGCAGAACTACCTGGCCAGCCCGCCGCTGGTCGTCGCCTACGCCATCGCCGGCACGATCGACATCGACCTGTCCAGTGAGCCCCTCGGCGTGGGCAGCGACGGACAGCCCGTCTTCCTCGCCGACCTCTGGCCGAGCGACGCCGAAGTGGCCGAGGCCGTGCGCGCCTCGCTCACGCCCGCGATGTTCCAAGAGCGCTACGCCAGCGCCTTCAGCGGCGACGAGCGCTGGCGCGAGGTGCCGACGACCAACGCGATCACCTACGCCTGGGACGACGACTCGACCTACGTCAAACTCCCCCCGTACTTCGCGGGGCTCACGCCCGAGCCCGGAGTCGTCCGTGACGTGCTCGGCGCGCGCGTGCTCGCCAAACTCGGTGACTCGGTCACGACCGACCACATCTCACCGGCGGGCAATATCCGCGCGAGCGTGCCCGCGGGCCTCTACCTCACCGCCAAGGGCGTCGCCCCCCAGGACTTCAACAGCTACGGCACGCGCCGGGGCAACCACGAGGTCATGATGCGCGGCACGTTCGCCAACATCCGTCTGCGCAACCAGTTGGCCCCGGGGACCGAGGGCGGCGTCACCGTGAAGTTCCCCGAGGGCGAGCAGACGTCGATCTTCGACGCCGCGGTCGCCTACGCGGCCGAGGGGACGCCGCTCGTCATCCTCGGCGGCAAGGAGTACGGCAGCGGCTCGAGCCGTGACTGGGCCGCCAAGGGCACCAAGCTCCTAGGCGTCAAGGCCGTGCTGGTGGAGAGCTTCGAGCGGATCCACCGCTCGAACCTCGTCGGCATGGGCGTGCTACCCCTGCAGTTCCTGCCCGGCGAGACCGCGGCCACCTACGAACTCGACGGGACCGAGACCTACGACGTGCTCGGCCTCGACGCGCTCAATCGCGGCGAGATGATCCCCCGGGTCACCGTGCGCGCCACGCGCGCCAGCGGAGCCGTCGTCGAGTTCACCGTTCGCCTGCGAATCGACACGCCGACCGAAGCCGAGTACTACCGCCACGGCGGGGTCTTGAACTTCGTGCTGCGCCAACTCGCAGCCCAGTAGCGCTACACCGCCGTCGGCGTGACCAGCTCCGACGACGGTGTAGGGTCAACCCCATGGGCGACCGGTCCGACGAGTACTTCGACGACGCGGCGGTCGAGGCGTTCGTCGCGCAGCCGGCGCGACCAGCCGACGAGGACGTCGAAATCGCTGAGCCCGCCAACTCGTCCGTCGAGCGCGGGTCGTGGCGGCGGCGGCTGAACCACTTCTTCTTCGAGAAGCAGCCGAGCCAGTACTCGTCGATCTCGCCACGCACGCCCGACGGACGTCGAACCAAACCCTTCTTCTTCAACGGCAACGGCCGTGGACGTTAGCTCACCGAACGGGGTCGCGCGACACCGAATCGACGCTCGGTCCGCGGGACGCGTTCAACGGGCGAGGGCCCGATTACGCGATCGGGCGTGGAAGATCGCGGTCCTCGGCCTGCTCGTCGGTCCCTTCGCCGCCCTGACCCAGGCGGGGCCCGACGCCGCTGGCGTGACCGACCTGCACCGCACCGTCGCGTCGATGATCGCCGTCGTGTTGCTGGTGGCCGCGGGCGAAGGCTCGTCGCTCGCCTACTACGCCATCGACCGCCGCCAGATGCGGGCGTAACCACCCTCATCAGCGGATTCGTCCTCGGCTTCGGATGGTGATCCCCCTCGGGGTCGACAACGGCCACCGTCACCGTCTGAAAATCATCTCAGGCCCCGGGGTCGTCACGTGTTGTCAACTGGTCGCTCCCCGACAAGAATCTCGTCAGTCAATAAGGGGGGCGCGATGGGCATCGCGACGAGAACGGGTCTTCGTCGTGCGACCACCCTCGCCCTCGCGAGCGCGGTCGTGGCCACGGTATCCAGCGTCGGTGTCGTCATCGCGGCGCCCGCGATCGGGGCCGCTACCCGGGTCCAGATTGTTAGTCTGCGTGGCGCGCCGCTCGCTCGCGTCGAGTTGCACGCGAACGGCGTCGACGTGGTCCCCGTCGCCCTCGTCGCCCCGCGGGCCACGACGGGTGGGCCTACGAGTCTGCACCTGGCGGTGCCCCACGGCTTCGTGGTCGCGGCACTGAGTAGCGTCGACGCGACCAACGGGCGGCCCACCGGCGGTCACTGGTCGTGTTCGGCGCACGACGCGACGACCTGGTGCTCGCTGCATCATCCCGGCGCCGCTGCGCCGTCGAGCGTGATCGCCTACGTCGAACTCGTTAACCACCTGCGCGCGGCCCCGACTTCACCCGAGCGCCTCTCGATCCGTGGCTCGCTCGACGGTGCCCCCGCGAACTCGCTCGCCGTTCCGGTATCGGTGGGCCCGACGAACCTCCCCACCCTCTCGCTCGACCGATCGATGACGCCGGTCGTCGCCAGTGGCGCCACCGGCTCGGTCAGCTTCGTCGTCCACGACCACGCTGGTGCATCCGCCGACGCCGGCGCCATCACGGTCGAGGACGTCCTGCCGCCGTCGGTCACCTCGTGGCGGTCGAATTCGCCGAGCTGGCACTGTTCGGGCGCGCCGACCTCGAGCCCGTCGTGCACCTACCTCGACGCGGTTGACGTCGGCGGGTCCGCCGCGCCCCTCACGCTGACCTACCGCGTCAACGGACCCGCGCTGCTGCGAGGCCGCGCCCGCGTCGCCGACTCCTGGTCGAGCTCACTCGTGGTAACCGGCCCCTACGGTGTCAAGCTACGGCGCTCGGTGCCCGCTCAGGTAGCGGTGACGTCGTCGGCCGAGGGGTCGCTGCACGTGCAGGTCACCACGGTCGGGACCCAGAGCGTGGCCCGCGGCGCGACGGTGAGCGTGGCCGTCACTCACCAGGCGAGTGACGGCGTGGCGAGCGGCCTCACTGACACGGTGATCGTCCCCACCGGTTTCACGATGCTCACCGAGCACATTGACGGGTGGAGCTGTCCCAGCGGCACCGGGACGCTCACCTGTCGTCATCCGGCGCCGGTCCTCACGAACGCGCCATTCACGTTGCCGGTCGCGTTGCGCGCGAGCGCCACCGCGCCGCTCGGCATGGCCATCGTCGCCGTCGTCTCGAGCGCTCGCGACGGCAGTATGAAGAACGCGGGACTCGCCATCGTCAACGTAGTGGGTCACCCGTTGTCGGCGACATCCGGGGCGACGGTTGCGCCAACCAAACCGGCGATCCCGGCCGCACCATCGACTCCAGCCGCGCCGAAGGTATCCGTCGCCCGGCGGGTCCTCGGCTCGATCGGTACCCTGGCCAACGCCACGACGTCGGCGGGTCCGAGACGCGCGCACGTCGAGGCGGTGACCTCGGCGCCGACGCCGAGTGGCGATATCGCAAGTCCCCACTCGATTACCTGTCCAAGTACGTCGCTCACACTCGACGGCTTCGCGCTTCCCTCGTCCACGTGGACCAACAACACGACGTCCTGTAGTACGACGGCCACGATCACCTTCGGCAGTGGACTGTCGCTGTTCTCTGGTAAGTCGATCAGCGTCAACGTCACCTATACCGACGCCGCGGACTGGACGATCACCATCGGCGCGGCCCAAGCAGGAATTACCTTCTTCGGAGCCACCCCGAATTTCTCCGGCACGGTCACCGACGCTAACGGATCCGTCTCGGGCAACTTGTCGCTCGACTTCTCGCCACTCTCCCCCGTCTCCCTCGGCGGCGGTGTCACTCTGACCGGCTCGGTCGCTTTGAGTACCGGTGGCGGCACCAGTCCTACGCTCAGCGCGAGCGCCAACCTGTCAATCGGACTCGTCAACACCGACGTCGCAATCCCGATCTCGGTCTCCTATTCCGACTCGACCACCTGGAGCGTGACGGCCCAGAGCGGCACCATCTCCTTCGACCCCCCGGGCACGGCCTCAAACCCATCGCCAACGCCGGTCTCCATCGCGGTGAGTGGTGCCGTGACCGATACCAGCGGCACGCTCTCCAGCACGCTCACGGCTTCGACGAACGGGCCGGTCGCCATCGTGCCCGGCGTCACACTCGATGGTTCATTGAGCCTGTCATTGGCTTCGGGCACGACCAGCGCGGCCTTCACCGGTTCGGCGACCTTGACCGTGGGAACCCTGAATCTGCTGGTCTCCTTCACCTACTCCGGCACCCAGGACTGGTCGGCGAATCTGACGCTCGCGAACTCTTCGGGCTCGATCGCGCTCACGTCGAACTTCTCGATCCCGCTCTCGTCGCTCTCGGGCACCGTCACCTACGGATTCGCCAACGGCAGCGACTTCCCGAGCGTGCAGTGGGACGTCACGGCTTCGTTCTCGCCGGTCACGTTGATCGCGGGCGTCGCCGAGCTGAACTCGATCACCCTCACCATCGCCAACACCTGTCCGACTGGCGGCGCACTGCCCTGTCCGGCGGCGAACAACGACACCTACATCGCCGTGAGCGGGAACCTCGCGCTGACCTTCAGCCCCCTGTCGACCCAGAACCTCACCTTCAGTGCGTTCTACGACCTCACCACCAAGGCCTTCGACCTGGCGGCCACGATGCCCGGACCGATTACCGTCGTGACGAACGTGCTCACCATCTCGAACCCGACCTTCGAGCTCTCCTACAACGATCCGACGTTCGCCACCCCGGGCAGCGCCGTCGGACTCAACGGGCTCGGCGCCACGTCGGGCTTCCAACTCCTGGTGAGCGGGACGGTGAGTCTCAGCTTCGCCGGCACCTCGCTCAACACCACCGTCAGCCTGGTCTACGACACCAACGGGCTAGCCGTGGTCGCCGACTTCACGCCGTCCTTCGATCTCGGCTCGACGGGCGCCTCGATCAACACCATCGCCTACGTCACCTCGGCGGCCACGATGACCCTGAATGGGATCAGCGTCAACGTCCCCGCGAACACGTTCGTCCTCGGCGGCTCGCTCAGCCTGCCGTCCTTCATCTCGACCTTCCTCAGCCAGACGTCCTCGATCTCGGTCTACGTCACCTACACCTCGGCGAGCGACTTCTCGGTCAACGCCGTCTTCCCGATGAGCGTGCCGGTGAGCGCCTCGTCGGAGTTCTCGTTCGCCTTCGGCGACCTCTCGTTGTCGGCGGGGGTCTCGGGCGGCAACCCCTTCATCACGCTGTCCGAGTCGGGCACCCTCACCATCAGTGGCTCCGCCGCCGGGGGGAGCGTCCAGCAAGTCGCCGTGACCCTCGCACTCGGTTACCAGCCGTCGACGAGCACCCTGACCTTCTCCATCGCCGGGAGCGGCGTAAACGGCGCGCCGGCGTGGCAGAACGCCTTCGGGTACCCGGGTCTCGACATCACCACCATCGGCATTCAAGCCGGCGTGACGTTGGTCGCCCCGATTCCGCTACCCAGTTTCGGCTTCACGGCCTCGGGCACGCTGCCAGCCTCGATCACCAGTGACCTCGGCATCGGCACGGGCCAGTCCGTGCCGCTCTCGTTCACCATGAACATTTCCGCGTCGAGCCCCTGTCTCGCGGTGGCGATCGGGAACCCCGCTCCCAACGCCCCGACCGTGGTGGACATCGGCAGCGGTGTGCTCACTGCGAGCTACGCCACCTTTGTCGCCGCGCCGAGCGGCTGCACGGTCGCGGGCACGACCGTCAATCCCGGCTTCGCTATCGGGTTCCACGGCTCATTCGTCGGCGTCGCAGTGACCTTCGACGCGACCCTCCAGGTCAGCCCGTTCACCTTCTCGGGTTCGGCGACGGTCCAGGGATTCGCGGTCGGACCCTTCACCCTCCAGGACGCCTCGGTGAACGTCACGATTGGCACGTCCTTCTCGCTCAGCTTCTCGGGTGGGATCCAAGTCCTCGGTCCGAGCAATCAGGTCCAGGTCCAGGGCTCGATCAACTCGAGCGGTGACGTCAACCTTTCGGGAACGGCCAACGTCACCCTCTCGGGCTTCAGCATGTCCATGTCCGTGCACGCCCGGACCTTCGACTTCAACTTCTTCGGCTTCGGGGCCCAGAAATTCACCGCGGTGACCGCGAACGCGTCGCTCGACGTGCTCGGATCGACCGTCTCCATTGCGGGGAACTTCGGCCCGGCGACTGGCGGCGGCGTCCAAGCCACGCTGACGGGCAACGCCTCGTTCAACCCCGGGGGTTACAACCTCGGCAATCTCAACTTCGCGCTCACGCTCAGCCCCCAGCAGCAATCGCTCACGGTAAGCGGCAACGTCGACCTCGGCGGTGTCTTCCAGGGGTCGCTCAGCGGTGCGCTCAACGCGGTCAATGGGTCGGTGGGCTTCAATCTCAGCGTCGCGGCCTCGTTCCAGATGGGGTCCCAGGTCGCGGTGAGCGGCACGCTCTCGATCGGCAACTGCACCGGTGCGTGCACGACGCTCACGTCCCTCGGGGCGTCAGTGAGCGGAAGCTTCACGTGGGCCGGTCGCACCTACTCCTTCGCCTCGGTGTCGGTCGCGCCATCGTGGAGCTTCGCGGTGTCCTCGAGCGGCTACGTCAACGCCCAGTCCGGCGTGATCAACACGGGGCTCGTCGAGTACAGCGCCTCCTTCGTCGGCAACTACTACGTCTCGATCTCGAGTTCGTCGCCCTACGTCTCGGTGAGTAGCGCCTTCAACGCCGAGGTCCAGAGCCGGGGCGGAACAGTCCAGACCCACTGCACCGGCGACTGGCGTCCCTGGACGTGGCACTGCGACAGCTATGTCGCCTGGGGCGGCTGGTACAACCTGGTCTCGGTGGGAGCCTCGGTAGACACCAACGGCGTCTTCTCGGCCACCTACCTGGGTCGTACCTACACGGTGCAGATCTGATGCGCGCGCCTCGACTGGCCGGCGCCCTCGTGATGGCGGTCACGCTCCTCACCGGCGCCATGGCCGCGAGCGCGTCGCCGTTGCACCTCACGGCCTCCACCAAAGGCACGACGGTCACCCTCACGTGGAACGCGATGAGCGGCCCCGTGATCGGTTACGCCGTCGAACGCTCCACGAACGGCAAGACCTTCGTCCCCGCGCGCAACGTTCTCACCACGAGTACGACCTTCACCGGGCTGCGCGCCGGCGTCGCCTACGACTTCGTCGTCGACGCAATCGACCGTGGCGCCTCCACCAACGAGATCCGGGTCGCGGCCACCTCCAACGTCGTCGTCATCACGCCCCTCGGCGCCCCACAACCGCCGACGTCGGTTTCGCTTCGAGCGCGCGTGGGCGGTGCCCTAGTCACCTTCCGCGCACCCCGCTCCAACGGCGGGCTTCCGGTGCTCGCCTACCGCGCCGTCGCCTCGCCGTCGGGTCGATCCTGCCGACTGGTCTCGACGAAAGCGGACCTGGGCGCCGACCCCACTGGGCCGACGCTCTCGTGCGTACTCAGCGGGCTGCGAAACGGCGTCCACTACCGCGTGCGGGTCACCGACACCACCCGGTACGCCACGAGCCGGCCGTCACCGTGGTCGAACGTCGTCACGCCCGGACGGATCCCCAGCCCGCCGACCGGTGTGGCAGCGGTCCCGCTCGAACAGTCGGCGGGCGTCAGCTGGCACTCCGCCTTCGGCGGCGGTTCACCGGTCACCGGCTACGTCGCGACCGCTGAACCGGGTGGCGCGACCTGTTCGACGCGCGCGAGCGCTCGCCAGCCCGCCGGCGACACCTGCGTCATCAGCGGGCTCACCGACTCCCTCAGTTACACCGTGACGGTGGCGGCGACCAACGCTGTCGGGACCTCGAAGCCCTCGGGCACCGCCGTCGTCGTCCCCGACCCGCTCAACACGACCACGATCGGACCCTTCGCGAACGGATCGGCCGAGCTCACGAGTTCGCTGCAGTCCTCGGTCACCGACCTCGCCCAGGCCATCGTGCTCAGCGGGGCCACCTACGTCTCACTGCAGGGCTTCGCGAACGACCTCAGTGGCGGCGCGGCGGCCACCCTCGCGAACCAGCGCGCCCGGACCGTGGCGACGGCATTGACGCTCGCGCTGGCGAGTGACGGTTCGACGTCGGTGACGGTCCAGGTCATCGGTCCAGGGGGCGCGGCGGCGAACCCCGCCAACGCCACCAGCGTGGTCGCGACTTCGAGTTAGTCGACGCCGCGGCGCGACGGTTCGTCACCCGACGACGTGTCGGCGGCGTCGCCGGCACCGTCGAGACTGGTGCGAAGCAGGTTCAAGCCCACGAGCAAGAACACCACCACGCCCACGCCGACGCCGACCGAGATCAACGTGTTCGAAAAATCACGTTCACTCAACTGTCCGCCGATGGTGAGGTGCGCCGAGGCACTGAGGATGTCCCGCACGCCCGCGAGCACGCCGATTTCGAGGAAGGGTCGCACCGGGAACGACGCCGAGCGCAATCGACCAAAGACCGTGTGGGCGATGTCGAGCAGGATGACCACGACGAGGATGCCGTCGATGGCGCTGATCACGACGCCCGCGAAGGAACCCTGGTGACGGAGGAACTCGACGACGGTGCGCACGAGCACCACGCCGGCCACGAGCAGCAGACTCGCCACGATCGCGTACTCCACGATGACGATGGCCCAGCGTAAACACCAGTCGGGCAGGTGGTCCTCGGCGTTGGCGTCGGGGAAGGTGCGCATGACAGGGAACCCTAGTGGCCGCTGGAGCGCTTCGCTACTGGAACCGCTCGAGGACCGTCACGAGTGGTTCGACCGTCGCGAAGGTGCCGTCGAGGGCGGCGAGGAAGGCGGCGTGAACCGATTCAGCCCCGACGCGAACTCCCGCGTAGGTCTGCTCGCGCGTCGCACAGGCGTCGGCCACGACCACGCAGGTCAGGCCGCGGTCGTTCGCGGCCCGAGTCGTCGAGTCCACGCACATGTGGGTCATCATCCCGGCGATGACAAGGGTCGTCGCGCCGATGGAATCGAGGTGGGCCGCCAGTTCGGTCCCGACGAAGGAGTTCGGGCTGTGCTTCTCGATCACCGTCTCAGCGGCCGTCGGCGCGACCAGTTCGTGGGTCAGCACGCCCTCAGTGTCGGGCAGGAAGAAGGACGCGCCGGGCTCGCTGGCCACGTGGCGTACGTGCACGACCGGTCGCCCGCTCGCGCGGAAGTGGGCCAGCAGCGCAGCGGCACGGCGTGCGGCGTCGTCGGCGCCGTGCAGGACCATGCGTCCGCCGGGGAAGTAGTCGTTCTGGATGTCGATGAGCAGCAGGGCCGTAGTCACGCCTCGACGCTAGCAACCGCGACGTTCAGCCCTCGTGCGACTTATGCATCGCGTGGCTGGCGGCGGCGTCGACGCTGTCGAAGAGCGCCAGGTCGCGCACGCGCGCGTCGAGCGCGTGGGCGAGTTGTCGCCGCACGGCGTCGTTCGCCCTGGCCACCAGCACCTCGACGTCCTCGGCCGCGAGGTCCGTGACGATCTCGGTGAGCGTCTGCAGGCCCGTGTAGTCGATGTCGGCCATGGCGACCGCGTCGATGACGACGTGCTTCGCGGCCGGGTTCGCCGTGAGCAGGTCGTGGATCTGTCGACGAAAGACCCCCGAATTGGCGAAGTAGAGCGCCTCGTCGAAGAAGACGACGAGCAGGTGGTCCACGTGGTCGACCCGGTGGCGGTCGAATGGCTCCCAGCTGGTGGTGTCCTTCTGTCGGCCGAGCTCGATCATGCGCGGACGCGCCGAACGCCACGTGCGAAGCAAGATGGCCAGGCCGACCGATAAGGCGAGGCCCAGTTCGACGCCCAGCACGATGACCCCGAGCGCCGAGGCCATCGCCACGGCGAACTCCGAACGGCTCGAGATCCAGATCGCGCGGAACTGATCGATCTTGATGAGCCGACCGGCGATGAAGAAGAGCACGCCGGCGAGCACCGCCATAGGGATCTGGTGGGCGTAGGTCGCCAGCGGCGACAGGGCCAGCGCCACGAGCGCCGCCACGAGTCCGGGCAGGCGCGTGCGCCCGCCGGCCAGGTACGTGACCGTGGTGCGCGCCGGACTCGCGTCGACCGGGAAGGTGCCGAGTAGTCCGGCGACGAAGTTGGCGGCGCCGACCCCGACGAAGTCCCGATTGAGGTCCTCGGCGACGCCGATCTGGTCGGCCGAGACTCGCGAGGTCATCGCGCTCTGGGAGATGACGACGATGGCGAGCGTGATCGAGGTCGTCACGACCGCGCCCCACTCGTGGATGGAGAACCAACGCAGCCGCCAGGTCGGCGCCCCGACGATGACCGAGCCCAGCTCGGCGACGCCGTGGTGACTGAGCGAGAGCACGCCGGTCAACGTGGTGGCGACCACCACCGCGACGAGCGCCATCGGCAGGCGAGGGTTGATCCGCTCACCCAACACCATGAGTGCGACGGTGCCCAGCGCCAGCGCCAGTGGCCAACCCTGGACCTGGGCGAGTTGCCCAAACATGGCGTGCAGTCGCGCGGCGACCGTCTCACCGCCCCCGGCCACCCCGAGCGCCTTGGGGAGCTGATGGACCACGATGATGACCCCGATGCCGCCCATGAAACCCGTGATGATGGGCGCCGAGAGGAAGTCCGCCATCCACCCCAGGCGCAACAGCCCGACGGCCGCGACCAGCAGACCGGTCACGATCGCCGCCGTGGCCACCAGGGCCAAGTAGTCGGGCGAGCCGCTCGCCGCGAGGTGCGCGATCGCCACCGCGAACAGCGGCGCGATGGTCGAGTCGGCCCCCACCGAGACGATGGGGTTAGAGCCGACAAAGGTGAAGGCCAGGGTCGCGGCGATGAAGGCGATCATGGCGAGGAAGGCGGGCACGCCGGCCAACTGCGAGGTGGCCAGCTGTTCGGGGATCGCGATCGCGAGCAGGGTCACCCCAGCGAGCACTTCGCGCGGCACATCGGCGCGAGTCACACCGAGGAACAGGTCCGGCAGGCCCCGAGTGGCGACCCGGCGCGAGACGGGGGTACGCGGAGCGGGGTGACGCTTGGATTCGTGACCCATGGCATCACCCTAGGTCCGGTGCCCGACGACGTCGGGCACCGGACCGGGGATGATCAGTCGTTGAGGGTGATATTCGAAACGGTGAGTACGTTGGTCACCAACGTCGCGACGACCGTCACCTTCGAACCGCTACTGATGTTCGACGCCAGGACGAAGCCCGTCGGCACGTTGAACTGCATCTGGGTGGCCTGGTCACTGGGCAGGATCGAGAGGACGCCATTCGTGACTCCGACGAACGTGCCGTCGGTCTTCACCGTGTTCGTCTGGCCGCCCTGCTCGCCGTCGGGCTGCTGGACCCGCAAGCTTTTGAGCGTCAGCGCGTTGCTATTGGTGGAATCGAAGTAGCCCGTCACGTGGACCCGCGCGCCGATTGAGATGGCTGACACGTCGACGGTATTGGGCACCACGAAACTAACGGGCGCCACGCCATCACCGGGCTGGACGAGGAGCGTATTCGTGCCGGTCGATGCATTTGGCACCCCTACGACGAGCCCTTCGGTCTGGGTCGTCATGGCGCCGATACCGTGACCCTCGCCCTCGGACTGGTGGACCTGCACCGAGGCAAGGGTGAGCACGCCCGCGACGTCAGTCGCCAAAACGTGGACGCGCGTACCGACGACCGCGGCGGCGTCGCTCACGGTGCTCGGCACCGAGAAGGTCATCTGGGCTGCACCTTCACCGGGCTGGATGGTGAGGCTTGTCGCGCTGGCGGTAACGACCGTGCCCTCGGCCTCGATGTAGCCCGCTGGGGTCGGGCTCTGGCTGACGCCCTGCATGGTCTGGGTGGCCGCCACGTTGTCGGCGGTGATGGTGACGAGCGTGAAGGTCCCGCCGGCGTAAGCCGTGAGCAGTTCAACGGTGTCGTTGACGGCGATGGTCGACGGGATCGTGATGCTGGCGGGGATCTGCACGGTCGTGACCGCACCGCTCTCGACCGCGATGGTCAGTGACCCGGGCGCCCCGTTTGCTGCGGCAACCATGGTCTGCAAGGTGCCTTCAAGGTCGACCAAGTTGCTCTGGCCGGTCTGGGTGACCGTGGTCGCGTCGAGGCCCGTCGGCTGGATGCTCACGTCGACGCTTACCTCAGCGCCCGCTACGAGTGAGGCGGGGCCCGACGAGTGGGCGTGGCGACCGGGGTGTGTTGCAGCGGCCGCGCCGCCGCGATTGACCGCGACGACACTCCCGCCACCCGAGACGAGCAGTTGGCTGGCCGTAGCGCTCACGATCGTGCCGTGCATCATCGCGGTGCGGGCGTGACCCTGGGCGCGCAGGGCCGCGGCCTTGAAGGTGCCGTCGGCGAGGCGCGAGACCCGTACCGTGACCCGCGTGCCGAGGGCAACGCGTGCGACGGCCGAGGCGCTGGCGAAACGCACCGTGTCCAAGGCGTGACCCGAGGCGAGCACGAGAGTGTATCGCTGCGTGTTAGTCGCGACTACCGTGCCGTGCACCGTCGTCGCGGTCGTTGCCTTGCTCGCGCTCGCGGCGAGCGGCGCTAGGGGGATCGTCAGCGCGAGGGCGGCCGCGAGGCTCGCCGCTCGGGCCACTGGACGGTGGTATCTCGATGCCATGGTTGGTTCTCCGTTCGAATCTGCGCCACGTGGCGTCAACTTGAGCGTACGGAGACTTCCTCAACCCCGGCCGTGAGGAGCCTGTGAGTTCGGTGTGAATCGATCAGGCGGTGGTGATGACCCGGTAACTCTCGGCCAAGCGCTTCTTGCCCAACTTGAACCGCTTGGCCGTGGCGCGAGACCACTGTCGCACCGTCGCCTCGAGGTCGTCGCGATCGCCCACCTGGGAGACGTGACGACGCAACGCGGCGATCTTGCGGTTGAAGGTCTTGGTGACGTCGACGATCATCGTCGGGTCGTTCGAGCTGGCGAGCCAGACCGTCTTCACGGCGTGGGGCTGGTGGCCCTCGGTGAGCAGCTCGGGAAAGGCGTGGGGGTTGCGGGCGTCGGGATAGACCGCGCGCAAGGTCGCCTCGCCGGCGGCGAGGTGGTCGGGGTGCGAGGCGAAGATGCGTTCGTAGTTGCGTTCGGGGCTCTGGCAGATCACGAGGTCGGGGCGCTTCTCGCGGATCACCTGCGCGATCGCCTTTCGTAGTTCGAGGGTCACCTCGACCCGGCCGTCGCCGAAGCGCAGGAAGGTGAGGTCGCTGACCCCGAGTTCCTCGGCCGCGGCGCGCTGCTCGGCCTCGCGGGTGACGGCCCGCTCCTCGGGGGTCGAACGCGACGAGTCCCCGCCGGCGTCGCCCGAGGTCACCAGGCAGTAGGCGACCTCGACGCCGTCGCGGGTGAGCCGCGCGACGGTGCCCGCCGATCCGAAGTCGACGTCGTCGGGGTGCGCCATCACCACGAGCGCCCGCTTGATCTTCGGGTCCTTCTTGTAGTGGGTCACGCTCACAGAACTGATTCCTCCATCGTCGGTTCCCACGCCGCCAGGTCCGTCAGGTGGGGGTTGTTCGAGAAGACCTCGACGATCGGCCGCTTGAGCGCGAGTCGCCGCATGATGACCTGGGCCTCGATGATCTGGTTCCACAGCAGCAACGAGACGACCACACCGGTCGAACCGGCGCGCGCGGTGCGACCGGAGCGGTGCAGGTAGGCCTTGTGATCCTCGGGCGGGTCGTAGTGCATCACGCAGTCGACCGCGTCGATGTGCAGTCCGCGTGCGGCCACGTCGGTGGCGACGAGCACCGGGAGCTTGTCCGCGCTGAAGTCGGCCAGGGCCTTCTCGCGCTGGCTCTGTCGCAGGTCGCCGTGGATGGCGGCCGCGCGCACGCCCTCTTTCTCGAGTTGCTCGACCAGCCGGTCGGCGCCGCGCTTGGTGCGACAGAAGATGATCGTCTTGTCGAAGGAACGACAGATGGTCGCGGCGACCTTGATGCGGTCCATCTGGTGCACGTTCAAGAAGTGGTGAGCCATCTGGGAGACCGTCTGGGTGTCACTCGCGACCTCGTGAAAGACCGGGTCGGTGAGGTAGCGCTTGACCAATCGGTCGATCGCCCCGTCCAGGGTGGCCGAGAAGAGCAGGGTCTGGTGGGGCCGGGTCGCGATGCGACGCAGCACCCACTCGACCTGGGGCATGAAGCCCATGTCGGCCATCCGGTCGGCCTCGTCCAGGACGAGCACGTCGAGGCCCTCGACCTTCACCTCACCGCGGTCGCCGAGGTCGATGAGTCGCCCCGGGGTCGCGATGATGACGTCGCTACCCTTGCGCAGGTTCTTCACCTGGCGTTCGATGTCGGCCCCGCCGTAGACGGCGGTGACGGCCAGTCCGAGTGCGGCGCCGAGGGGTTCGAGGACCTCGTGCACTTGAACGGCGAGTTCGCGGGTCGGCAGGAGCACGAGTCCGCGGGGTCGCGCCGGACCGGCGCCGGTGGGCGCGGGCGTGGCGGCGATGCGTTGGAGCATCGGCAGTCCAAAGCCCAGGGTCTTGCCCGAGCCGGTCTTGGCCTTGCCGCAGACATCTCGACCAGCGAGGGCGTCGCTGATGGTGAGGGCCTGGATGGGGAAGGCGGTCGAAATGCCCTGATCGGTCAGGACGGCGACGAGTCGGGAGTCAACCCCAAGCTCGGCGAATGACTTATTGGTGGCGTACGAGTCGGTCGATGCCGACTCGGTGGTCTGGCTGCTCACGGAACATCCGTTTTCTCGGTTGGACCCGAAACCGGCGTTCGTAAGGATGGTGGGCCCGAGCTCAATCCTCGAGCTCCGCATCTAGTCTAGGACTGAATCGACCACAGCATACGGAGGGACCATGAAGCTTGAGATTGGGAGCCGGGCACCGGCCTTCACCCTGGTCGACCCGTCCGGCGCCACGGTGCGCCTCGCGGACTTCGCCGGCCAACGCATCGTGCTCTACTTCTACCCCGCCGACGATACGCCGGGCTGCACGACCGAGGCCTGTCAGTTCAACGACGAGCTCGCGGCCTTCAGCGACCTCGCGGTCACCGTCATCGGCGTCTCACCCGACGACGGAGCCAAGCACGAACGCTTCATCGCCAAGTACGGCCTCAACTTCCGGCTGCTCTCGGACCCCGAGCGATCGGTCATGGCCGCCTACGGTGCCTACGGCGAGAAGCAACTCTACGGCAAGACCGTGACCGGCGTGATCCGCTCCACCTTCGTCATCGGACCGACCCAGCGCATCGAACACGCCTGGTACGGCGTGCGCGCGAACGGTCACGCGGCCCGAGTGCTCGCGGCGCTGCGGACCTGAGCCAATCGTGCCCAGCGGGACCGGCCAGTCGAATAGTTCGCCACTGGGCCGCCCACCGTTCGCTGAGCGGCTCCTCGGCGCGACCCCGCTCAGCGCACGCGCACGTATCCCGACGGGCAGCGCGGCGCGTAGGACTGGACCCGGCGAACGACCGAACCGCGCGTACAGCGGATGGTGATCATCGTCGGCGCCGGAGCGTAGCCGACGACGGCACTGGTCGCGCCGTTGGCCACGACGCGAACCCCGAAGCGCTCCGACGAGGTGAGGCCCCCGAACCAGCACGCGGTCGACACGGTGGTCTCGCGAATGGTCGTCGGCACGACGGCGCTGTTCATCAGCGTGCAGACGTAGTCGAACGCCCCGGAGGTCGCCGACCACGTGGCGAGCAGGGTCGAGGACGTGCGCGTGATCTGAACTCGCCCCGACGCCGCCGGCGCGTGGTTCACCAGCCTGCCCAGATCACGCAGGGGCAGGCCCCAGATCTTGGAGTTTCGCCAGTCCCCGGCGTACAGGACACCATCGGAGATCGCGAGCGGTTCGATGCAGCTGAACGATGGCTCAGACTTCGTGTCGGCGATCGTGACGATCCCGCCATTGGCGCCAGTCGCGGGCGCGCCGATCGTCCTCGCGCGCGAGCTCGCGGCGTCGGTGATCACGCCGATCGCGGTGTGGGGCGACGAGGTCACGTCGCACGTCGACACGTAGACGTTGTTGGCCCCGTCGATCGCGAGTCCACCGGGGTTCGCGTGCGCGCCAAGGTAGGCGATGACCGTTGCGCCGCGACCCAACGTCGCCGTCGCAACCGCGGCGAGCGAACCGGCACTCACCGAGTACACGGCTCCGCTCAGCCCGACCACGTCGAGGTTGCCCACCAGGTCCATGGCCACCTGCTGGAGGCTGTCCCCCGCCGAGTCAAAGACGATCGCGACCTGCTGGGTCGCGAGGGTGATGCGGTAGACCTTGCCAGTGCGCTGATTGGCCACGTAGAGGTACCGCTGATCGGACGAGAGCGCCATGCCGGTGAATCCGCTCGTCGGCACCGACTCCAGTGAGAGTCCCGCCAGCGTATGTCTCGCGGGCGCGAGGGACCAGATCGTGCCCGATGAACCGGTGTCGAAGTAGATCGTCCCCGACGCCGCCACCGCGATGCCCGCGACGTTGCGTCCGTCGGCACTGACGATCGCCAGCTTTCGCGACGCGCCGGACGACGGGACGCCCGCCATCGCCGTCAACAGTTGGGACCGGTCATAGAAATTGAGCTGACCGGGCTGGGCGAAGCTCAGTAGGTTGCCGCCATTGTCGACCCCGAGACCGAGTTGGCTACCCCCCGGAGCGATGGTCTGCCACTCGCCAATCGTGGTCAGGGCACTGGCCGACGATGGTGCGCCGCCGACCGAGACGGCGAGCGCCCCCGCGAGCGTGGCCGCGGCCACGAGCCTGCGCGTCGGCGCGCGAAAGTCCCTCATCGTGAAGGTAGGTTACCGGACGCCCCTCACCGGCCCCGGGTCACCAGACCCGAACGCTCAGACAGGGCTACTTCGCGTGACGACCACGGCTGGGCGGCGAACCACCGGCGTGATAGCGACGAACGGTCTGGACTCGGTGCCAGAAGCCCCACGCGAGCACCAGGACGATGATGACGATCATCGGGGTCTGGAAGAGGTGGAAGTCGTGGCTGACCTTGGTCCAGTTCGATCCGGCGGCGTACCCGAGGCCGGTCAAGAGCGCGATCCATATCGCCGAACCGATCACCGTGAGCACCGCGAAGGGTCCACGCTTCATCTCGGCCACGCCCGCCGGCAGGGAGATGACCGTACGCACGACGGGCAGCACGCGCCCGATCAAGACCGAGGCCGCCCCGTAGCGCGCGAACCACCGTTCGGCGGCGTCGAGGTCGCCGTGGGTGAGCAGGATCCACTTGCCCCACCGGTCGACGATCGCGCGGCCCAGGGTTCGGCCCACCTCGTAGGCGATCACCGAGCCGATGAGCGAACCGACGACCCCGACCACGATGATGCCGAGGATGGAGAACTGCGCGTGACCGGTGACCGCGGTCGTCGCCAGCGCGCCGGCGAAGCCGAAGGTCACTTCCGAGGGGATCGGGATGAGGGCCGACTCGGCGATCGCGAGCAAGAACAGCGCGAAGTAGCCGTAGTGCTGCACAAAGGAGGACATCCCCCTATTCTCACCCAAAATCCGACGATCGCTGGCGGTTCCTAGGGAATTCTTATCGCTGGTGGACGCTGCACCAGTAGGTCGTGCGCCCCCCGACCGTGTCGATTCGCATCGCCGCGCCGTCGAGCGGACAGAGCCCGCCCGGGAACCGGGCTTCCATGTGGTCACCGGTGTGCGAGCCCCCGCGACGACCCAGCGTGCGCATCGTCTGGGTGAAGGACCGGTACAGCGCCGAGCGCTGGGCCGCGTCGAGCCGGCCCACCGGGGTTCGCGGGTCGATACCGGCGCGAAAGAGCATCTCGTCACCGAGCAGGTTCCCGACGCCGGCGATGCGCGACTGATCGAGGAGACGCGCCTTGATTGCCGGACCGTCGCCCCGCGCGCCGAGCGCGTCATCGAAGGCGCGCCGAGAGATCGCCAGCGCGTCGACCCCGAGCTCCTCGAGGTCGGGGTCGATCTCGACGCGCGCCAGGCGACGCGGGTCGTGCACGACGAGCGATCGACCGTCGTCGAACTCGAGGCCCGCGCGCACCCACTGCGAGCGGTACTGGTGGGGGCCGTAGAAGAGCCCCTCGAGGCCGGCCTCGCCGTCGAGCAGCAGCACCCCGGTCATCCCGAAGCGCATCGCGAGGGTCACCCCGTCGGTGCCGAGGATGAGCAGCTTGCCGCGCCGGTCGGTGGACGTGACCGTACGGCCGCGCACCGCGCGCGCCCACGCACCGGGTGACGAGAGCTTCTTGGCCGCGTAGGCGTCGGCCCACCCGCGCGTGATCGTCGCCCCGACGACGCGCTCGGCGAGACGCCGATAGGACTCGATCTCTAACACTTCGGGCACCGCGGCAGCGTAGCGGGGCGCCGGGGGGCGCTTACTAGCATGACGGGATGGTCGAAAAGCCCCAATGGCGCGAACTCTTCAGTGAAGTGGTCACCTCCGGGCTGTGCACGGGCTGCGCCGCGTGCGTAGTCGCCTGCCCCCACGACGTGCTCGACTACGACGACCAGGACGGCGTCTACAAGCCCTGGCACCTGGACATCGACGGTGGTCGCGAGGACTGCACCCACGGCGTGAAGGGCTGCACGATGTGCACGCGGGCCTGTCCGCGCTTCCGGTCGTGGGAGGGCGAGATCGACGTCCACAAGGTCGGCCGCGAGCGCACCGAGGACGAGGTCTACGGTGTCGGTGACGTCCTGCTCGCCCGGGCGCTCGACCCCGAAGTCGCCTCGAGCGGCCAGGACGGCGGCGTCGTCTCGGCGATCCTGCTCTACGCCCTCGAACACGACCTCATCGACGCCGCCCTCGTGAGCTCGGTCGCCGGCGACGGTGACGCGTGGCGGGCCGAGCCGACGGTGGCGCGCACCCGCGCCGACGTGCTCGCGACGGCCGGGTCGCGCTACACCTACAGCGCGAACCTCCTCGCCTACCCGGCGGCCGTCGCGGCCGGCGCCGAGCGCATCGCGCTGGTCGGCATGGGCTGCATGGCCTCGGCCCCGGGCGCGATGCAGGTGCGAAAGGCCGGCAAGATCGCTCGCCGACTGAGCCTCACCATCGGGCTGCTCTGCTCCAAGACCTTCGACGACCGGATCTTCGACGAGCTCTTCGACGCGAAGTACGGACTACGCCGTGAGGACATCGTCAAGATGAACATCAAGGGTGTCTTCCAGATCTGGACCCGTGACGGAGCGCTGCACGAGGTGCCGCTGAAGGAGGCCCACGCCTACACGCGCGAAGGCTGCGTGCACTGCCCGGACTTCGCGGCCGAACACGCCGACATCTCGGCCGGCGGCATCGGCGCCTTCGGCGATTGGACGCTGCTCATCGTGCGAACCGACTTCGGGCGAACCCTCGTCCAGGCCCTCATCGGGGCGGGGCGCATCGAGACCCGCCCGGGGGACGACGACCCCGGCGCGGTGGCGCTGCTGCACCGGCTGGCCCAGGTCTCGCGACGTCGCTGGCCCGACTCGGCCGACCCCAAGCCCGGCCGCATTCCGGTGCGCCCCGCGTGACGCGCGTCGCCGCCACCACCGTGCTGTTGGTGCGCCACGGCCGGACCCCGACCACCGGATCGGTCCTACCCGGTCGCGCGCCCGGGCTGCACCTCAGCGATCACGGTCGCGCCCAAGCCCAGCGGGTCGCTGAACGCCTCCAGGACCTCACCCGAGCGCCGGTCGCCCTCTACAGCTCGCCGCTCGAACGGGCCCGCGAGACCGCCGCGCCGATCGCGCGCGCGCTCGGCCTGCGCACCGCGAGCGAGCGGGGTCTGCTCGAATGTGACTTCGGCGCGTGGACCGGCGAGTCCCTCGCGCGCCTGCGGCGCACCCGCGAGTGGCGCGCCGTCCAGCACGCGCCGAGCACCTTCACCTTCCCCGACGGCGAGTCCTTCGCCGCGATGCAACGGCGCATCTGGACGACGATCGAACGCCTCGTCCAGCGACACCGGGGCGAGACCATCGTGCTGGTGAGCCACGCCGACCCGATCAAGGCGGCGGTCACCTTCGCCCAGGGCGTGCCCCTCGATCTCTTTCAACGCACCGTCATCTCGACCTGTTCGGTGAGCGCCCTCGCGCTCGGCGACGAGCCCGTCGTTTTGTGCGTGAACAGTACCGGATCACTCGTGGAGGTGGTGGCCCCGTGAACTACATCTTTGACGCGCCCGAGCGCGTGATGGTCGGTGCCCACGGCGAGGTGGGCCAGCGACGGTTTCTGCTCCAGGTTCGCCAGGGCCGACGCTTCGTCGTGGTCAAGTGCGAGAAACAACAGCTCGCCGCGCTCGCGGACTGGATCGCCCAGGTCTTGGACACGATGGGCCGACCGGGCCATCTACCCGACGACCTGTCGCTCGAGGCCGAGTTCGAGTCCGACTTCGAAGCCGGCGACATCACCGTCGCCGTCGACGAGGACACCGACACCATCGAGGTGACCATCGAGGCCCGCGAGAGCGAGGACTCCCTCGAGCTCACCTTGACCAAGGAGTGGGCCGGCGCGCTGGCCATCGCGGTCACCCGGCTGGTCGAGGCCGGTCGGCTGGCCTGCCCGCTCTGCGGCGGCCCCCTCGATCCGCGCGGCCACGACTGCCCGCGCACCAACGGCCACCGCGCGCCGATCGCCTAGCCGTGGAACGCGCCCACCAGCGCGAACTCCTCGCGCACGGGACGATCACCGTCGAGGGCCGCGTCGCCGGCTCGTCGAACCAGGCATTGCTCGTCACGGTGCGCCTGGATGAGTTCGAGGCGCACGCCTGTTATAAGGCCGAGGCTGGGGAACGGCCCCTCTGGGACTTCCCCGACGGGCTGTGGCGCCGCGAGGTCGCGGCCTACGAGCTCGACGTCTTGCTCGAGACCGATCTCGTGCCGACCACGGTCGCGCGCGACGACGCCCCCTTCGGTCCCGGCTCGCTGCAGTGGTGGATCGTTGACGTCCACGAGGACCACTACTTCACGCTGCGCAACCGACCCGAGTTTCACGCGTGGTTCGCGGCGCTAGCGGCCTTTGACGTCGTGGCCAACAACGCGGACCGCAAAGCCGGTCACGTGCTCTACGACGGCGCGCGGTGCTGGGCCATCGACAACGGGCTCTGCTTCCACGAGCAGGACAAGTTGCGCACCGTCGTCTGGGAGTACGCGGGCCTCGAGATCGACGGGGCCCTGCTGGAGCGGATCGACCGATTCGCGCGCGGGGACGGCGGCGAGCTCGCGAACTGGCTGGCGCCCCACGAGATCGCGCTCGCCCTCGACCGGGCCGGCGCGCTCGTCGAGTCGAGCCGCTACCCCACCCCCGACGAGGACCGCGACTGGCCCCCGTACCCCTGGCCGTTGATCTAGGTGGCTCGAGCGTTGCGGGGTCAACGCGAACGGTAAGGAATCAGGTCGAACGGACACGTAGTGGTGAGACCAACGTAGGAGACCTCGTGACCACCGCCCCACGCACCAGCCGTACCATCGTCGCCAGCACCGTGATCGCGCTCGTCGCACTCGGGGCGGGACTCGCCATCGGGCACCACCGGGGCGCCGCGCCCGGGACCATCGCCGTCACCGGCACGGCCAGCGCGACCGGGACACCCGACACGGTCGCCTTCTCAATCGGGGTCTCGACCTCGGGCGCTTCGACGGCCTCGGCGCTCGCCGCGAACAACGCGCGCACGCGAGCCGTCGAAACGGCCCTCCTCGCGGCCGGCGCGCGAAAGTCCGGACTGGCGACCTCGGGGCTCAACGTCTCGACGACCACCGACAACCAGGGGCGGGTGACCGGTTACCAGGTCTACGACGAACTCACCGTGACCAGTCACCTCGTCACGCGGGCCGGCTCGCTCATCGCGGCCGCCCTCGGTGCGGCCGGCAACACCGCCCAGCTCTCGGGCATCACGTACTCGATCACCGATCAGTCGGCCGTGCTCGCCCGCGCGCGCGCCCACGCCGTCGCCAACGCCGAGCGCGCCGCGTCCCAGCTCGCCCACGCCGCCCACCGCTCGCTCGGCGCGGTGACCAGCGTCGTGGACCTGGAGAACAACCAGCCCGTCATCTACCCCGTCCCCTACGCCTTCGGCGCGGTGAAGGCCGCGTCCTCGGTGCCCGTCGAGGCCGGTACCCAGTCGGTCTCGGTGACCGTCAAGGTCAGCTACGCCCTCGCCTGATCTAGGCGGCCACGGGCCCCTCGACCGCCAACTCGGGCGGGCCCGACTCGAGCACGATCGCGGTGAAGAGCGCCCCGGTCGCGAAGATACCGGCCGCCCACCAGAAGGCGATCGAGTACCCGTGGACCGTGGCGGCGGCGGCTCGCGCGCTGGGCGACCCGGCGCTCGAGTGGCTCAGCGCTCGGCTCGCGACCGAGACGGCGATGGTGTTGAGCAGCGCCGTACCGACCGAGCCGCCGATCTGCTGAGACGAATTCACGATCGCCGAGGCGGCACCGACGTCGCTGGGTGTCACCCCGGCCGTCGCGCTCGCCGCGGCCGGCGCGAAGATGAGCCCGAGGCCTAGCCCGAGCAGGATCAGGCCGGGCAGCACGCTGGCGAAGTAGTCGGCCCGGGTGGGCAGCCGGGTGAAGAGGACCATCGAGAGCGTCACGAGCAGCATCCCCGTGGGAACCAACGGGCGCGGACCCGACAGCGCCAGCAGCCGCGCACTGGCCAACGTCGCCGAGAGACCGAGGGCCACGACCATCGGCAGGAAGGCGATTCCCGTGCGCAGCGGCGAGTAGCCGAGCACGCCCTGCAAGTAGTAGGCGAGAAAGAGCGAGACACCGAAGAAGCCCATCATGGTGATGAACAGCGCGACGACGGACCCGCCGCGCGTGCGCGCGAAGACGATGCGTAGTGGCAGCAGCGGGTGTTCGCTGCGCTTCTGCCACCCGACGAAGGCCCCGATTAAGACGACGCCGACGACCAGGCTGGTGATCGTCACCGCGCTCGCCCACGTGGCCGTCACCGCGTGGGCGAGGCCGTAGACGATGGCGAAGAGGCCGGCGCTCGCGAGGATCGTGCCCGTGACGTCGAGGTGCGCGTGTTGGGTACCCGGCTTGGACTCGATGAGGGGCACCACCCCGGCGAGGGCGACCACGGCGAAGACCACGTTGATGAAGAGGCACCACCGCCACGAGGCCCACTGGGTCAAGGCGCCGCCGAGGATCAGACCGATCGCCGCGCCCGATCCGGCGAGCGCGCCGTAGATGGAAAAGGCCGTGGCCCGTTCGGCGCGGTCGGTGAAGGTCGTCGACAGCGCCGCGAGGGCCGCGGGGGCGAGGATCGCGCCGAAGGCGCCCTGCACGGCCCGCGCTCCCACCAACATCGAGAAGCTCGACGCCGCACCGGCGAGCGCGCTCGCGGCGGCGAAACCCACGAGCCCCACCACGAGGGCCGTTCGCCTTCCCCAGAGGTCGCCCAGTCGCCCCCCGAGCAGCAGCAGCGAGCCGAAGGCCAGTGCGTAGGCGGTGATCGCCCACTGCCGGTCACCGGCGCTGAAGTGCAGCGCCACCTGCGCGCGCGGCAGGGCGATGTTGATCACCGTCGCGTCCAGGGCCACCATCAACTGCGTGATACCGAGCACGACCAGGGTCAACCACCGCCGACGGGCCGATGACGCTGCTTCGCCGAGTTGCACGACCACGTAGCCTAGGGACGACCCGACCCGATCGGGGCGTGGCCACGACCCGCGGCGACGAGACGACTCACGAGGCGCGTGACTTCAGGGCCTCGATCAGGGCGGGCAGGACCTTGTGGACGTCGCCCACGATGCCCAGGTCGGCGATTTGGAAGATCGGCGCGTCGGGGTCCTTGTTGATGGCCACGATGTTCTTGGAACCCTTCATCCCGACCATGTGCTGGGTTGCCCCCGAGATGCCACAGGCGATGTAGACGGTCGGCTTGACCGTCTTTCCGGTCTGGCCAACCTGGTGGGAGTAGGGGACCCAGCCGGCGTCGACAATCGCCCGACTCGCCCCCGCGGCGCCGTTCAATAGGCGCGCGGCCTCTTCGACCAAGGCGTACTCGCCGGACTCACCGAGTCCGCGGCCACCCGATACCACGACGGGCGCCTCTTCGAGCTTGGGTCCCTGACGCTCTTCGATGTGGGTCGCCGTGATCATCGCGGTGCCGGTCGCCCCGAGTGCGCCGACCGGCGCCGCGGTCACCGCGGCGGGAGCCCCACCGCTCGGTTCGGCCGCGAACGACTTGGCGCGCACGACGACGATGCCGGGGCCCTCTCCCGTGAAGTGGGCCCGCACCACCTGGGTGCCGCCGAAGATCGGGTGTTCACTGACCAGTCCGCCCTCGTCGAGCAGACCCGTCACGTTGGTCAACACCGGCCGGTCGAGCCGGGCCGAGAGCCGGCCCGCGATGTCGCGGCCGTCGTAGCTGTTGGGGATGAGGATGGCGTCGGGCGCACCGGCGGCCACCAGCGCCGCGAGGGCGGCCGCCACCGGGGCACCGGGCAGCGCACCGGCGAGGTCACCGATCGCGTAGAGGGTGCTGGCGCCGTACTCGCCGGCCTGGGCGGCGTGGTCACCCGGGCCCCAGGTCACCGCGGCGACCGAAGGGGCCAGCGTGCGCGCGTGGCTGAGTAGTTCCAGTGAGGTGGTCGTGAGCGAGCCGTTGGCGGGCTCGACGACGACCCAGAGTGCGTTCAGTGTCATGATTCTCCTACAGGACTTTGATGGACTCGAGGAAGGCCACGATCTTGTCGGCGCCGTCGCCGTCGTCGACGAACTTCTCGCCGGCCTGGCGTGCTTCGGCCACGACGACCTCGGTGATGGCCTGACGGGCGCCGGCGGGACCAACCTGGCCAGCCAGGGCGAGGTCGTCGACGCTCAGGATCTCGACCGGCTTGGACTTGGCCGCCATGATGCCCTTGAAGGAGGCGTAGCGGGGCTCGACGACGCCGGCGGTGACCGTCACCACGGCGGGCAACGGCGCGGAGACCTCGTCGTACCCGGACTCGGTCTGACGCTCCACGGCGACGGTCGAGCCGGTGACGGTGACCGACTTGGCGAAGGTGATCGAGGGCATGTCGAGTAGTTCGGCCAGCTGGACCGGGGTCGTGCCGGTGTAGCCGTCCGAGGATTCGGTCGCGGCCAGCACCAGGTCGGGACTGACGCGGCGGATCGCCGCGGCGAGCACCTTGGCGGTGCCGAGCGCGTCGGTGCCGCGTAGGGCGTCGTCACTGACGATGATCGCCTTGGCGGCGCCCATGGCGAGCGCGTTGCGCACTCCCGCCAGGTCCGCCGCCGAGCCCATGGACACGACGGTGACCTCGCCGCCACCGGCCTTGTCGACCAGTTGCAGGGCCATCTCGACGCCGTAGGTATCGGCTTCGTCCAAGATGAGTTTGCCCGACCGATTCAAGTTGTACGACGCGTCGAGGGACTGCGGCGCGGCGGGGTCGGGGATCTGTTTGACACACACGACAACGTTCATGGGACTCAATCTAGGCCATCGGCGACGAGGGCTCCGCGGGACCTTGGTCCCGCAGTATCATCGCGGTGCGCGGATCGTCGGTGATGATGACCTCGACGCCCAGCGCCAACATCGCCGCCAGATCGGCCGGCGCGTTCACCGTCCAGACGTTGAGCCCGAGTCCCAGGGTCCGGGCTCGCTCGACGAGGGCGGCGTCGACGAGTCCGACGTACGGGTTCACCGCGGAAAAACCGGCCGTCGCGGCCCGCTCGAGGCAGTCGAACTGGTCCAGGGTCCAGTCGAGCAGCCACCCCACGGGCCGCGAGGAACTTCGCTGGAGCACCGTACAGGTCGCGAAGTCGAAGCTCGAGTACACGACGTCGTTCTCGCGGCCCGAGTCCCTGACGGCGGCCGCGACCGCCTCGGCGAAGTCGCCACTGGGGTCGTAGGTCGGCTCATCGGCCTCGAGGAGGTTCTTCACCTCGACGTTCACCCTCACGCCCCTCGTCGCGACGAGGGCCGCCGCCAGGCTGGGCACGTAGCTCGCCAGGTCGCTCGCCCGGTGCTCGGCGATGACCAGGTCCCCCACGCGGGGGTCGTGGTGCACGACGAGCCGACCGTCGGCGCTTCGTCGCACGTCGAGTTCGACCCCGTCGACGCCGAGGGCGCACGCCGCCTCGAAGGCTTCGATCGTGTTCTCTCGCGCGCGCTGGTGCAGGCCCCGGTGGGCGAAGATGGCAGTCACGGGCCGAGTCTGTCAGTCTGGGGGCGCCGTAGGCCACTTCTTACACGGTTTTTAGCAATCAATCGACCGCTAGCCCTTGTATTTCAAGGATTTGTCATCTAAAATTTACCCTCGGTCCGGTGCCCCCTTTCACCCGACCGTAGCGAAGGAACCTGCAATGTCGTTGATGTGGAACCGTACTCATGCCTGGGACGATGCGGATTGGCGCGCCGAGGCCGCCTGCCGTGACACCGAACCCGAACTCTTCTTCCCGGTCGGCACGACCGGGATGGCGACCGACCAGATCGAGTCGGCCAAACGAGTCTGCGACAAGTGCGAGGCCCAGAAGGCCTGCCTGGAGTTCGCCCTGGCCACCAACCAGGAGTCGGGCGTCTGGGGTGGTACCACCGAGGACGAACGGCGCAAGCTACGTAAGCAGTGGCTCGCGGCCCGACGCCGCAACACCCAGCACTAGGGCGACGGCGGGAGCGGTTTCAGACCGAAGAGGACGGCCTTCACCTCGTTCCACTCGTCCGCGCTGAGCGGCGACGGCATCGTCTCATCCACGGCCCGGATCAGATTCAACCCCTCGTGGACCACGGCGAGCTGCTTCGCACTCAGACTCGTCGGGAGGATCGAGCGGCGTTGGAGGTCCGCGAAGAGCGCCGTCGAGGCCTGCTGGTACCGCTCGCGTTCGTGGTTGACCTCGCGACTGAGACGGCGGCGGGTCAAGGACGCGGCGACCACGCGTAGTCGAACCCGGCGGCGAATGCTCTGGCGGTGCAGGCGCTCCTCGGACTCCGCGCCCGGGGTCCAGCGCGCGGCCATGGCCCCGGCCGAGTCGACGGTGGCGGCGATGGCGTCGATCGTCGCGTAGGACGCGTTGGTGACGCTGCGAAAGATCTGCAGGTAGGCGGCGTCGACCAAGCCTTGCCGCGACCCGAAGTTCGAGTAGACGACGCTCGGGCTCATGCCGATCTCGCCACTGATCTGCAGGACCCGGATCGACGTCTCGTCGTCGTGGATGAGGCGGCGGATCGCCGCACCCAGCAACGCCGAGCGCGGCGACCCGTCGCGCAACTGCGGGCTGTCGGTCAGAATCACCTCGAAGAGGTCGTCGCCCGTCACGCCCAAACCTTAACCAGTTCGGCTTCGAGCGACGAAGCGTTCACCGTCGCGGCGCGAGTGGCAGCACGACGCGCACGAAGGTCCCCCCGCCACTGGCGTAGGGCATCGAGGTCATCGTGATGGTGCCGTGGAGCTGGGCGCGGATCAGATCGCGCACGATCGAGAGCCCCAGACTCGTCGGCACCTCCAGCGAGAAGTCGTCACCGAGGCCCCGGCCGTTATCGCGGATCTCGGCGACGGCCTCCCCGTCTCGCCGATACAGGTTGAGCGTCACCACGCCCACGTGCTCGTTCTCCGCCCCCCCGAACTCGGTGAAGGCGTGTTCGACGGCGTTGGTGAGCAGTTCGGCGAGCGCTACCGCGAGCGGCGTCGCCACGTCGGTCGCGAGCACGCCGAGGTCGCCGTTGACCACGATCTCGACGGGGTGCAGGGCGAGCACGGTGTCTTCGACCAGCATCACCAGCGAACGGACGATCTCGTCGAAGACCACGTCCTCGCCCGGCTCGCGCGAGAGCACCTCGTGCACGACCGCGATGGAGCGGACCCGTCGTTCGGCCTCGAGGAGGGCCGTGCGGGTCTCGGCCTCGTCGCTGCGCCGCGCCTGGAGACGCAGCAACGACGAAATGGTCTGGAGGTTGTTCTTCACGCGGTGGTGGACCTCGCGTACGGCCGCCTCCTTGTGCAGCACGACCCGATTCAGTTGGCGCAGGTCCGACACGTCGCGTAGTAGCACGATGACCCCGGTGACGTGGCCGTCGGCGATGACCGGCACGCAGTGGAAGAGGATCGCGACGTCGTGACCCCGGTCGACCTCCTCCATCGTCGGCAGCGCGAAGTTGAGTGCCCGCTCCACGGCGCGCACCCGCTGACCGAGTTCGACGAGGGTGTGACCCTCGACCGCCGAGTAGATCCCGAGCCGGTGCAGGGCGTTGGTGGCGTTGGGCGTCGCGAACTGGACGCGGCCGTCGTCCTCGAGCAGGATGATCCCGTCGCCGACGCGCGGCATCCCCGGACCGGCCACCTCCTCCTCGCGGAAGGGGAAGGTCGCCTCGGCGACCATGTCGCACAGTCGCACGAAGATCGACAGGTAGACCCGTTCGTAGAGCGAGGACGGCCCGCGCAGCGGCCCCTGGAGCCGCACCAGGACCGCGACGACGCGGTCGGCGAATCGCACCGGGATCGCCCAGATCTGGACGGGCTCGTCGACGAATTCGAGACGCGTCTCGCCGGTCACGCGCACGCCGTCGGTGAAGGCGCTGGCCGCGTGGGACCACTCGCTCGCGTGGTGCATGGTCCCCACGAGGTCCTCGTTCAGCATCGTGGAGCGGTTGTTCGGTCGGATCTGGCCGAGCACGACGTAGGAGGACTCGTCGTCCACCGCCGGCGCCATCAAGAGCAGGTCCGAGAACGACAGGTCCGCGAGCAACGACCACGACGCCGTGAGCCGCAAGAGGTGGTCGACGGCCGGCTCGCCGAGCGCCGTGTGGGAGGTGGCGAGCTCGGCGAGGGTCGCCATCAGTGGCTGCGCAGTGGCACGATCGTGCGCTGACGGTTCGTGTAGGAGGCGAGGGTCGCCACCCCACGGGCCTCGAGCAGGTTCGCGAGGTCACCGGTGCGCTCGCCGACCCGCTCGAGTCGGTGGGCGTCGCTCGCCGTGGTGAAGGTGACCCCGCGCGCGACGAGGCGATCGAGGAACCCCTCGGCGGGGTACTGCTCACCGATGGGCTTGGCCCAGCCGGCCGAGCTGCACTCGACCGACACGTCGGCGGCCGCGGCGGCGTCGGCCATGGCGTCCCAGTAGTCACCGGGGTTCGTCGCGTAGTAACCGGCCACCTTGATCAGGTCGGGGTGGGCCAGCACGTCGACCGCGCGCGACGCCGCCAGCTCCTCGAGCGCCACGCTGTAGTCGGCCCAGCACTGGTCGACGTCGCGAACGGTCCACTCGTGCATCGGGATCGGGCTGTCGATATCGTCGAAGGCCCAACTGCCCAACCAGTGGACCGATCCGATCAGCACGTCGAAGGGGTACTGGGCGAGCAGGTCGCTCACGACGTCCATCTGGTCGGGGTAGTAATCGACCTCCAGTCCGATCTTGACCGGCAGCCCCTCCTCCTTCGCCTTCATCGCGAGGGTCACGTAATCATCGAGGGAGTTGCGCGCGGTGAAGGCCATGTAGTCGGCCATAACGGGACTCGTCGGCTCGTGGGCGAACCGCTCCCAGAACGGTCCCACGAGGGACATCACGTCGACGAACCGATTCGAGTGCTCGGTCAGGGCGAGCTCGCTCACCCCCTCACCCGCCGCCCGCTCGCAGTACTGGGCGATCTGGTCGAGTCGGTACCAGACCGAGGACTCCTCGTGCGGCCAGAGGTGCAGGTGGTAGTCGAGCACGTTACGCGGCGCCGAAGCCGACCACGCGGTCGACCGGCGTGCCGAACTCGACGTAGGCGATGCGCGCCGAGGGCACGCCGACCCGCCGACCCTTACGGTCGGTGAGCCACAGCACCGTCTCGGAGCTGAGTGCGGCCTCGACCTCGGCGATGATCTGGTCGCGGTCGGCGTCGTCGGCTAGCTCGACCTCGAGTTCGCGCATCGACTGCACGATGCCTATCCGGATGTCCATGATGCTCCTATGTCGTCTACGGGTCCATGTTACGGGCTTGGGGCACAATGGAGCATGGCTGAAGCACCCCTCGCGCGGCATCACCAGTGGGCGGCCACGATGGAGGGCTACGGCGGCGCGCCGGACGAGCCGACCCTCGCGCACCGCGACTCCGCGGCTCGCCTCGAGATCTCCGCGGCGGCTTCACGCGCCACCCGCGAGACCATCGAGTCCACCCATCTCGCCGTGGGGGCCACGCGGGCCGTCGGCGCCGGGAACCGGGCGCGGCCCGAGGAGCCCGACGAGTGGCGCAGCTGCTTCGAACGCGACCGCGACCGCATCCTGCACTCGAACGCCTTCCGTCGGCTGGCCGGCAAGACCCAGGTCTTCGTCTTCCCCGAAGACCACATGCGGACCCGCCTGACCCACGCCCTCGAGGTCGCCCAGGTAGCGGTCGGCATCGCTCGTCCACTCGGGCTCAACGTGGCCCTGGTCGAGGCGATCGCGCTCGGGCACGACTGCGGACACGGACCCGGTGGCCACGCGAGTGAGGAGGCCCTCGACCCCTTCGTCGAACACGGGTTCGACCACGCAACCTGGGGCGCGGACGTCTCACTGGCCCCGCTCAACCTCTGCGTCGAGACCCTCGACGGCATCCGCAACCACTCCTGGAGTCGACCGGCCCCCGCCACGCCCGAGGGCGAGGTCGTGAGCTGGGCCGACCGAATCGCCTACGTCTGTCACGACTTCGAGGACGCCGTCGCAGCCGGGATCGTCGAACCCACCGACCTGCCCGCGGTCGTGGCCCAGCGCTGCGGCGTCCGGCGCGGCCGGCAGTTGGGGGCCTTCATCAACGCCATGGTCCGCACCGTCGCCGCGACCGGCGTCGTCGGTATGGACGCGCGTCACGCCGAGGCGCTCTCGGCCTTTCGGGCCTTCAACTACGAACGCATCTACCTGCGCGCGGCTTCGCGGGACCAGGCCGACCGAGTGGTGGCGATGCTGCGGGCCCTGGTCGAGCACTACGCCGCGAACCCCGGACTCATTCTCGACCAGCCGGGCGAGCCCCTCGAACGCGCCGTCGCCTACGTCGCGGGGATGACCGACCGATTCGCCTGTCGCAGCGCCGTCACGCTGCTCGGGTGGCCCGAGGACCGTCTCCCGACCGGGATCGACCGCTAGGACCGGTACGCTGCTCGCGTGCCCCGGCGCCTCTTCGTCCCCCTCGTCCTCGCCCTCTCGGTGACGATCGTGCTCGCCGCAGGGGCCGTCTTCGTGCTCTCACGACGCACCGCCCCGGCGGGCGCACCGCTGCGGGTCAGCGGGATCCCCGCCGCCGTAACATCGCACGAAGCCGACCTGATGGCGCTCTCGCCGGTGCCCAGTCACCCGGCACCCGCCTTCTCCCTGGTCGACCAGCGCGGGCGCACCGTGTCGTTGGCCGCCTTTCGCGGTCGACCGGTCGTCTTGAACTTCATGGACCCCCACTGCGTGGACATCTGTCCCCTGGTCGCCCAGGAGCTGCGCTTCGCCGAGGCCGACCTCACGGGGGTGGCCAAAGACACCGTCTTCCTCGCCGTGAACGTCAACCCCTACGCGCACGCGGTGAGCGACGTCGCGAGCTTCTCGCGCACGCACCTGCTCGACTCGATCACGACCTGGCACTTCCTCACCGGTCCCCTGGCCACGTTGCGCGCCGTCTGGCGCGCCTACGGCGTCGAGGTCCACGCACCGAGCCCGACGGCCGACGTCATCCACACCTCGGTGACCTACTTCATCGACCCCGCGGGCCACGAGCGCTACGTCGCCTCACCGATCGTCAACCACCGCGCGACGGGCGCGGCCTTCTTGGCGGCCGACACCCTACGCGCCTGGGGGCGGGGCATCGCGGCGCTCGCCACCTCGATGGCGCGGGGCTAGTCAACTGAACGAGGCGGGGTGACCAAACAAGAAGCCCTGGCCGAGCATGGCTCGACCCCCGATGGTTGCACCGAGGCTACGCAAGGTCGCCGCCTCCGCTTCGGTCTCCACTCCCTCGGCGATGATCGTGGCGTCACTCTCGGCGGCGAAATAGGCCATGGCGGCCGCCATCGACTGACGGACGCGGTCCCGGTCGATGTCGCGCACGATCGAGATATCGAGCTTCACGAACGCCGGCTCGAGCTCGATGATGTGGGTGAGACTCGTGAAGCCCGCCCCGGCGTCATCCACGGCCAGCCGTACGCCGGGCATGGCCCCAATCGCCTGACGAACTGCGCCGTAGTCCTCGACGATGGCGTGCTCGGTGATCTCGACGACGATCGGCCGGTTCTTGCCCACGATGACTCGGGCGGCGGTGCCATCGATGATGGCGGCCGGCGAGAAGTTGACGCTCAGCCAGATCTCGGGCGGCAAGGATGACGCCGCGTCGATCGCCGCGACCACGCAGCTCGCTTCCAACGCGGGACCGAGTCCCACGGAGTGGGCCGCGATGAACTGTCGTTCGGGCGACTCGCCGTCGTCGAAACGGGTGAGGGCCTCGTAGCCAACGACGGCGCCGCTCTCCAAGTCAACGAAGGGTTGAAAGACCGGTCGGAATCGATGCGCGTTGATCACGTCGCGAATCTCGGCGCGCACCCGTTCGGTGCGTTCGTAGAATCCGGCCTGGTCCCCGACGAGCGTGCCGGCAAACGAGCCGAGTTGCTCGTAGGTCGACAAGCGAGAATCGTGCCAGGTGGGGGCGTTGGGGTCCCTTGAAGAGAGAAGAAGCAACCCGATTGGCTCTCGGTCGTGGCGAATCGGCACGAAGGCCGCGGTGACGAAACCCCGTGCGGACCATGCCCGCACGATGGCGGTGTCCATCGACCTCGGCGGGTCCGCAATCGACATCCACCACGCGCCGACCTCGGCTCGATCGAGCAGCGCCCTGGAGACGCGCGATTCGAGTTCGACACCGACGTGGATTCCTCGCATCGCTGCGCCAGCGACTCCGACCGGACGAAGGCGTCCGCCGGGAGCGATCATCATGACCGAAACGGTCGCGACGTGCTCGAGGTCAGTGGCCGCCCGGGCGAGAGCACCGGCGGTCTCGTCGAGCGTGCCGCCCGGACGTACCTCGCGCATGATCGTCAGGATCGTCGACTGATCACGTTGTTCGCGCGTGAGGGCGGCCTCGAGCGTGCGGACGGCCGAGACGTCCCGTTTCACCGCGACGTACGCCGTGACGAAGTCGAATTCGTCGGTAATCGGCGTGATCGTCGCTTCCTCCTCGTAGAGATCACCGCTCTTTCGACGATTCACCAACGATCCGCGCCAACTTTGCCCTCGCGCGAGGGTGGCCCAGATCTCCTCGTCGTACGCCGGATCGTGCGGGCCGCCTTGAAGGTTTCGCAGGTCCTGGCCAATCAACTCGTCAGCGTCGTAACCGCTGCTCCGGAGCATCGCCGGGTTCGCGTAGACGATCAACCCTGCCGTATCGGCGACCAGGATTGATTCGCCAGCCTGGTCGATCACCTGCGTAAGGAGGTTCTGATCGCGTCGCGACGCCGTGAGTTGAGCCTGGTCGCGTAGGCGACTGATTCCAAACTCCACTTCGTGGGCCAGGTCTTCGAAGAGGATTACCTCGTTTGCACCAAAGGCCCGCACTTCTTTGGCGTACACCATCAGCACGCCGTCGACCGACCCACCGAGCGTAACTGGCACGACGATGACCGAGCGGAACCCGTGCTGTTCAGTGACCTCGTGCCAGGGGGAGGTCCACGAATCTCGCCGCAGGTCGTCCACGACGACCGTCTTGGAGGTGCGCACTACCCGACCCATCGGCGCATCGCTGTTGGGACCATCAGCCCACGTCACCTGCACGACGTCGGTGTAGTCGGCGTGCTGTTTACTCGACGTCACCGTCGACATCGAACGACGATCGTCGTGTACCACTCGGGCGTACCACGCGAACGCGTAGCCGCCCTCGTCAACCGCCGCTTGACACATCGCCTGGAGCATCGTCGTCTCGTCGTCGGCGTACACCAGGATTCGACTCGCCGCAGACAGCGTGTCAAAGGCTCGCTCGGCGACGACCTCTGACTGACAGTCCCGCAGTCCGACGACCGCCGCCGCCACGGTGCCGTCACCGTCGCGAACCGGGCTCGCGTGCAGCTGCATCCAACGCCAGTCGCCATTCGCAGTCCGATAGCGGATCAACTCGCCGTGCACGTCACGCCCCCGATAGACCAGGGCGCGCCACTCCAGCAACGTCTCACGATCCTCGTCGGCGACGAGGTCAATCGACAGCGTGCCGACGATACTTTCGACCGACCAACCCAACACGTCGGCGACTGACGGCGAAATCCACACGATGACGCCGGCGGGGTTGGTCATCATCACTACGTCCGACGCGTTTTCGGCGAGAAGTCGATACCGCTGGCTCGCCACGACACGATCGGTCACGTCGCGCCAGGTGTAACTAATCGCGTCGCCGACCTTCACGGCGCGCACATCGTAGTGACCCTCCTCGTGCAATATCTCGTTGGCGTAGATCACATCGTCGAGGACGAGCGACTCACCGGTCTCAACCGTGTGGACGAAATGGTCGAAGAGGCCCGAAGTGCGGTGCCCGGGTAGCAGGGTGAGCAGGCGCGCGCCGATCAATTCTTCCCGGGTCGTGTGATTGATCGCGATGGCGGCTCGATTCGCCTCCTCGTATTCGAAGTCGATGACTCGACCCGACCGATCACGTACCGCGCGCATCACGACGAGCGGATCAAACATCGTCTCCAAAATTGCTGAGACCGTAACCCGAATATCGAGGGGCAGTTCGGAGGCACTACCCCCGCTTCGCCCTTGCGGCGGTATCGGTTCAAACTCGATGGTCATCGAATACTCCTCCGAGTGACCACGTCAACTCGTGCTGGCATCGTACGTTGATTCCACTCTCGACGGCAACGTTTTTGGAGTTGTCACTCCGTAGTTCGACGTGAGTGAAATAGTGCGAACGACGACTGGTAGATTAAGGCCTTCCGTGTTGGTACCGAGTCATAAACGCGAGTCTCGTTCTCGTAGAGATTGTGGTTAATTGCGATCTGCGACACCGATGCTCGCGAGTGGTCCATCGACGCGACAGCGTCGGCGAAGATCTGGCGACCAACTCGATCCGAGCGCTGGCGCCGGCGAATACGAGATGAGAGAAACCTCGTCCTTGTTCGCGAGCAACTTCCGCGACCGGTCTGGACGCGCTGGCCCGCGCCCTCGAGTCTCCCTTCGAAAATCCCGAACCTTTTCGCCACCGGCGTGGCCCTCAAAGCCGTCCTACTCCACCTGCTGGCCACCAAAACGACCTGCGCTAGGCGGTATACGCGCGACTAGCCGGCGCCTTCGGCGTCGTCGATGAGCGTCGATCAAAGTAAGCCAATGTCGAGGCGGCAATCGCCGCCGGCCCGCGGCTGGCGACCCGAGTCAGCGCACCCACCGTGCCCAGGGCTGTCGACTCGAGATGCTCGAGGTCATCGCGCTAGGCGCCACGAGGTCCGCGCCCTGCTCGAAGCCGCGCTCTGACTACGGCTTGGTCGCCCCCTCGAGGTTGATCCGCGGCGGATCGCCCCCGCCCATCCAGGCCGCGCGCTGCTCGGTGGTGCGGACCGCGGCGTGCTCGTGGGTGAGGATCCAGAACCGGTCGGCCAAGACCGCCGCGGTCACGGCCTCGGCGACGACGCGGGGCTCGATCCCGGCCTTCACCGCGTCGCCCGCCATCGAGCCGATGGCGCGCACCGTCGGGTCGTCGTTGTAGGCCCGCAGGTCCTCGGGCATGTTGCGCTCGGACTCGTGGATCCGCGTGCGCACGAAGCCCGGACAGAGCACCGAGGTGCCCACCCGCTTGCCCGAGAGGCGCAGCTCGTGGAACAGCGACTCGGCGATCCCGACGACGGCGAACTTGCTCGCGCAGTACGGGCCCATGCCCGGCACCCCGCCGAGCCCGGCGAGGGAGGCCGTGGAGACGACGTGGCCCTCGTTCTGCTCGAGGAAGAGCGGCACGAAGGCGTTGATGCCGTTGATCACCCCGTCGACGTTCACCCCCATCACCCAGTCCCAGACGGCCTTGGGCGTGCCGATGGCCGGACCGGCCCCGACTCCGGCGTTGTTGAAGACGAGGTGGGCCCCGCCGAAGGTCGCGAGCGCGGCCTCGCGCAGGGCGACGACGTCGGCCTCGACGGCGACGTCACCAGCGACCCCGACGACCCGGGCCCCGTTCTCGCGAAGCGTCTCGACGGCGCGCGCGAGGGCGGCCTCCTCGACGTCGCCGAGCACGAGCGACGCGCCGGCCTCGGCCATGCGCTGGGCCGTGGCGAGGCCGATCCCGCTGGCCCCACCCGTGATCACTGCGGTTCTCCCGTTGAGTTCCATGACCTCTACCCCGTTCTCGTGCCGTGACGACTACCCGACGATAGACCGCACAACTCCGTGCCGGCAGGGTGGGCGCAACGGCACGGTCGAAGGGTCCAGCACGAGGTGCCGCGGTATTGGTCACGACCCACGGGTCAGACGAGCTTGAGCTCCTGGCGATAGACCCGCGCCGGTCCCTGGCGCACGATCACGTCCGCGAGCGCAACGAAGGCCTTGGCGACGTCACTCTCGGGCTCGTAGACGACGACCGGGTCGCCGAGGTCACCGCCGCTGCGCAGCTGGGGGTCGAGGGGGATCTGGCCGAGCAACGCGACACCGAGGTCGCTCGCCAGCTTCGCGCCGCCACCGGCGCCGAAGATCTCGTAGCGCTGGCCGTCGTCGCCGACGAACCAGCTCATGTTCTCGATCACCCCGCGCACGCTGAGCTTGAGGGCCCGCGCGGCGTAGGCGCTGCGCTGGGCGACGCGCTGGGCGGCCGGCTGGGGGGTCGTGACGACGTACATCTCCACGCGCGGCAGGATCTCGGACAACGTCAGGGCCACGTCGCCGGTGCCCGGGGGCATGTCGATCAGCAAGAAGTCGGGCTCGTCCCACCACGCCTCGGTGACCAGCTGCTCAATCGCCTTGTGCAGCATCGGCCCGCGCCAGATGACCGGCTGCTCGTCGGGCACGAAGTAGCCCATCGAGACGCAGCGCACCCCGTGGGCGAGGGTCGGGATGACGGTATCGCCGAGCACGATCGGGTCGTGGTCGGCGCCGAGCATCTTGGGCAGCGAGAAGCCGTAGACGTCGGCGTCGAGGACCCCGACCTGGTGACCGGCCTGGGCGAGCGCGATCGCGAGGTTGACCGTCACCGAGGACTTGCCGACGCCGCCCTTGCCCGAGGAGATCCCGAGCACGCGGGTCTTGGCGAGCTTGTCGAGGAACTTGGGGGTCGCGCCGTCGTGGTGGTGGCCCGGTCCCGGCTCGGCGGTCATGTTGCCGCGCAGGAAGTTGCGTAGCTCGAGGCGTTCGTCGTCGGTCATCGAGCGCACCGTCACGTGCGCGCCCGGGGCGACGTCGGCGATCTCGTCCTCGAGCCAGGGCCGGTTCGGCCACTCGACGACGGGCAGCACCAGTTCGACCGCCGTTCGCCCGTCGCGGACTTCGACGACGCCGAGGAAGCCCAGCTCCTCGAGGGACCGGACCAGCTGGGGTTCGGTTATCGCGCCAATCGCCTGGCGTAGCTCATCGGACATCGGTGTCTCCTCGTGTTCGCCCCCGTACGAGGTTACCGTCGCGTCACGGGGGTTCCGCTTCTAGACTGCCGAGCGTGAGCATCCGCGAGACCGAACTCGACCCGGGCCTCTTCAACGCCACGGTCACCAGTCTCACCCACTCCTTCGGCGACCGCACGCGTCGCGCCATCTACCTCTACCTGCGCGAGAATCCCGGCACGACCGCGACCGAGCTGGCCGAACACTGCCAGGTCCACGCGAACGTCGTGCGCCACCACCTCGAGCGACTCTCCGAGGGCGGCTACGTCACCTACGACAACCTGCGCAAGACCACCGTCGGACGTCCGGCCAAGGGCTACCGGGTCGTGGACAACGCCCCGGCGATGGAGGCGGCGGTGCGACGCGACGCGCTGCTCGTCGCACTGCTCGAACGGGCCCTGGACCGACTCGGGGCCAGTGAGGCCGAGACCATCGCCCACCAGGTCGGCGTCGAGTACGGACGCGGACTCGGGGCCAGCGGCGCGAACTTAGAGACCGGACGGCCGGTGAAGGCGGCGCTCGCCTCGATCGCGGGACTGCTCAACGCCCACGGCTTCGCCGCGCGCGCCGAGGACGAGGAGAACGGCGTCTCGGTCGTCTCGGAGAACTGCCCGTTCGGCCTCGCGGCCCAGCACCACCCGGTGCTCTGCGCCGTCGACCGGGGTCTGATCGCCGGCATGCTCGAGGGCGTGGGCAGCGCGCGCACCGCGGTGACCCTCTCCTCACGGGCCCTCGGCGACGACGCCTGCCGGCACCGCCTCAACTAGTCGGTCCGACCGGGCGTGACGACCGTCACCGCCGAGGACCGCGCGGCCTCAATCACTCGCTCGTCGTAGGCCACGATCCCCTCGAGGTCGTCGCCGAGCTCCAGCGCCGACGCCACGTGCAACGCGTCGAGCGAACGCAGCGACGGCGGATCGACGAGGCCGGCGTGGAGATAGGTCGAGGCGCTAGGCAACACCAGCGCGATCGCCGCGAGGGCGTCGTCGACCCGCTCGCGATCCACGCCCAGTCGAGCGGCCGCTCGCAACGATTCGGTCCGCAACAGGTGCGACGACCAGAGGTTGTCGTGCTCGAGGCACCACGCCCGCAGCGCCGGTGACTCCGCCTCGAGCACGACCAACTTGAGGAAGGCCGAAGTGTCGAGGTACCAGACCATCAGCGCTCGCCGCGCAGTTCGTCGAGGACGGCCGCGCTCGAGCGGGCAACCGACACCGGCTCGGCGAGCGAGACCAGGTCGCGCCGCGCCGGATCGACCCGTCCCGACGCCACCAAATTCGACGCGCCCGACACGCGCTCGGGCGAACTGAGAATCGCGACCAGCCGACCCCGATCGGTCACGCCGATCACTTCGCCCTGGGCGACGCGGCGCAGAGCCGCCGACGCGTGCTGCTGGAGCTCGCGGACGCCGATGGTCTTCATGTGCGTCAATTGTAGTACATAGCGATTCGAACCATTCACTCGGCCCGGACCGTTCGTCGCGATCAGCCCGCGAGTCCGTAGCGCGCGAGGTACGGCGCGGCGACGCCCAACTGGGCCGGTGAGGGGTGCAGGGCGAGGAAGACCGTCAACTGGGCCTTGGCGAGGCGCGCGTTGCCCGGGGTCTCACTGGCGGCGATCGCGTAGTAGAGACGCGCCCCGGGGTCCTTCGGCGCGAGGGTGATGGCGCGACGCAGCGTCGCCGTGCCGAGGGCGACGAGCGTGACGTTCTTCACCGAGCTCCCCGCTGAGAAGTCGAGCCACCCGGTCTGGGTCAGCGCGACCACGTTGCGCGGGTCGAGTTGGAGCACCTGGGCGTAGGCGGCGAGCGCGGCGACGTCGTTGGCGTTGGCGACGTCGGCCTCGGCCTCGGTGAGCAGCTGGGTGATCTGGGCCGCGCGCCCGAGGGTCACCGATCCGGTGATCGAGGTGCCGGCCTGGCGCGGCTGGATCGCCGACCACAACACGACCGCGACCGCGACGAAGAAGGCGAGCCCCGCGACGACGAGCCAGCGCTTGGAACGCACCCGTACCCCGGCACGCGTCGCGTCGGGCGCGGGCACGACCTCGGCCAACGCCGCGGCGCGCGCGACGAGGGCGGCGATGGCGCCTTCCTCGCGGACCTCGATCGAGACGAAGGCGGCGGCGCTGAGCTCACCGGCGGCGAACTCGCGACGGGCGTCGTCGAGGGAGGCCCGGCGCAGCGCGAGCTCGTCGTCGATTCCTCGGGCCGCGTCGTTCATCGCCGCCCCGCCAGTCGCAGCGCCGCGGCGAGCAGGGCCACCAGCCCGAGCAGCGGCACCAGCCAGAGCACGACCCCGAGCCCCGAGGTCGGGGGGCTCAACAGCACCGAGGTGCCGTAGGTCGACTCAAGCCGGGTGAGGATCGCGTTGTCGCTCTCGCCGCGGGCGACGAGCCGGGTGATCTCGCGACGCACCGCGAGCGACGAGGTCGAGGTCGACTGGGCGACCGAGAGGTCCTCACAGGACGGACAGCGCACGAGGGTCTCGAGGTGGGCAACGCGTGACGCGTGGGTGGGCGCGTGCGGGTTCACCACGGCGACCGCCACGGCGACCACGACCAGCGCGGCCACGAAGGTCCAGAAGGACTTGAGGATCCTCACGCTTTGACCCGCGCGACCACTCGGCGCAGCTGGGCGGCCGTCACCGGCCCGAGCAGGGTGGCCGCGACCCGGCCGCGCGCGTTGATGACGAAGGTCGTCGGCGGTGAGGTCACCCCGTAACGGTTGGCGATGACCCCGCCGGGGTCGACGATGGAGGGGTAGAGCGAGCCGTAGTGGCGCGCGAAGGCGCTCGCCGCGGCGACGGTGTCGTTGAAGACGACCCCGACCACGGCCACCCCCCGGTGGCGCATCGACCAGGCGAAGGTCGAGAGCTCGGGCGCCTCGGCGACGCACGGACCGCACCACGAGGCCCAGAAGGAGAGGACCACGACCCGGCCGCGGTCGCTGGCGAGGTTGAGGTGTCCCCCGCCGAGCTCGGGGCCCGCGGCCGCGGGGGCCACGTGGCCGAGCAGCGGGCTCGGGGTGCTCGTCGCCTCGGTGACGGGGTGTCTCGTCGCGAGCAGCAGCGACAGCGCGGTCACCACGACGAGCACGCCGAGCGCGCTGACGGCGATCGAACGCTTCACGCGACCTCCTCGGCGTGGCGTCGTCGCACGAAGGCGACGGCGCTGCCGAGCCCGACGAGCAGTCCGCCGAGCCAGAGCCAGGCGAGCAGGGGCTCGACGGTCACCCCGAGCACGACCGAGCCGGCCGGCAGGTTGTTCGCGAGCTGGGCCCCCGACGTGGCGCCGTTGCCTCCGACGGCGTCGAAGGTCACGTAGACGTCGCGAACGAGGTTGGAGTCGATCGCTGGCGTGCCGACCGACTGGGTCGAACGGCCGTTGAAGGTGGTGATCGCCGGGTAGAGCGTCGCGCCCCCGACGCTCACGACGAGCTCGGTCGCGTGCTCGAGGGCGTTGCGCACGGTGCGAAAGCCGTGGAACCCAACGTACTGGCCGGCGACGACCGTCGACTGGCCCGTCGCCAGGGTCACCTCGCTGCGCGTCGCGTACGAGGTCGAGGTCACGATCCCCACCGCCAGCACGACGACCCCGAGGTGCACGAGCATCCCCCCGGTCGAGGGCGCGCGCAGCGCGCGGCGCAGTGAACCGCGCCGCTTCGCCGCCACCAGTGCCAGTCGCAGGGTGCGCAGCGCCGCGCCGGCGGCCGCGGCGGCGAAGAAGCAGGCGACGAGCTCGACCCAGCGGTCGACCCCCGCGACGAGCAGGGCGACGACGAGGCCGAGCGCGAACCAGACCGAGACGCGCACCCGACCCCAGAGCACCCCCGCGTCCACCGTGCGCCAGCTGACCAGGGGCGCCAGAGCCATCAGCGCGAGCAGGATCACCGATAACGGCGCGGCGACCGCGGCGAAGTAGGGCGAGCCGACGGTCACCTGGGCCCCGTTCACCGCCTGGTAGAGCAGGGGGAAGACCGTGCCGAGCAGCACCACGATGGCGAAGCCGACGAAGAGCACGTTGTTGGCGACGAAGAGGCCCTCGCGCGAGAGAGGGTGGTCGACCCCGACGGGGCTGCGCAACCGGTCGCCGCGCCAGGCGAGCAGGAGCCCGCCGCCCACGACCACGACGAAGAAGAATCCGATGAGCAGCGGCCCGAGGGTCGAGGACGAAAAGGCGTGCACGCTCTGGAGGACCCCCGAGCGGGTGAAGAAGGTGCCGAGCACCGTCAACGCGAAGGTCGCGATCGCGAGCGAGAGGTTCCAGATGCGAAAGAGGCCCCGGCGGTCCTGGACGATCACCGAGTGGATGTAGGCCGTCGCGGTCAGCCAGGGCAGCAGCGCGGCGTTCTCGACCGGGTCCCAGCCCCAGAAGCCGCCCCAGCCGAGGACCTGGTAGCTCCACCAGGCCCCGAGCACGATCCCCACCGAGAGCGAGCCCCAGGCGAGCACCGTCCAGCGGCGCTGTTCGAGGGGCCAGCGGTCCTGGACCCGCCCGGTGACGAGCATGGCGATGGCGAAGGCGAAGGGCACGCTGAAGCCGACGAAACCGAGGTAGAGCAGGGGCGGGTGCATCGCGACGAGCGGGTTGTCCTGTAGGAGCGCGTTCGGGCCCGCGCCCTGGTGCACGACGGCGGCGTTGGCGAGGAAGGGGTCGGCCGGACCGACCATCAAGAAGGTGAAGAAGGCCGTCGTGAGAAAGAGCACGGCGCTGGCCACGCGCACCACGTCGTCGTCACGTTCGCGCCGGTAGTAGAAGACGACCCCGAGGATGAGCGAATCGAGCAGCAGCACCCACAACAGCAGCGAGCCCTCGAGGGCCGACCACATGCCGGTGATCGAGTAGAGCAGCGGCGTGAAGGTCGCGTTGTTCTCGGCCACGTAGGCAAGCGAGAAGTCGTGCGTGATGAGCGCGTACTGCATCACGGCGACGCTGAGTACGACCCCGCCGAGGGCGCCGAGCGCGAAGCTGCGCCCGTGGCCCGGGCGGCGCCGGCGCGCCGACCACCACTGGTCGATCGCGCCGAGGATGGCGCTGAGCAGGGCGACGTCGAGTCCGACGCGCCCGAGCGTCTCGATCATCGGACCGTCCCGTTGGGGGCCTTGACCCGGTTGGGGTGCTGGGCGATGTAGGCGGCCGTGTGCTTGACCATGATCGAGCTGCCGAGGAAGGTCTTCGAGCCGGCCGAGGCGAAGTGGCCCACGACGACGACCGGGATGTTCGCCTGGAAGAGTTGGGGCGGCGTGCCGGTGGCCGCGACCGGGATCGAGCCGGCCGAACCGGTCACGACGAAGTCGGTGCCCGTCGCGGTGCGCTGGATCGAGTGGGGGGCGACCACCCCCTCGAGGCGGATCACGCCCGCGCCGATCGCCTCGCGGCTGGCGAGCACCTCGTCGACGGTCTTGAAGTAGTTGAGGTTATGCAGCAGCCCCTGGCTGAGCAGGGCCAGGATCGCGCCGGCGAGCACCACGAGCACGACGATCGAGCGCCGCCGGCCGCGGCTGCGCGACGGCGGCGGGGCCACCGGGCTGAGGTCGGCCGGCTCAGTGATGACCACGGTTGCGCCACCAGATCGAGCCGGCGTAGAGCGCGAGGCCCCCGAAGGCGAAGGCGTAACCCGCCAGCACGTAGTTCACGAACGGCCCTCGAGCACCCGCGCGGCGATCGCCTCGGTGATCGCCTCGTTGTCGAGCCGCTCACGCGCGACCTCGAGGCGGTAGCGCGCGCGCACCAGCCAGGCGTAGGCGAGGGAGAAGGCGACGAAGCTGAGTAGCAGGGTCCAGGCCATGATGCCGTGGATCAGCAACGAGCGGTTCGCGGTGAAGACGGTCGCGCCCTGGTGCAGGGTCTTCCACCACAGCACCGAGAAGTGGATGATCGGCACGTTGATCGCCGAGAGCACGGCGAAGACCGCGCTGCGCTTGGCGCGCAACGTCGGATCGTCGTTGGCGCGCCGCAGCGCCAGGTAGCCCACGGCGAGCAGTCCGAGGATCGCCGTCGAGGTCAGCCGGGCGTCCCAGGCCCACCAGACGCCCCAGGTCGGGCGGCCCCAGATCGATCCGGTGATCAAGGTGAGCGCGATGAAGACGAGGCTGACCTCCATCGCGCTGTGGGCCACGCGGTCGGCCACGACCGAGCGCGTGCGCGGCCAGAGGTAGAGCACGCTCGCGATGGTCGCGGTGCCAAAGGAGAGGTAGAGCGCGACCCAGGCGACCGCGGGGTGCACGTAGACGAGCCGGGCGAGGTCGCCCTGGACCTTGTCGGGCGGGGTGACGACGAGTCCCAGCCAGACGGTGAGGGCCATCGACACGAGGGTCACCGGGCCGAGCAGACGTTGAGCGAGTTGTTTCATCACGATTCCTCGAGAACACCGTAAAGGAGCACGCCGATCGCGAGGTACGCGACCAGCGCGACCAGCGTAATGACCCACCACTCCCACGGCGACCCCCCCGCCAGCGCGGCCGAGAAGGCGCGCTCGCCCGCGATCAACAGGGGCGCGAAGGCCGGCAGGGCCAGCACCGGCAATAAGGTCGCCGGACCAGCGCCCTCACCGGTGAGGGCCCCGTAGAGGGTCCCCGCGGCGGCGAGCGCCCCGAGGGTCAACACGAGGCTCGGCACGGCGGTGAGCGACCCGGCGAGGGCCGTGTGCAAGAACAGCACCGTCCCGGCCAGTAAGACGGCCCCGATCACCCAGAGCTCGACCGCCAGCGCGATGGTCTTGCCGAGGAAGACCCCCGCGGGGTCGAGTCCGAGGGTGGCGACCGAGGCGCGCGTGCCCGGGGTGCGCTCGATGGCCTGGCTGCGGTTGATCGCGAGCAGGGTCACCAGCAGGACCACGAGGTAGAACAGTCCCGGCGCGGCGCTCGAGTGCCCGGCCCGGGTCGGGCCGAGCGCGAGACCGCTCAAGACCAGAGCCATCACCCCGAAGGGCACGACCTGCCAGGCCAGGACCCGGCTGCGCCACTCGATGCGCAGGTCCTTGCCCGCGACGAGCCACGCCGTCGCGATCACGACGTCGCCACGACCCGCCCACCGGCGAGGGTGAGGGTGACGCGGGGCTGCTCGCTGCGAAGGGGGTCGTGAGCGCTGGCAACGACCGTCGCCCCGGCGCCGACGACGTCGACGAGCAGGTCGTCGAGCAGGTCGCGCGCGGCGTCGTCGAGCGAGGCGTAGGGCTCGTCGAGCAGCCAGATCTCGGGCCGACGCACGAGCAGCCACGCGAGCGCGAGTCGGCGCCGCTGGCCGGCCGAGAGGCGGCGCGCCGGCGCCGAGGCGCGCTGCGCCAACCCGACGCGCTCGAGCGCCGGGGCGACGTCCGCGATCGGGCGCGATAGCGCGCGCGCGGCGAAGTGGAGGTTCTCCTCCACGCTCAGGTCGTCGTAGAAGGAGCCCTCGTGACCGAGCCACCCGACCCGACGGCGCAGCAGCCGACGGTCCCCGCGCGCGAGGTCCACCCCGGCGACGACCCCGGTGCCACTGGTGAGCTGGTCGAGTCCCGCGAGCAGGCGCAGCAGGCTCGTCTTACCGGCGCCGTTGGCGCCGACCACGACGGTGAGGGTCCCGGGCTCGAGACGCATCGTCACCCCCGCGAGCAACGGGAAGCCCCCCGCGATCACCACCGCGTCCTCGAGCTCGGCGACGAACTTGGCCGTCACCGGTCCAGGGCGTGGACGTCGGCCGCCACCATCATCTCGATGAGTCCGTAGAAGTCGACGTCGCACTTCCAGCCGAGCTCGCGCCGGGCCTTGGTGGCGTCACCGATCAGCAGGTCGACCTCGGCCGGGCGCAGGAAGGCCGGGTCGACCACAACGTGGTCGGTCCAGGTCAGGCCCACCGCGGCGAAGGCGACCTCGCAGAGCTCGCGCACCGAGTGGGTCTCGCCGCTCGCCACCACGAAGTCGTCGGGCTCGTCGCGTTGGAGCATCGCCCACATGGCGCGCACGTAGTCCCCGGCGTAGCCCCAGTCGCGCTGGGCGTCGAGGTTGCCCAGGCGCACCTCGCGCTGATGGCCAGCCTTAATCGCGGCCGCGGCGTGGGTCACTTTGCGGGTCACGAACTCGAGCCCGCGCCGGGGCGACTCGTGGTTGAAGAGGATCCCCGAGGTGGCGTGCAGACCGTAGCTCTCGCGGTAGTTGACCGTAATCCAGTGGCCGTAGACCTTGGCCACGCCGTAGGGGCTGCGGGGGTAGAAGGCGGTGTGCTCGTCCTGGGGCACCGAACGGACCCGGCCGAACATCTCCGAGGAGCTCGCCTGGTAGAAGCGAATCTCGGGGTCGACGATGCGGATCGCGTCGAGCAAGCGGGTCACGCCGAGCGCGGTCGTCTCGCCGGTCAACACCGGCTGGGTCCAAGAGGCCTGCACGAAGCTCTGGGCGGCGAGGTTGTAGACCTCGCGCGGACGGTGCTCGCGCAACACGTTGATCAGGGAGACCTCGTCCATGAGGTCGCCCGAGACGAGGGTGAGCCGGTCTTGGATGTGGCTGATGCGCTCGATGTTCACCGTCGAGCTGCGTCGCATCAGGCCGACGACCTCGTAGCCCTCGGCGAGCAGGAGTTCGGCCAGGTATGAGCCGTCCTGCCCGGTGATTCCGGTGATGAGCGCTTTGGGGGCCAGAACGTCCTCCACTCGGCCACGGCGTCTGCCGACACGCAATGCTACTACCGGCGCGCAATTGCCCTTCGGGCCTAGCCTGGCGTCGTGCGCGTCGCCCAGGTCAGTTTCCGCCTCGGCGGGGTAGACGGGGTCTCGATCGAAGCCGCCAAATGGGCGCGAGCCCTGACGAGCCTCGGCCACGAGGTCGTGACCGTCGCCGGCGAGGGCCCCGTGGACCGGCTGCTCCCGGGCCTCGCCATCGGGGCCACTGATCCCCCGAACCCGACTGAGCTCGAGAGCGCGCTCGCCGACGTCGAGCTGGTGATCGTGGAGAACCTGCTCTCGCTGCCCCTCAATCGGGCCGCGCGCGAGGTCTGCTCCGAGGTGCTCCACGCTCGCCGGGTGATCGTGCACCACCACGACCTGCCCTGGCAGCGCGACCACCTCGCCCACCTCGAGGGGCCGCGCGACGCCCCTGCCTGGCGCCACGTGACGATCAACGAACGCAGTCGGCGCGAACTAGCCGAGCGTGGCGTCGCGGCGACGACGATCTACAACGCCTTCGACTGCGCGCCACCCGTCGGTGCGCGCGCGAAGACCCGCGCGGCCCTCGGGGTCGGCGAGCAGCGTCTCGTCGTGTTGCCGAGCCGCGCGATTCCCCGCAAGAACGTCGCCGGCGCTCTCGAACTCGCCGAAGCGCTCGACGCCGTGCTCTGGCTGCTCGGTCCGAGCGAGGACGGATACGACGACGAGCTCGCCGCGCTGCTTCGCGCCAGTCGCGTCGCGCTTCGACGCGGGCCAATCGGAACGATCCACGACGCCTACGCCGCGGCCGACCTCGTCGTACTCCCCTCGACCTGGGAGGGCTTCGGCAACGCGACCATCGAATCGGTCACCCACCGTCGTCCCCTCGCGGTCTACCCCTACCCGGTGCTCGAGGAGCTTCGCGCCTTCGGCCTGCGATTCTTCGACCTCGGCGAGCTCGAGGCCATCGCCGCCGAGCTCGAGCACCCGGACCCCGCGCGCATCGAGCACAACCTCGCGGTCGCGCGCGCCCACTTCAACCTGGCCGACCTCCCCGGTCGCCTCGCGCCCCTCGTCGACGGCCTGCGGCCACCACTAGGCTGAACACGATGTTGATCGACCAGGACCGGCCCCGGTACGCGGAGCGACGCGCGCACCTGTTCGGGGTCGCGCGACGGGTCTTCGCCGAGCGCGGCTTCCAGGCCACAACCATGGACGACATCGCGCGCGAGGCCGGCTTCACCAAGCCGATCCTCTACCAGTACTTCACCTCCAAGTCCGACCTCTACCGCGAGATCGTCGCCGAGACCGCCCAGCGGCTCCTCGCCCAACTGACGACCGCCGTCGAAGCGGTCGAGTCGCCCAGGGTCAAGATCGAGGTGGCCTTTCGGGTCTACTTCGAGATGGTCGTGCGCGAGACCGACGCCTTCCGGATCCTCTTCATCCACCGCCACGAGGGTGAGACCGCCATCGAGCTCGCCCGGCTCGAACTCGGGCTCGTCTCGTTCCTCGAGCCCTACATCAACCTCTCGATCTCTAACGAGCACCGCCGCCAACTCGCGGCCGGGGTCGTGGGGATCGCCGAGGGGGCCGCGATGACCTGGCTCGTCCAACAAGACGCCAACGGCTGGCCCGAGCCGTCGCCCTCCGAGGCCGAACGGCTGGCCGCGCGAAGTGCCACGCTCGCCTGGGGTGGGCTGCGGGCCGTCCAACAGGACTAGCTCTCCAGCACCGGCGCCGAACCCTCGCGGATCAGGGTGCGGCGAGCACCGTGAGAAAGACCTGGGCGAGCTCGAAGAGGTGGTTCGCGCACTCGTCGTAGGTGGCCTGGTCGCCGCCGGCCGGGTCGGCCACGTCAAAGGCCGGATCGGGATCGTTGGCCGAGACGACGGCCACCTGGGTCGACCATCCTTCGTCGAGCGGCGCCTGGCGCACGAACTGGCCGAGCGAGCAGCACGAGAGCGCGAAGGCGGGGAACTCGCGCTGGACGTAGCGCACCTCGTCGGCCTCGACGGCGAGCACCAGGTCGGCCCATTCGAGGTCGGCGAGCTCGAGCTGGTGGCTGCGGTGCGCGTTCAACGACGGCGCGGGCAGCTCGTCGATCGCGAGCAGGGCGTCACGCGTGCGCGCACTGATCGAGGACCCTTCGACGGCGTGGGTCCCGGCGCTGTGCACCTCGAGCGGGTGGCCCGACGCCGGGCCGAGCGCCTCGAGCATCGCCGCGAGCAGCACCGAGCGCGCCACGTTGCCCGTGCAGAGGGTCACGACGCGCAGACTCCGGTCCATGGCCCCGTACGCTACTGCTCCCCGTCGACGCCCTCGCGGCCGACGGGCGTATCGCGGTCGACCACGCGTCGAGGTCCGGCGGTCGACGAGCAACGGTCCAACGCCTCGCACCCCGGCAAGGGGCCCGTCACGCTTGACCGGTGAGGGCCTGGAGCGCCAGGCTCGAGAGGGTCACCACGACCCACAGGCTCGCGCCCAGGGCCAGCGGGCGCAGTCCCGCGCGGCGGATGTCGCGCAGCCGGGTCGACAGACCGATGGCGGCGAGGGCGATGGCGATGAAGACCTGGGCCAGGTTGCCGAGATCGTGGCTGAGGCGGACCGGGATCACGCCCACGCTGTTGAGGATCACCGCGCCGACGAACCACACGATGAACCAGGGGAAGATCGCGACGAGTCGCGCGCGCGTCACGGCGACGCCCGAGGCCACCTCGCGCTGCTCCTCGGCGCGCGTGCGCCAAAAGGCGAGGAAGAGCGCGATCGGGATGATCATCAACGTGCGCGAGAGCTTCACGATGATCGCGTAGGAGGACGCGGCGTGACCGTAGACCGTGGAGGCCGCGACGACCGAGGAGACGTCGTTGATCGCGGTGCCCGCGAGCAGCCCGAAGGAGTGCTGGGAGAGGTGCAGCGCGTGGCCGAGCAGCGGGAAGCTCAACACGGCCACGACGTTGAAGGTGAAGATCGTCGCCACCGCGTAGGCGACGTCGCGCTCGGGCGCGTCGATCACCGCGTCGGTCGCGGCGATGGCCGAGGCCCCACAGATCGCCGTGCCGACCCCGATGAGGGTGCGCACGTCACCCACGACCCCGAGCCAGCGACCGATCAACCAGGCCGAGCCGAGCGCGATGGTGAGCGTGCCGAGCAGCACGGGCAACGAGGACACCCCGGTGGAGGCCACCTCGTGCAGGGAGAGGCCCGTGCCGAGCAGGATGATCGAGGCCTGCAGGACCCGCTTGCTCGCCAGGTGCAGTCCCGGCTTCAGGGTGGCGCTCGCCGGACGGACCAGGGCGACCACGATGCCGATCACGATGGCGATGACCGGGGCGCCGACGATCGGGGCCACGTGGGCGATGACCGTCGCGGCGACGCCGATCAGACTGGCGAGCGCGAGACCGGGCGCGTAGCGAACGAACCGCGAGCCGCGCGTCACCTCGGTCGTGACGACACTGGGTGCGCCGACCTCGGATCGCTCGTCGGACTGGGCCTCGGCTGGTTCGATCGTCATGGGGACCTCCTCGATACCCAGTCTCGGCGACGGCCCGCCGGCCGGCTAGGCCGACGGAGGCCCTTCGTTATAATGAACAGTTATGACGACGCGTGACGAGTGGCCGGACCTCACGGCGCTCGAACTGCTGGTGAGCGTGGCCGAGACGGGCTCGATCCGCCGGGCCGCGATGGCCCACCACATCAGTCAGCCGGCGGCGAGCGTGCGCATCCGGGGTCTCGAGACCGCCCTGCAGCTGCGACTCGTCGAACGACACACGACCGGCGCGCGACTCACCCCCGACGGCCTCGCGGTCGTGGGCTGGGCCGACAAGGTCATCGCCGCGATGCGGGCCCTGGCGAGCGGGGCCCGCGCGCTGCGCACCGACCAGGACTCCCAACTGCGACTGGCCGCGAGCCTCACCGTCGCCGAGTACCTGCTGCCGACCTGGCTCGCGCCCCTCTACGCGACGACGCCCGCCGCGGTGTCACTGCGCATGGCCAACTCCGAGGAGGTCGCCGCGCTCTTCGCGCGCGACGAGGTCGACCTCGGCTTCGTCGAGGGGTCGTCGCTCCCCGACGGTCTCCAGGGCCGCACCGTCTACCGCGACGAACTCGTCGTGGTGGTCGCGCCGAGTCACCCCTGGGCCCGTCGACGGACCGCGCTCAGCGCGGCGATGCTCGCCGAGGCGGCGCTGGTGAGTCGCGAACCCGGTTCGGGGACCCGCCAGGTGCTCGAACACGCCCTCGCACGCCAGGGACTAAGCGCGAGCGTCGCGGTCGAGCTCGCGTCGACCACGGCCATCAAGTCCGCCGTGGGCGCCGGGCTCGGACCCGCGGTGCTGAGTCGACTCGCCGTAGCGGCCGAACTAGCGGACCGGCGCCTCGTCGCGGTGGGAGTCGACGGGCTCAACCTCACCCGATCGATCCGCGCGGTCTGGCGAGTTGGCGACGAACTGAGTGGACCGGCGCGCGCCCTCCTGGGGGCGATCGCCGGTCACTGATCAGTGACGGGGCAGCGCGTGACGACCGTGGTCGAGCCGTCGGTCGACCACGACGACGACGAGGGCGCCGATGAGGGCGAAGACGAAGGATCCGACGATGTCGATCGGGCTGTGCACGTGGGCGGCCACTCGCGCGGCCGAGACGAGCAGGGCATTCACGAAGAGGGCCGCCGAGAAGGGCTTCGAGTAACGCCAGAAGGAGAAGGCGAGGAACGAGGTCAGCAGCGCGTGGTCCGAGGGGAAGCCGTTGTCGGGCGCGTGGGCGAAGAGGGGTTTGACGTGGTCGCGCACGAAGGGTCGGGTGTCGTAGTAGAAGTGGCCACCGAGTCGCGCCAGGCCGAGCGCGATCAGCCCACCGAGGACGAGCTGCCAGGCGAGGGCGAACTTCACCGGTCGCGCAGCGCGCAACCAGTAGACGGCGACCCCGACCACGCTGAGGTAGAGGAAGTACGTAGCGACGAAGACGATGACCGAGTTGATCGCCCCAGTCTAGGTTCGACTTTCACCAGTTTCACTCATTCACCCATCTCCACCAGCCAGGTCGCCGCTCACTCGTGCGCGACGAGCGCTCGCTCATAAATGGATGTCGTCCTCGTGGGCGGCGTGACCGGCCGGTTCGAGTTGCAGGGTCGAGTGGGAGATAGCGAAGTGTTCGGCCAGACACGACTGGATGGCGTCGAGGATCTGGGGTGTCCCGCCGGCGTCGAAACAGCGGTTCTCGAGTACGACGTGCGCCGATAACGTCACCGAGCCCGACGTGAGCGTCCACGCGTGCAGGTCGTGGACGTCCAAGACGCCGTCGACCGTGGCCACGTGGTGGCGCACGTCGGCGAGGTCGAGGTCCTCGGGCGCCGCCTGGAGCAGGATCCGGCCCGAATCACGTAGCAGCCCCCACGACGTCCACAGCATCAGGATCACGATGAGCAGCGACGCGATCGAGTCGGCCCGCAGCCAGTGGGTCACGACGATGACCAGGCCCGAGAGCGCCGTGCCGACGAAGGCGTAGAGGTCGGTGACGATGTGCGCGAAGGCCGCGCGAAGATTGAGACTCTCTCGATTGGCCCGCGCGAGGACCCGGGTGGCGAGCAGGTTGACGAGCGCTCCGATGATCGCCACTGAGAGCACGAGCGCGCCGGCGACGTGATGGGGGGAGATCAGCCGACCGATCGCTTCGACGCCGATGGCGACGGCGACGCCGAGGAGCAAGACGCCATTGGCGGTGGCGGCCAGGATCTCCGCTCGTTTGAACCCGTAGGTCCAACGCTCCCGGGCTGGCCGTCGGGCGAGGGTTATCGCCCAGGCGCTCAGCGAGAGCGCCGCCACGTCGGTCACCATGTGGCCCGCGTCGGCGAAGAGCACCAACGAGTCGCCGAGGATCGCGGCCGTCACCTCCACGACGAGGAACGCGACGATGAGCCCGAGTGCGACGAGTACGAGACGCAGGTCGGCGTCACTCGCGACGCCGTGGGAGTGGCCGCCGTGGTCGCGGTCGTTGGTCACCGAGCGAGTCCCACTACCCGAGGTGGGGATACCAGCATGCCCGATGTTCTCACAATCCAACGGGCGCAACCCACAGACCCGTGGCCACCGGTTCACGAGGCGAGACGAACGACACTGATCGACATCGCGAAGCACGCGCCACGAGCCGATCGTCACCCGCACAACTTCGCGGCAACGTGATGAGGTCTCGGGGTCGGAACCGAGACCGGTGCTGCGCCGCACGTCGGATCGTGTCTGGTGACTCCCAAGCGCAGTACTGCGGCTGAGACCCGTTAGCGGTTTGACATTCGTACCGGTCACGGCCGCCCGCGCGACGTCAGTGCGGCCACAAAGATGGCGACAGCCGCCACCGCATCGTTGGCGAGAACATCGATATCAAGGTCCGGATGCAAGCCCGCCATTGTCGTTGCGTACGCCACGCTGCCCTGCGCGATCTCATCGGCGAAGTTCGCCGACAGTTCCCCGATTGCCGTTTCGGTTGCCGCGACGAGATCCTTGCCGAAACGATCGACCGTGAGCCGAGCCGCTTCGGACGGCCCGCCGCCATCATTGTGCAAGAGGACGAATGCGATGTCGTACCAGTCTTTAGGGAGGTTCCGACCTTGAGCAGCATGCGTCTTGGCCAAACGATACGCCGGCAGTGTCGCGACTCGCAGTTGCACCGTCGCCATCCGATCATCAACTTTCGAGGTGTCTGCGTGAAGCGTCCAATCCTTCGCCGCGAAACCAGTACCGCGAAGGTTGACCGCACCGAGCGACTCTCAGTCGTCAAACGACACGGTCGTGTGGTCGGCGACGTCGTCCAAGTCCGCAAGAGATTCGATCTTGACCACCAACCCCGGCTCCGTCGTATCTCGCCAGCGCCACACTCTTTGAAGGTCCGGCGTGAAGCCGCAGTCCCTGAGAGCACGCTCCAATCGCTCGCTGTTGACTGAGCCACCTTCAATCTCCAGATCCACCTGAACATCGACGTCGGTCGTTCCTTGATGCGACCGAGCGGCAGTGCGGCACAACAAATCTGGAACCAATCCACCGAGCCAGACGAATTCGGGGACGTCGCCGTACGCGCGAACCAGCCGAACAAGTGCCCTCTCCGCGAGGTACCGCGCCCGCCGACTACGAATGGGGTCCGACATCAACCGTCTCGCGCAAATGATGGGCGGCTTCCGCTGATCGTCCGCCAACCGCCATCAAGTCGGCGTAAACACGGGCCGGAAGCGCGAGGGGGATCCCGCTTACGATAGGTCCCTTCGCGCTCAACGGCGTGGGAAGCGCTCGCACCTCGATGAGCTGACCGCGGTCGACGACTCGTCCTCCGAGAACGTCCGCCAAGTGATCGGGATTGGCGAACAGGTCGTCGTCGACGTACAACTCGACGACCGCGACGTCCGAAAGGTACGGGGCCAGAAGAATCGAGGCAGCAACTCCCGTGACTGCCCAGGACTCCGAACTGCGATTAAGCGCGGGACCAATCTCGGATGCGAAGGCTTCCAGTGGGTCCTTCCACAACCGGTGGATACGGATCACCCGTTGCGAGCGACGATGAATCGCTGCAGCCGCGGCGTACTCATCGATGAAGGAATCGTGGTCGACGACAGAACGGGCCGATCCCGGGCCCCTCGTTCCTCGCGACCGATGAAGCAGTCCCAACTTCTCCATGCGAGCGAGGGCGTTCGCGGAGGCACCGCGAGAGATACCAGCGACAGTTTCAATTGCCTCGACAGTCGGAGTCACGCCGGTGAGAACGCCTTCAGCTGCCGCGAGCATCGTCCGAGTCCATTTGACTGCGGCTTCTGCAGTTAGCTGACGCGTTGGAGCTTCGCGAACGATGATGAGTCCAGTCGAGAGACTGACGTTGGCGTTGCCACTCTCGTCCACCCAACCTCGCTGATGCGCTAAAAGCCAGTCCTTTGCGCCGCGCGAGAGTTGCCGTGCAAAGACAACATCCACTTCAGAAGCGGCGGCGGTGAGACGTTGCACGTCTGCGGGCCAGCCTTCGCCGGCCCATCCCGCCAGGAATCGATGCTCTCCAGAGCCCGCGTGAATCGTGACGTGGAAGGTTGGCACGGCCGGCGCCTGTCCCGGCTCGACAGCAACGCGGACCCCTCGGGGCAGCGCAGCGCTGGTGGCATTTCGCACACGCGTTGTCAGATCCCGTATCCCAGCCATACTACGGATATTCTCATACTTCACTGGTCCAGTGAAGTATGAGAACAGATGAAGTTTCTTACGAGCCGGGCCCGGCGTCATAGTCAGGGACTCCTGAAGGAACGCATAGCTGAACGTCTGGTTACGCACTACTGGGAGTTATCACCGATGCTCTTGAGTCGCACGACCGCCTCGCGAAGAGACGGCAACCGTTCGACGATGACGGATTCGACGACCGCGAAGTCGGTGTCGTGATAGTGGTGCACGAGGACGTCACGCATTCGCGCAATCTGATTCCTCGCGACGTCAGTCTCACCGGCAAGGAGGTCAGGATCGATGTGCTTGATCGCCTCGCCGATCTCCATCAGGCGCGCGCGACACGCGTCGTAGACAACGCCGTCGTGCAGATCGCCACCGACGACGTGGTCGTTTATGGCTTCAACGGCGTCTTCGATGTCGGATCACCGCTCCTGGTCGCGATGCGTCACAGACTGACGGCCTCGGCGAAGATCTCTTCCTTGACGAATGACCGGAGTCCGCGTGGCGTGCAGACATCAACCGTCACGCCGAGCTCTTCTTCCAGTTCACAGCCCAGCGCCAGGATGTCGAGAGGGTGGGCATTCTCGTCGAAGTCGACCAGGAAGTCGATGTCGCTCTCGGGCGTCTCTGCTCCACGTACGACGCTGCCGAACAGGCGAACATTGCGGGCGTGGTAGCGAGTCGCGATGGCGAGAACCGCCTCGCGATGCGCGAGTATCAGACGCCCGAGTGGCGAGGTGGCGACAAAGGTTCCTGCCATGGCCGTAAGTCTGCGTTGGAGTGTTGGCCGCTGACCGATTCGCGGTGCCCCTCGAAGCCTCATGGAACCTTCCTACTTGTAGGTGGTTGGGCCGGGTCACACCTCGCGTGAACCTCCTGGAACTTGGCCATGGAAACGCGGGTGTGGCCCATGGCCGTCTCGGATTTCCGGTGGCCGAGCATCTCGGCGATGTAGCGAACATCGGCACCCGCGTCATGCATCAGGGTCGCCGTGGTGCGGCGAAAAAGATGGCAACTCCCGTGCTTCTCTGGAGCGCCAGCGGCGCTCGCCGGGTCGACCTGGACATCAATGTCGGTTGTCCCTGCGTGCGCCGCTCCGCTCGCCGGACGGTTAATATTCGTAGTACACTTAATTTAGTGGAGATTCTGCCCAGTGCCCATAAGCATCACGTGGTCGATGACGACATGCTCCATGCAGTTGAGAACTGCGTTGTGTGGTTGGAACTTGATGATGACCCTCTGCGGTACCTGCTGGCAGGTCCTGATCGAGCCGGAAACTATCTTGAGCTGGTCATTCTTGTGATCGACGGCGCAGAACTACTCATTCACGCGATGCCACTTCGCCGAAGGACGGCGGAAGAACTCTTTGGAGGTGAACAGATATGACTAAGCGAGTCTACGGATACAAAAAGTCGGGTGAGTCGATCACGGATGAGACGATCGAAGCACTCGTTGCCGAGGCCGAACACGGCTATGAGGAGGGTCAACTAAAGGGGGCGCGTCGAGGCCGCGGTCGCCCAGCGCTTGGCGAAGCCGCCAAGATTGTCGGGTCTTTACGTCTAGACCCCGCACTTCGCAAGGAGGCTGAAGTTCGAGCCAGCACCGAAGGGGTCAGTGTTTCCGAGTTGGTGAGGCGCGCACTCAGGGAATACCTGCACAGCGCCTAAACGCATGCGGTGCGGACCCATTGTCGGAGCCTATTTAATGGGTCCAACAGGGCCCCAAAGTGGAGTCTCCGAGAGTCGTGGCTGACAACGACTTCCTATCGCCTTGAAATCCAAGAGCCTGCTACTCAATGGCCTCTGTTACTGGATGCGCACGCCCGAGATGTTGCGTGCGATCACGAGCCGCTGGATCTCGCTGGTTCCTTCAACAATCGTGTAGATATTGGGGGGAACGTGTATTGTCGCTGGTCAGAGGCATCATTACTAAACAATCACCCCACAAACCGTGGGTCTTACCCCATGAGCCCCCACCAGAGATCCATCACGCCCCACGTGGTTGGGGAAGGGTGTGCGACTCCTTGACCAGGTGTTTTCAATAGCTGGATGGCTCGCAGGCCGCTCGCCACGAGCAGATTGACCGAATCGAGTCGGCACCGATGGGCTACGTCACCATGATGGTCGTGCGGCAGTTGAGCGCCGAGTCATAGGGCTTGGCCACGAACGTTGAAGCGCCAAAGGCTGCGACATGGAATGTGACGCCCCGCACGTGCAGATTGACGAGAATACCCTCGAGATACGACGCCGCCAGGTGCGCACGGTTCGCGGAGACGGCTTCGTTAACGCTCGTCGTGCCGGTCGAACTGGCGTAGCCATCGATGCTCACTGCGGTCGAGTGGTGCGCCTTGATCTCGTGCGCCAGCACGTTGAGCAAGTGCTTGGAGGTCGACGACAGTTCCCACGAATTGGACGCGTAGTAGAGCACAGCCGAGGTGACATGTGGCACTGGCTTGGGGCGGACGATCTTGGGAGAGGTCACGGAGTACGAGATCGACGCCGTCGCGACCTGTCCATCGGCCGCAGTTGCGGTCACGGTGTAGGTGAAGTGTCCGGCCCTGGTCGTGTCCAACACTCCAGTGCCAGCGCTCGACGATCCATCGGTGCAGGAGGTGACGGCCGGAGCCCCTGACGCGCTAGTGCACGTGAACGAGGTGGAGACCACCTGTCCACGCGTGTAACTTCCGCCACCGCTTGGTGTGGTGATCGTCACCATCGGAACGGGCGGCGTGGCGACCGTCGCGCTCGCGGTGCTCGTGGCACTGGCGGCCCCGGCGGTGTTGGTCTCGGTGATGGCGACACTGATGGTCTGGCCGAAGTCACCGGAGTTCACCACGTAGGTCGATCCGGTGGCCCCGGTGATGGAACCGTTCGCGTTGGACCACTGGTAGGCGGCGGTCGGGGTCGGGCTACCAGTAACCGTTCCGGGCACCGCACTCAAGGTCTGACCCACGACCGGGCTGCCGGTGATGGTGGCGCCCGAGATGGTGGGGGTGGAGATGGTAGGAATCCAGATGATGGGAGGACTGGACGGGGCCGTCACCGTCGCGGTCGCCGAGCTGGTCGCCGTAGCGGACCCGGCGGTATTGGTCTCGGTGATGGTGACGGTGATGGTCTGGCCGAGCTCGGCCGAACCCGCCACGTAGGTCGAACTCGTGGCCCCGGAGATCGGACCGGACCCGGTGGACCACTGGTAGGTGGGGCTGGGGCTCGGACTGCCGGTCACCGTTCCGGGAACCGCACTGAGGGTCTGGCCCACGACCGGGCTGCCGGTGATGGTGGCGCCCGAGATGGTGGGGATCGAAGACGAGGACGTGACCGTTGCGGTCGCGGAACTGGTGGCACTGGCGGACCCGGCGGTATTGGTCTCGGTGATGGTGACGGTGATGGTCTGGCCGAGCTCGGCCGAACCCGCCACGTAGGTCGAACTCGTGGCCCCGGAGATCGGACCGG
>LMAD01000048.1 GCA_001443545.1 Acidimicrobiaceae bacterium RAAP-2
TGGCCGAGAACGTCGTCTTCTTGAAGCGCTCGATGCGCCCCGGTTTCGCCGGCATCGAAAACGAGCTGCTCTACAACCCCAAGACGACGCTCGTCTTCGGCGACGCAAAGGACACGTTCACCAAGATGGTCGCTGCGGTCAAGGCGAGCTAGTGACGGTCCAGCCCGCTCGCCGGTGAGCATGCGGGCCACGTTGCGAGATTCACACCGCGGTACACGATCGAAGTCATAGTCGTGGCTACCACGTGGACCGCGACGACGTCGCGTGCGTAGCGTCCGGCGCGAACGTGGTGAGGGCATCTGGAGTCGTGACACCATCGTCGACCCCGGCGTGATGGGTGACGACGATCGCGCTCCAGCACGGCGCGGCTCAGCGACCGGCCCACACTCATGCTGGGCCCGCTTCCCGACGACCTCGAGGACCGGGTCGATTGGCTATCGATCGCCATCTCAGGCCGGGGCACCTTTCGCCGCTTCAAGGACCCTCGGCCGCTGGCGGGTACTCGCCGCGCGCACCGGGGTGTCCCGCCTCCACGTGACCCGCCCGCCGCTGTTTCTGCGATGGACATAGCGCCGCTCGTAACATGTCGTAATGGCCTCGGCATCCTCTCGGCGAGTACCCGGCGATCTCGGCGAGGTCTTCAATCGGCGCCGGGTCCGCTCGCTTGCCGGGCCTCGAAGCTTCGAGCGCGGAGAGGACTACGCACGGAGTGGCGCGGTGACGAAGTTGCGCGTCACCGGGGCGTCCGCCGAGGCGACCGTCCGGGGGTCGACACTCTACAAGGTGCACTTGAGGGTCGAGGATGGTGAGCCAGCGTTCTTCTGCACCTGCCCGGTGGGCGCCGAGGGGACCTTCTGCAAGCACGCCGTCGCGCTCGCCCTCGCCGCTACGTATCCTCGCTCCGCCCAGCGGCAGCCCGACGCCGAAGCAGTGGTCGACGTGCGTGCCTACCTTGAGAGTCTCGGCCGCGAGCGGCTCGTGGAGCTCGTGGCCGAACTTGCCGCGGTTGACGAGCTAGCCACTGCGCGGCTCCGTCTCGACGCAGCGAAGGCGATCTCCAGCCCTGCGCCTCTTCGGGTGTTCTTCGACGCGATCGACAACGCCTTCGAGACCGACGACTACGTCTCCTACCGGGAGGCCTACGACTACGCGGCACGCATCCGCGAAGTAATCGGTGCCGTGCGGGGCCTGCTCGCCGGTGGCGAGGCTGAGGCGGTGGTCACCCTGTGCGAGCACGCGCTCGAACGGGCCGAGGACGCGATCGACGCGGTCGACGACTCGGACGGTTGCCTCGGTGAGATCGCCGCCGAACTCCAGGAGCTCCACCTCGCCGCCTGCAAGAAAGCCCGTCTCGATCCCGTCGTTCTCGCCCGCCGCCTTTTCGACTGGGAGTGCAACGCGAGCGACCTCGACGTGTTCTCCGGTGCCGCACACACCTACGCGAAGGTACTCAGCAAGACCGGGCTCGCCGCCTACCGCGAACTCGCCGAAGCCGCCTGGGAGCGACTCCCAGTTCTGGGGCCCGGCGACAATCGCACCTACGACGGCAACAGGTTGCGCATCACCCACATGATGGAGGCCCTCGCCGAAGCGTCCGGCGACGTCGATATGGTCGTCGCCGTGCTCGCGAAGGACCAATCCTCCCCCTATCAGTTCGTCCGCATCGCCGAGCGGTACCGGGCCGCGCACCGCTTCGACGACGCGCTGCGCTGGGCCGAGCAGGGCCTCGAGCACTTCGGGCCATCAGCTGACTACCGACTTCTCGAGGTGGCGGCCGGAGAGTATCACCGCGCTGGGCAGGGCGGTCGAGCGGTCGAGATCGTCTGGAGGGCCTTCGAGGAACGCCCGACTCTGGTCACCTACCAGCGGCTCTGCGCCCAGGGAACGCGGGCCGGCACCTGGGACACCTGGCGACCCCGCGCGCTCGAGTGTCTGCGCAAGGACGTCGCGGGTCGGATGAAGGCCGTCCCAACGAAGGGCGGGTCGAACGCCGGGCACGCGCGATGGGGACTCGTCCCGGACGCCTCGGATCTCGTCGAGGTTTTGCTCTTCGAGGGGGACGTCGACCAGGCCTGGACCGAGGCGAAGGACGGGGGATGCTCCTCGCGTTTGTGGCTCGATCTCGCCCGTCGACGAGAGACGGCCCATCCGCTCGAAGCCATCACGATCTTCCAAGACGAGGTGGAACGTCTCATCGGCATGAAGAACAACGACGCCTACCGACAGGCGGTCGAGATGATGGCCCACGTCGCAACGCTGATGCGAGCTGGCGCCCAGCCCCACGCATTCGCGCCCTACGCTACGGGGGTGCGGGCCCGCCACAAGCCGAAGCGCAACCTCATGAAGCTCCTCGACGACCGCAACTGGTGAGACCAGCCAACTCGCCGAGACCGGAGTAGGTGATGGACCGGATGAATCGCGAGCAGTTCTTCGCCCGGCTGGGCGCCCTCGACGAGGAGCATCTGAAAAGAGCGTTGTGGAACCTCTATTGGCGCGGGACGGCCGCGGTGCGTCAGCGCGTCGAGACCGAACTCGATCCCGGCGGTCCGCGTCCACGACGAAAGGAAACCGAGGCAGTCGATCCCGACGCAGCGCTGGACGAGGTTCGCCACTTTGCCGCGCTGGCCCGCTCGGGCGCCTACCTCGCCGGTGATCGACGCGTGAGCCCCCGGGAGCGCACGCGTTGGCGCTTCACCTTCCAACGGCTGATCAAGGAAACTGAGCTCGCCCTCGGTGACGACGACATCGACGCCGGCGCCGAAGCGATGGCGCTGCTGCTCGACCTCGTTCAAGAGATGCGCGGCTACGACTACTTCCGGTCCGAGGACCCAATCGAAGCGGCTCGGATCGTCGTGTCGGACGAGGCGTCGCTGCTCTGGTCACGGGTCCTCAACCGGCTCGGTTTCGCCGAGTTCGCCCGAAGCGCAGCGCGCCAGCTCGTGCGCTGGGAGTCCGAGTACGGGTGGACCCGGACGGGCTTTGGACGGGTGAGCGAGCTGGAAACCTCCCTCGCGACGGTCCTCGAAGGACTGCTCACGGTGCCGGACCACTGGGACACCTTCACCGACCGGTACCTCGAGGCGCTCGACGAGGTCGCCGTCTCGCGCGCCTCGGAGTCCCGATCCGCTCGACACCAGTCCGACGGGGGCCGCGACCGGCGAACGAGCAACCTCGCCCAATGGCACAAGTTGCTGCTCGACCGGCTGTTGGGCCGCGACACCGAGGACCGACTCGACCGAATTGGCGCGCACCCTGCGCTCAGCGGCCCGAACCTCCTCTACTTCCAGGCGCAGCTCGCGCGACGACGGGGGGACCAAGAGTCGGCACGCCGCCTAATAACCAGCGCGCTCAATCGGCTTCCCGGACACCGGGATTTCATTGCGCTGGCGCAAGAGATCGGCGCGCCGCTTCCGGAGCGACCACGAGAGATCGCTCGTTCCCGCGACGAGCGGGCGAAGGACAGCTGACCTAACTCGAGCGCACGTGCAAGAGCACGCGTCCCCGTGACGGTGGGTGGTCCGGATGTTGACCTTGGCGTTGAATCGCTGATGCCGCAGTTAGTTGCCTGGCTGCTGTGGCCAGTAGAGCGCTGCGCGCTTGAACTGGCTACCGGGACGATCGCAAAAGCGCGTCACTGATCCAAAGCGGGTAGATCCTCTGGGTAGGTGACGTCGATCTCTGAAATCCACTTGGGGAAATCTGCCTTGTTGTTGGTGATGAAGCGGTCAGCCGCGGCGCCGATTGCAGTTGCGAGATGCACCGCATCGGCCGCTCGGAGCCCGCACGCCGCCCCAAGCGCGGTGGCGAGTTCGGCCGTCGCCCGATCCACCGCCAGCAGATCCAAGCGACCGAGCAACAACCCGAGGGCGGCGAGCTCGTCTTCCAATCGGTGACGGAGCGGCTTCGTCAACAGTTCCGCCAACAACAAGACGGCGGGTTCATCCACGGACGATGGACCTGCCCGTCTAGGTCACACAGGTGGTGGTTACGTTGGCGTCATGACGCGACCGGCTTCAGTTCACAAACTCCGCACCGCCGCAACGATTGATGGCGGGTGACAGCCGGGTGCGCGCGATTCGTGATCAGCGATAATGCGTGGGTTGGACTGGCAGGGTGTTCGGTCTCAGTTCCCCCGCGCGGCCTCTGCTAATGGCGTCGGTGTCAGCACAACGACCGTTCGCTCATGGGACCTCGTCCGATCAGTAGCTGTAGGCGCCCGAAGACGTCGTGGTCGTCGACTTCGTGGCGCCGAGGCGCGCGAGGGAGAAGCCGGCGACGCCCTGGCCGGTGACGACGTCGGGCTTGGCGTCCGAGACGAAGCGGTAGAGGGGCTTCTTGTCCCAAGTCACCTGGTAGGTCCCGTTCGAGCGGCGAAAGACCCCGATGCCCTTCACGCCGTGGCCGATCGGCACGACGCCCTTCTTTACGGTGAGGGCCGGCCACGCGGCGAGGCACGAGCCGTTGCAGTTGGAGCGGTCGGGCTTGTCGGCGCGGTAGGTGTAGAGGGCGTAGCCCTTGGTGGTCACGAGGAAGGTGCCGTATTTCGCGTTGTGGTGGGTCGTGACCATGACCACGCGGCGAGCGGCACCGAGGGCTGGCGTGGCGGTGAGGACCGCCGCGGCGAGCAGTGAGGCGAGGGCGGAACGGCGGAGCAACGTGCGGTGCATGATCGTCCTTTCGAACGGCGCAGTGGACTTAAGCGCATCGTACGGTCCACCCCGTCGCGACGGTCCGTCGGGGCGGCCAGTCGCCTGTGAGGACCCTCAGGCGGTGAGCTCGTCGAGCGTTTCGCGCACGGCGGGGTCGATCCCGGTAACGGCCGCCACGTTGGCGCGCACCTGGTCGGCGCTGGAGGCGCCGGCGATCACCGAGGCCACCTCGGGGTGGCTAACCAGCCAGGAGAAGGCGAGCGAGAGGATTGGCACGTCGATCGCCGTGGCGTACTCGAGCAGGGCACCGACCTTGGCCTGGAAGGAGTCCGAGAGCCAGTGGACGCTGCGCTCGGGGGACATCAACGAGAGCCGCGTCCCCTCGGGGATCGGTTCGCCGGGTCGGACCTTGCCCGTGAGCAGACCGTTGGCGAGGGGGTAGTAGGGCAAGAAGGCGAGGCCGAGCTCGGTACAGGCCCCGAGCACACCGTCGTGTTCGACCTCGCGCGCGAGCAGCGAGTACTGGTTCTGGATCGAGACGAAGGCGGGGTGCTCGCCGGCGGCCGCCTTGGCGGCGCGCAATTGGTCGAGCGAGAGGTTCGAACAGCCGACCTCGCGCACTTTGCCCGCGGCGACCAACTCGGCCAGGGCGCCGAGGGTCTCGGCGATCGGCACGGTCTCGTCGGGGTAGTGGAGTTGGTAGAGGTCGATGTGGTCGGTGCCGAGGCGACGCAGCGAGGCCTCGCAGGCCTCGCGCACGTAGGTGGGGCTCGCCCCGAAGTGCGCGTCGTCGAGGGGCATGCCGAACTTGGTCGCCACCACCGCCTCGTCGCGCCGCTCGCGCAGCGCCTGACCGAGGAAGACCTCGGACTGGGTCGCGCCGTAGATGTCGGCGGTGTCAAAGAAGTTGACCCCGGCGTCCAGGGCCGCGTGCACGACGCCGGCCGTCGCGCGCGCGTCGAGGCGCGCGCCGAAGTTGTTACAGCCGATCCCCACGACCGACACCGATAACGACCCGATCCGCCGACGTTCCATTACGACCTCCCTCGTCGTCGAGTGTACGCAGCCGCTAACGGGGAGTCGAGCGGTACGATTGGACCGACCAAGGAGCGACATGAAGATCAGCGTCAACTACGACCTGTGCACCAGCAACGCCGTCTGCATGGGGATCGCGCCCGAAGTCTTCGAAGTGCGCGACGACGGCTTCCTCTACGTCTTGAACGAGAACCCCGGCCCCGAGTTCGACGAACGGATGCGCCAGGCCGTCGCCAGCTGTCCCAACAGCGCGATCTCGATCGCGGACTAGGTGACGCCGCGGGTACGGTTCGCGCCGTCGCCGACCGGGTACTTCCACGTCGGCTCGGCGCGCACCAGTCTCTTCAACTGGCTCTACGCGCGCCACGCCGGCGGCACGTTCGTGCTGCGCATCGAGGATACCGACACCGAGCGCAACCGCGAGGAGTGGCGCGACGGCATCCTCTCGGCGATGGCCTGGCTCGGCCTCTCCTACGACGAGGGCCCGTTCCTGCAGTCGAGCCTGCTGGCCGACCACACCGCGGCCGCTGAGGCGCTCTACGCGGCCGGCCACCTCTACGCCTGTGACTGTTCACGCGAGGCGATCGACGCGCGCACCAAGGACGCCGCCAAGCCCGGCTACGACGGCTTCTGTCGGGAACGGGACCTCGCGCGCTCGCCCGAGACGGCGCTGCGCTTCGCGGTGCCGCGCGAGGGCGAGACGATCGTGCACGACGTGATCCGCGGCGACGTCACCTTCGCGAACGCCAGCTACGAGGACTTCGTCGTCGTGCGCCCCAACGGCGTCGTGCTCTACCCGCTCGCCAACCTCGTCGACGACCGCTCGATCGCCATCACCCACGTGATCCGCGGCGAGGACCTGCTGCCGACCACGCCCAAGCAGGTCCTGATGTGGGAGGCGCTGAACGACTGCCCCGGCGTCGAGTCGGTGCCCCTGCCGCGCTACGCCCACCTGCCGATGCTGGTCAACGAGCAGCGCAAGAAGCTCTCCAAGCGCAAGGACCCCGTCGCCGTCGAGTCCTACCGCGACCAGGGCTACCTGCCCGAGGCCTTCGTGAACTACCTGGCGCTGCTCGGTTGGAGCCCGCGCGGCGGTGAGGAGGTGGTGAGCCGAGACGTGCTCATCGAGCAGTTCGCCCTGGAAGACGTCAGCCACTCGCCGGCCTTCTTCGACGTGAAGAAGCTCGCCCACCTTAACGGGGAGTACCTGCGCGCGATGTCCCTCGAGCAGTTCATCGAAGCGGCCCGGCCCTGGGTCGCGCCGTGGTCGAGTCCGTGGCGTCCGACGACGCCGCCACCGTGGACGCAGGAGCAGTTCGACGAGGCGCTGTTCGCCCGCGTGGCCCCCCTCGTCCAGGAGCGCCTCACGACGCTGGGCGAGGTGCCCGCGATGGTCGGCTTCTTCTTTAGCGAGGTCGAGCTCGACGAGGCGGCCTTTACCAAATCGATCGGCGACGATCCGCTCGGCCAGACCATGCTCGCCGTCGCCGTCGAACGCTTCGCGGGACTGACCTGGTTGGCGACGACCCTGCACGAGGCGACCGCCGAGCTCGGCGAGGCGCTGGGCCTCGCGCTGCGCAAGGCCCAGGCGCCGATCCGCTGCGCGGTGACCGGCACCCTCGTGGGCCCGCCGCTCTTCGAGTCCCTCGAGATCCTCGGGCGCGAGACGACATTGACGCGGCTGCGCGCGGCGCTCGCTCGAGCGAGCGCGTGATCTTCTGGCCGCTCAAGCTGGCGGCGCGCATCGTGTCGCTAGTGGTGCTGGTGGTCGTGGGGTACTTCGCGGTCACCTTCGTCCAGATCTGGCTCACTGGACGCCACCACTCGAACGCGAACGCCCAGGCGATCCTCGTCTTTGGCACGGCCGAGCTGAACGGCAAGCCCTCGGCGGAGCTGTCGGCCCGACTCAACCAGGCGCTCACCCTCTACGACGCGGCGCGCGCCCCCTGGATCGCGGTCACCGGGGGCAACCAGCCCGGCGATCACTTCACCGAGGCCGGGGTCTCGGCGACCTACCTCGAGGCCCACGGGGTACCGAAGAACCGGATCATCGTCGGGGGCGGCGTCGACACGTGGCAGAACGTCCAGTCGATCGCGGGCAAACTGCTCGCCCGTCACCTCACCACGGTGCTCGTGGTGACCGACCCCTTCCACGAGGACCGCGCGATGGCCAACGCCTCGGCCCAGGGGCTGATACCCCTCCCGGCGCCCGTCGTGAACTCCCCGACGGTCAATTTCTCGCTCTGGCGCTACTACCTGAAGGAGACGATCGCGGTCGGCCTCGGTCGCCTCGTCGGCTACGGGACGCTCAGTTCGTGGTCGCGCGGACTGCACCTGCCGCTCGCGGTTGGCGGGTAGGGGGGCCCTCGGGTAAGATTGCCCAGCCCTTCGGGGGTGGTGTAATTGGCAACACAACTGGTTCTGGTCCAGTTATTCAGGGTTCGAATCCTTGCCCCCGAGCGAAGCGACGGTCCACCGTCGATTCATGGTCCCATCGTCTAGTGGCCTAGGACATCACCCTCTCAAGGTGGAGGCACGGGTTCGAATCCCGTTGGGACTGCTCAGTATTCGTGCTGGTCAAAATCGATTTCAAGGGCCGGCGCCGTACGCGTCGGCACCACGGCCCCAACGTTTTGGGTGTTCACGGGTGGCGCCCACCAAATCGATTGGCCCGTCATCCACGCAACCCACCTCGACCGCTGCCTCACCATCTTGGAGCTCATCCACCGCTGGTCCATCGGCGGTGCCCGGTGCTTCGAGCTCGTGGTCCGGGACCGCACGAGGCGCTCGTGACGGTGCGAACGCCTCGTTCGACCGGTTCCACGGGTACTTCTTGAGCGGTCGAAGTCTTGGAGCCGCGGTGCAGGGTTCCCACGGGTGAGGTGCTCGCGGTGCTGATCCGTGGGGCCCTGATGACCGTGAGCCGGACGTGCCGCCTGGGCATTCGGGTTCTTCGGATTTCAGTGGGGCCGAAACCACCGCATTTCTTGGCTCTAACCGTTACACCCGTCGCGATGGCACCAGTCGCGATGTCTTGGGATCCCTCGTTGTCAGGGATCTCCTGACGATGTAAGGTATCACCTGACAGTCGTAATTGACAGATCGAGGAGGGCATCGTGGCCGTTACCGAAGGGACAAGGACGACGTCCTGCTCGTTTTGCCTCAAACACGAGAATGAAGTTTCGAGGTTGGTCGCTGGTCCGGGGGTCTATATCTGTAATGAGTGTGTAGATCTTTGTAGCCAGATCATTGCGAGTCCGCCCTCTTTGCCGCCTGCGATGACCTCCTGGGAGGAGAGCCTTGACCTCAACGGAGTACTCGCCGGCCTTCCTCGGATGGCGGCCGCCGGTGCGCAAGTCGAAGGCAATCTCGCCCGCTCCGTCATGAGAGCGAAACGACTCGGCGCCACGTGGGCCACCATTGGAACGTCATTGGGAATGACTCGACAGTCGGCGTGGGAACGCTTCTCAGGCGAGGAGTAGTTACGTGCGCCCCCGTTAGAACCCCGCCGCTGGGCGAGCAGGTGCATTGACGTTCACTCAGCACCGAGCAACTGCGTGGGGAACTGCCGTATCCCGCTAAAAGTCGATGAGCCGCTGTTCGCGGGAATTCTCGTCGCCAAGAGGGCCGCTCCTCTCCAGAGGTCGCTCGGCGCTGGTCGAGGGGTCGACCGGGCGACTACCCAAACGCTTACCGTGACTGCGGCGTGAATGGCGATGTCCAGCGCGGGGCTACGGTCCCACCGCTCGGTGGTGAGCGGTGGGAAGCCGAACGTCGGATCGTCGTCGCCCCGTTGGGCGCGTAGGTCAATGACCCGCCAACCAGGTCCGTAACCACGGCTGGTCAGGAAGGCAACCAATGATTGCTAGGTTGCGATCAGGTGCTGGAACGAAAGCGGGTTTCTGTTGGATTCCGTCCCCGTCGACACGACTCAGGCCGTCGAGATCGCGCCGCGCGTGTGGTGGGTGTCCTCGATGTTGCCCAACGACAACTTCCAGTGTCACGTCTACCTCATCG
>LMAD01000049.1 GCA_001443545.1 Acidimicrobiaceae bacterium RAAP-2
GTTGCTATTCAAGGTAACCGCAGCGCCTGGGTACAGCGTCGTGGTGTTACTCGTGAAAGTAACGGTTGTCGAACCGCCCAAACTGAAGGTAGTCGGGTTGATAGTTGCAGCAGAAGCGCTAATAGCCGTTTGGCTGTTCTTCGTTAACGTCGTTCCAGACGCCAATCGACCAGCGACAGTGGCGTCCGTCACCGGATAGGCCGTGCCAGCGTTCATGGTCGCCGTAACATTGGTGGCGTAATAGGCGCCTTGGGCGAAACTCGCGGTCGCCGAGGCCGTTGTGGCTGCCTGCAGGCTTGTCGTGGTCGCCAAAAGCGTCGCGGGTGTCGCCGCTCCAGCCGCCGTTGCTACCGCGAGGGGTAGTGCTGCCGCGATGACGACGGCGCCGGCTGATGCAGCCCTCGCCAACGTTCGCGGTATCCGTTGAATTATTCTCATGGTTTCCTTCCATTTGTCCGAGCCTGCATTTACTGGCTCGATGTTGGTACAGCGACACTGCTTGTCCAGCACGAGGTGACCTATCGTGAACTGTCTCAGCAGTCCCCTCGCTGTCTCAAGTATAGGTATGGGTCGTCAAGCCAGTCGAATACCGACCCGGTGCCAAAGCGTGTGCCCGCCGAACTGCACAGGTTCGAGCGGACCTCAATATACCTGGTAAATGCCAGAATCAGTTGGAGAGCCAGTGACGGGACCCAATGGTGTCGCCTTTTGTCACTTATTTGTAAAGTCGGTAAGGCCACGGTTCAATCCGATAGTCACGCACCAGCGGTACATCTGGACAGGGCGCTGGGCGCCTGGCCGGCCGTCGGAAAGGTGACCCGGTCACGCATTTCACGCAATGCGTCGTTCGGATATTTTGATCCGATTGGTCCAGATGCGCAGTTCACGATTGCGATACGTTCGTATCGGCGCCGGAGTACCACTACGTGTGACGCTCGCCGAGATCCCAGCCCCACTGTTCTCGTTGATCAGTGTCTTCTTGGAAGTACGTACCGGCCCCACCTCATCTGGTCGTGCAACGCCGCCATGACGATGGGCATTCGCCTCAGCACCTCTTGATCGTCCACGGGCGCTAGATTCCAACTCTCAACTGAATCGAGGGGATCCCGTGGACGTCCAATCCTTCTCCGTCACCGAAGCGATCCGCTTCCTAGCGTCCGGTGCGATGATCCTTGACGTACGAGAGCTCGACGAGTGGCGACTCGGCCGTATCGAGGGAGCGATCCTGATCCCCCTCGGTGACCTGCCCGACCGGGTCGACGAGCTCCCCGAAGCCCCGATTCTGTGCGTCTGTCGCTCGGGTTCGCGATCGCGCATCGCCGCTGAGTTCCTTATCCAGACGGGACGCCGGGCCTTCAACCTCGACGGCGGTGTCCTCGCTTGGTTCCTCGACGGCCAACCACTGGTCGCAGACCACGACGACCCGAGCGTTGGCTGATGCGTCCCGGGCCGATCACCCGGATCACCGAGGCCGTTCGCACCGGCGTACGCAGCGCCACCCAGGTCGTCACCGCCTCGATTGACCGCCTCGTTGCGGTGAACCCTGACCTCACCGTGCTCGCCGAGGTCGCCTTTGACGACGCGCTCGTCGTGGCTGAACGACTGGACGCGAGCGGCCGTCGCGAGGGGACCCTGCTCGGCGCCCCGACGCTGGTGAAGGACCTCGAGGACTGGGCCGGTCACCCGACGCGCCAAGGGTCGCTCCTCTTCGAGAAGGTCAGGCCCGCAACCACCAACGGGGTCACGCCCCAACGTCTGCTCGACGCCGGGGCGATCGTCCTCGGCAAGTCGACCCTCCCGGAGTTCGCGATCGAGGGCTACACCGCGAACGAGATCACCGGGGTGACGAGAAACCCGTGGAATCGAGCCCTGTCGACCGGGGGATCGAGTGGTGGCTCGGCGGCGGCCCTCTCGGCCGGGCTGGTCGCGATCGCGACGGCGACCGATGGCGGCGGCTCGGTCCGGATCCCCGCGTCCCTCTGTGGACTCGTGGGCTTGAAACCCACCAACGGCGCAATCGGGCGCTACCCCGAGCCCGACTGGATCGACTACTCGACCGATGGGCCCCTCGCGACGTCGAGTGACGACCTTGACCTCCTCTATAGCGTCATGACCGGACCGGTCCCCGGAGACCCGACCGCACTGCCGGCCAGCGCCTTCGGTTCGCTCACACGTTGGCGCGCCGAACCGGTCACTTTGATCGCCGCACCGCGTACGTCGCCGTGGGGACCGCTCCCGATCGACGTCGAGCGGGCGCTGGGCGACGCAGTCCACGCGGTCGGTGACCTGCTGCGACGTCCGATCACTTGGATGGACCCCGAGGACTTCTTCAGTGACGGGGACCCCGATCTCGACTGGTACGTCACGTGCGCCGCCGAACACGTGCACCGACTCGGGCGCGAGTTGGTCGAGGCGAACTGGGACCGGTTCCACGTCGCGACCCGCGAGTTCTTCACCACGGGACTGTCGGTCACGACCGAGCAGTACCTGGCGGCGCGTCGGCGACGCTTCAGCTACGTGCGGGTGCTCGACGAGTTGCTCGGTGAGAGCGGGCTCCTGCTCACCCCGGTCGTCACGAGCAACGGCTGGCCCGCCGACGGAACAACCGAGGACGGTACCGTGCACGGGCTCGCGCCGCAGAACCTAGCGACCGTCATCCAGAACATCACGGGGCTGCCGGCCCTCTCGGTGCCGATGGGTCACCTGGAGACGGGACTGCCCTTCGGGCTCCAGGTCACCGCCCCGCGCTACCACGACCGGCGTCTGATCGACCTCGCGGGTCTGATCGAGTCGGCCCACCCCTGGGCGCGCAGCGCCCCGGGCTACCCCACCCTCACCGAAACGCTCGGCCTCGCCTGACCGGTCCTGGCCGTACCCGTCGCGCAACCGGGTCGCGCCTCGCTCGACGGTGGTGACGGCTCGGCGACCACGCAACGGTTTCACGTCAGCGGACCCCTGAGCCAATGCGTCGAGAATGCATCATGGCGCCCCCGCGACCGGACGAGTCTCTCGTTCACCACGCCGTGCTCGTCGACGAGACGAGCGAGAATGAGCAACCATCATTGGCACCGAACACGCCCCGTCCGCAGTGTAGGAACGAGGCCCCGCGCAGCCTGGCCGGGCCCGCTTCTCGTCTTTTCGGCTCCGAACCAACGCGCCAACGGTCGTCAGTTTAGAGTGCGACCACCTCGACGAGGCCTTCGAGCCCTCGAAAGTCGTCGCCGTTGCGCGTGTAGAGCGGCAGCTGGGTGGCGCACGCCGTCGCCGCGATCAAGAGGTCAACCGCCCGCGCGCCACGGGCCTTTCGCCCAGTAGCCGCGATCGCGGCGAAGACCCTTCCGTAGGCTCGGGCGGCCTCGGCATCGAAGGGCAGGGGATCAAAGACGGCTTCGGTGCGTTGCAGACGGTCCTGTCGTCGGGCCCGTTCATTGAGGTCATCGGTGGCGTGTGGCCCAGCCGCGAGTTCGGCCATCGTCAATGAGCTGATTGCGAGTTCAACGGGGAGGGAGGAAGGGTCGATCGTTTCGAGATCGATGACCACGGAGGTGTCGATGATGCCCCGTGGATAGCGACGTGGTTCAGGCACGCGGTTCCACATTCGGTGACACGACACGGTCGAGATCAGCGAGCAGTCGATCCAAGTCGACGCTGGGTGCTCCCTTGAACGTTGCGATGGCGGCGTCGGAATTGACGAAGCGGTGTCGACGACGAGGCGTGAGTTCGCCCACCGGGGCGCCGTTGCGGGTCACCACGTACGTTTCACCAGCGTCCAAACCTCGCATGATCTCCCCACTGTTGTTCCGGAGTTGGCGTTGCGTGATCTCTCGGTCCACCGGTGTATCGTAGCACGCCGTGCTACATTCCATCGGTCTTGGCCCGTCGGTCACGGTGCACTAGACCCCCAACGGTCGCAGTGCGCCGCGTCGACGAATCGCGCGGTTATCAAATCCGGTCTCCGTTTCCGCCACGATGCCGTTTTTGGCGAAGGCCATTGACATGACTTCACTGGCTGCACGTCCCACCGCCGAGTCACCGAGGTCCAGTGCAGCGACTCCTCGCAGCCCGTGCGCCAATGCGGCAACCCGTCACGCACCGTCGCTTCGTCGCACGAGCGCGATGGGATTGTGGACACGGTACTTCGATTCGATCGAGCAGGTCGCGGTGCAACAACGGGTCGTGCATCGTCGTGATCTGGTTGCGGCGCGGCGACACCGAGCGGTCCAGATCACCGAGGTCAAAACCCGAACCCATCGAATCGTTCGTAACCCGCCGCGCGAATCATCGCCGCGGCGCGCAGGAACACGCTGCTCTGGACTAGGTCGAAGGACCACGAGGCCCCTTTCGCGCACGCCCCGTGACGTGACGCTTTCGTTGGCCTCGCCGACCGTCCAGCAGACGACGGCTGCGGTGATTTTGAAACGAACGTACCGACGAATGGACGTAGTACTCGTAATTGGGAGGGATCCCGCCGCGCGTCACGTAGTCGAGATCGATATGCTCCATGCGGTTGCGAATTGCACGGTGTAGGTGGAACGTACTGATGAACTGCTGCGCTACCTCGTAGCGGGACCCGACTCAGTGGGACATGCTTGAACTGGTCGTCCTCGTGATCGACCGTCTTGAACGGCTCATACACGCGAGTGTCCAGGTACCCGAGGTCGAGCGATCCAATCACCGAAGTGACGATCGGGACCTTCGCGGACGAGACAGGGAGACGACGAACCCGGGCAGTTGACCGGTGCGCGTCGTCGGCGCGGACGTCCACCGCCCACCGCTAGCGCCAAGGTCGTCGTCGCTTCGTCTGGACTGCCCTATACAACGAATCCGACGTTCGAGCCGGCCTTGAGGGTGCGAGTCTCGCCGCGCTGGTACGGCGAGCGCTGAAGGAATACCGCCGCTCGTCGTCGCGACGAACACGCTGGGGCCGCTGAATCGGCGAATTGGATCAATCGAGCGAGTCGGGGTCCAACAGCAAGTCGCACAGCATCGAGATCTGTGACCGCCGCGCCGACACCAGGAGGTCCAGGTCACCGAGGTTGATCACTCCCGGTTCGTCGGCGCGTTCGTAGCCGGCGGCGCGGATCATCGTCTCGGCGCGCTGGGAGACCCCGCCTTGGCTTATGCCGAAGTACGCCGTGAGGTCCATCATGCGCATGCCCCGGGGTGTGAAGAGCTCGTTGACCTTGCCGATGGTCCAGCAGATGGCGGCGGCCGCGGTGCTGGAACTGGCCTTGCGTCGAAAGATCGCCGGGTCACCGCGAGCGACGCGCTCGAGGAAGGCCCGACAGGCACTGCGGTACTCGATGTCGAGTTTGTCGGTGCAGAACTGGTCACAGAGCGCGAGCACCTCGGTAACGCGCTCGACCACGTCGGGGGCGATGCCCACCCACGAGAACTCCCGATCGGGCAGCGGCGCATCATCGAGTGACATGAGCGCTTCGGGACCGCCGACCGCGTCAAAGAGCCAACCGAGGGCGACCGTCGCAAAGTCGAGGTAGTGCGCTGCGCCGTCGAGGTCCGCGTCGTCGAGGTCCGCGTCGTCGAGGAAACCGGCCGCGGCCAAGAGCGCCGCCGGGCCCTGCAGTCGCGGTGACGAGATGGCCGCGAGGAACTCGGGTTCGTAGCGGTCGACCGCGGCGAGGGTCTCATCGGTGAGTGATGTTCGAATACCACGCTCGGCGTGAGCGAACTTGACGTAGGCGCGCAGCAAGTCGGGCGTGAGCGCCAGGTAGCTCGCCTCGGCGACGATCTTGCGCGGGAGCCAGTCGATCAAGAGGATCTCCACGGCGACCGAGCTCCACCGCAGTGGATCGCCCGGCCCGTAGTCGGTGGCGAACCAGAGCAGGGACTCGAGCAGGTTCCGATGGTCGCGGTCGTCGATGCCGGCGCCGTAGGGACTCGCGAAGAACCGGTTCGCGAGTTCAGCGGTCGCGACTTCGTCCCAGGTGGGGCGGACGTAGCCAGTGCCACCCAACGGGAGCAGTCGAGTGGCCCACTCCACCAGGGGCCGGCAGGCGGGCCACGTATCGGTCTCGAGCGGCGGGTAGGTCATCGCACCGCGTTCGATGGCGGCGGTGATGCGCTCGCGCGCGTCGGCGAGGTTGAGGTCCTCGAACGAGAAATCGGGATCGTCATTCATGTCGGCCATGAGTCGCACGAGGTTCTCGAGGGAGTCGGGCACCGGATACGCGTCCTTCACCAAGGTCCCCATATTGTGGTCGATGTAGACGACGAAGCACAGGTGGTGTCCCGCCGGCAACGAGACCTCGAGCATCACGTTGTCCCCGTCGCCGAGCACATGACTCATCACCACGGCCCCGACGACGCTCGTCCCATCCAGCTCCGCGAGCCACGTGGGCAGCGCGTGGCTGCGCCGCGCGAGCGCGCGCCGGACCCGAGCCCGCAGGAGTTCGTCGCCGGCCAGTTGGGCCAGCACCGCCAGCATCGCTGACGTCTCGACGCGATCGGTGTGGATGAAGGAGTCGGTGAACTCAGCCAGAGTGAGCCGTGGTGTCGAAGGGTGCTCGGAGCGATCGAAAGGGTCATCGCGCCGTGAGTCCAGCGCGGCGACGAGACTGCTCGCCAGCGAAAGAACGGCCAACGGCTCTTCGTCACGCAACGCCGCTCGAATGTTGGCGAGCAGCGGTGGCTCGCCGCGCGATCCTTGACGATGGGCGTTGCTCGAGAAATCAGCGGGCCGCGTCGTCTTCGGGGTTACCCGGCCACTACCACGGTGTCGCCCTCGCTTCGTCATGGCACAACTCTACGATGACTACCCACCGGTGCGAGTCAGCGACGTAGAGGGAGACTGGAACAAGAGGCCCCGCTATTGCGTTTCACCGAGTTGTTAATCCGACGCAACGGTGGCGAGTGAGTCGATCAGATCCGATGATGTCATCGACGAAGGCCGGTCCCGGGGAATCGGGACCGGCCTTCGTCGATGAGACGGTGTGACTAGATGTACAAGACGATGGCCTTGCGGTCCAACTGGAGGTTCTGTGACGCGCGCAGGATGCCGAGACCAAGGTTCTTGATTGGCATCCGCTTGAGACCAGAGCGAACCAACAGGTTCTCGACGAAGGCCGTCACGCTGTTGGCCCGGCGCTGGCTGAGCGCCAGGTTGTAGGTCGGGCCGTTTCGGTAGTCGGCGTAGGCCTTGATCGTCAAGGTCTTCACGTGGAGCCGCACCAACGTGGCGAGGTCCGCGCGGAATTTGGCGGTCTGGGCCGGACTCATCGTGATGTTGCTCATATTCGTCCTGAAGTAGAAGATGGGCAAGGAGACCGCGGGGCGGAACGCGACGCGCACGTGCTTGGCGTTAGTCATCGTGACCCGACAGGTAAGTCCCGCACCCGAGCAGGCCCCAGTCCAGCGCTGGAGGAAGCCGGGCAGCGGCTTCGCGGTGAAGGTGACGAGCGCCTTCGCGTTGAAGCGACGAGCAACCGAACCAGCGTGTCGCAGGTTCATCACGGCCTTGTTGCTTCGAACAGCGCCGGTACCGACAACGGTCAGGGTCAACGGGTAGGTGAGGGGCTTGTTCGACACCGCGCTCGTCGCCAGGGTGGTGGCCAGGCCCGTCGCCGAGGTGTAGTCCGAAGTCGGCGCCACGGTGACCGACAAAGAACACGTCCCCGCCTTGAGGAAAGTCACCGTCGTCGGGTCGCTCGTCGTCGAGAGCTTGCAGTTATTCGGCGTGCTCGTCTGCCACGTGATGACCTTGCCGTCACTATTCGTCTGATACTTCGGAACGAAACTCGAACCCTTGTCCGGCTTCCCAGGCATGTTGGTGATCGAGATGGTTGCGGCATTGATTACCGCACCGCCACCGCCACCGGTGCTGCCACCGCCACCGCCACCGGTGCTGCCACCGCCACCGCCACCGGTGCTGCCACCGCCACCGCCGTTGCCGCCAATGAATGTCCACTGCGCGTAGAGCGTGGCGGGTCCAGTGACGGTGTAAGACGTCAGCGCACTACCTCCGCTCGAGGCGACGAACCAGCCATCGAAGTTGTAGCCATTGAGCGATGTAGATGGAAAAGCGGTAATCGTCGTGCCGGAAGTCTCGTACATCGGTGGAACGGGCGAACCACCTTCGGAGTTGAACGTGACCGTGTACTTGGTTGAGCCACCGTTGTTCTGTGGTGTCCACTGCGCGTAGAGCGTGACCGTCGCGCACGTCGGGCCCCTGGTCGAGAACGTCACCGGCGAGAACGAGGCGTCGCTGTTCAAGGTGGCCCA
>LMAD01000050.1 GCA_001443545.1 Acidimicrobiaceae bacterium RAAP-2
CCGACACACTGGCCCTGGGCCACGCAGTGGAGCGAGTGCTTCAGCCGGCTCGTCAAACTACAGACCTGACCACTTCGGCATTGAGGTCGCCCGCGGCACGCCCGGCGACCTCCAGCGCGAACAAGTTACAAAGTTCACCGAACTGGTGGCCCGGCACGTCCGCGTGTCAACCAAATGTGCGAGGTGCCGCGAACGGGGAGGTCAAACCTTGCCTGAAGGTCACAAGTGGCCATCTTCGAGAGCTCGACGGTGGATTGAGGGTTAGAGCTATTGCTCCAATGGCCACGGCCGCAACGAGCACGACGGCCGTCGTCGCCCAGGTGGCAATCCGCAGTCCACGCTGGAACGAGAGTCGCGCGAGGAACCCGTGCGCGACGATGTCGGCGGTCCGTGCCAACGAGACGGGCCGCTCGAGCAACTCCGCTTCAAGGTGGGCGACGAACTCCTCGCCGTAACGCTCACGCCACGCCCGTGGGTACCAACGCAGGTAACCCTGCGCACGCCTGGTCGTCGCCGAACCAACGTCGAGATGTCCGGGGCTCACGAGAACCGCCACGACGCACGAAGACGACGACGTCCCTCGGTGGCCAGTCGCTCCTGGGCACTCAGATACTCATCGAGCACGGTCGCGCCCGCCGCGGTCAGCCGGTAGGGGCGCCGTCGGTCGGTTGACGCCACGGGCTCAATGAGACCTTGGCCCTCGAGTCGAGCGAGGGCCTCGTAGAGACTGCCCGGAGCAATGCGAACACCCGCGAACTGCATCACGTCCTGGGTGAGGGCGTAGCCGTGCTTCTCTCCATCAGCCAGGCTGGTGAGTATCAAGTGGGCGACACCGGTAACGCGACCAGTGTTCTCGGGGGTCTTCTTCGTCATCACGATTACTATATCGGTTACCGATACAACTTGCATGCAACCAGGAATTTAGCATCCTCGGACTACATGCTTTTCGCTTGTCTTCGAGCGTCGAAGCCGCCGCGTGCTTCACGAGGAGTAGCCAGCGGCCTTCTATTCCCGTACGTGGTATCCATCGAACTGCCGACAGCCAGTAGGACGCCGGATCGCGAAAGTCGTCACGTCGACGTGAGATAGTGGGCCAAGACCTGGCCCTGAGATGAGAACGTGACGTGTCTGACGCCGTGAGCGAAATACCGCGAACTCAAGGTACGTCGTGGAACTCGCCGGAACGGTTACCACAATGGCTGCAGAATTGATCTTCCGGTCCCATCGGCTGTGAACAGTTAGCGCACGGCAGACCCATGCCCGAATGAGCGCTGAGAGTGAAGATGGCAACGCCGACGCTGAGAAGAACAAGACCCGTCAGTAACCAAATCCACGGATTCGCCTCTGACCCACAGCTCTGACCGAAGCCGGAGGGACTCTGGGTTGTCGTGCAGACCATTCCCGGTCCACCGCGATTGAGATAGGCAACGTAGAATAAGGGAAGGGCGAGTCCGCCCAACAGGCCAAAGATGCCTCGTCTGGAAGATGGTTTGCGAACCAGGAACACGGTCGCGATGGCGGCCACCGGAATGAAGAAGAGGCCAATGCTGAAGGCCCCGGCAATGACCATGGCCCACGCGCTGCCAACGAGCATCCAGATGATGAAGTAGATCCACGGTCTGCGCGAAACGACAGGAGGCTGGCCAGTCAAACTATCGCTCGACCCTTTCTTGACTTTCGGACGTATGGACGACAGGTAGACGAGCGCGAGGATGAATCCAACGACGAAGAGGGACAACGTGAAGACCGCAATGAGTGTGAGCCACATCGCTTTGGATTCACGGACGGCAACGAACGCCTCCGACGGCCTCGAGGCCGCATCGATAATGGCCCAAATCGAAACACCGAGGAACACGATGACCAGCGAGACGATGATGACTAACACGAAGGCACCGCGGTCCGCTTGGACGTCGCTAGGTTGTTGAACACCGTAGAGAAAAGGACCCCCGTCGGGACGGCCAAGACGCTAGCTAAGAATGTCACGGTATCTTGAACTGCGCCCGACTGAACGATGATCGCAAGCAGCCAGGCAAGCGACGGAGCTACTTCTGAGCCGGAGCGAACGTGAATGACGATCACGAGGGAAGTGGTCAGCGAAATGAAAAGGGGCGTGGCCACGAGAAAGTACATCCGGTATCCGGAGATCCCAAAGTTGAAGTTCCTACGCAACTGAGCGCAGTCAGGTCCGCAAGAAACTGGTGGTGTTGGCTCGAGGTGGAAGATGACCGCTCCCGGTAGCAACAGCGCGGCCCAGACGCTGGCTCCAAAGAGCGACGGCCGCACGTCTCTCTTCATCAGCGACCACAATTCGCCGTATCAAAGGGACGCTTGAGTTCGTTGGCGTAGGTGAGCCCGAGACCGGGTGCGTTCTCGACCAACCAGTCAGAGAGCGCCGTCGGTCCGGTCGCTGAGCCGTCGGTGTCGGCAAGCCCGTCGGCCATGGCCCGGTACTCGTCGCGGGTCAAGAGCACGTCGCCGATAGCGGTTCCAACTGCTCGAGAGAACAGCGGCAGAACGGCTCCGGGTACGTGGACCAGAAGCGAACGGCTCCCGACTGCCTTCTTGATGGAGTTGACCAGTTCCAAGAACGTCGGCCGCTCTGGTCCGACTGCGTCGATCACGCTGTCGCCACGCTCGGTACCCTTCTCGAGACACAGTTGAGCGAGGTCGTCGACGTGGATCCCTCGGATTCGGTAGTCGCCCCGTCCGCCGATGGCGAAGACGGGAAGGTGGCGGAGCAGCCAAGCGATGTTGTTGAGTAGTACTCCGTCGCCGCCAAAGAGGATGGCGGGTCGCAACACTGCGTACGAAACCCCGGTCTCCGCGAGGGCACGCTCGACGAGGGCCTTGCCTCGAAAGTACGGCAGCGGGGAGTCGACACTGGGGTGCGTGATGCTGACGTGGACAATTCGCTCGACCCCGGCGCGCCGGGCCGCCTGGAAGAGCGTTCGGGAGTTCTCCACGGCTAGGTCGTGGTCGATGCGCTGGTGGGCGAAGCGCACCCAGTAGGTGTTATAGAGCGTGGTGACGCCTTCGAGCGACGCGACCAAGCCAATCTGGTCGTCGAAGTCGAGCGGACGAATCTCGATCGGAGACGCGCCCGTCGCCCGGTTGGGGTGCCCGGTCAGGGTGCGGACCTGGCGACCAGAGTCGGTGAGCGCGGTGGCGATGGCTCGGCCCGAGTAGCTGAAGGCTCCGGTCACCGCATCCAGACCGGTATCGGTCACGGGGGCGGATTGAAGTGCCGTGGCGGAATCTGAGTTCACGACGTCTCCTTTGGTGGTGCGAATGCGCTAACGGCGCCGAGCATGGTGACAAGTTGCTGAGCGCGACCGAAGATGGTAAGCGCGTGCTCGCGATCGCCGTCGAGGTGGGTGAGCATTTCGAGCCCGAGAAAGAGCGCCACGATGGTGTAGGCCACGTCATCTGCCGGTAGCAACGAGGCGAACGGCGAGTCGCCGAAGGTCTTGTCAATCGCGCCCTTTGTGAAGGTGATCCACGGACCGATGCGAGTGGCGACTTCAGCGCTGAGGCCCGGAGTCGAAGACGCACCGGCGATCATCTCCACCAGGACGGTGACGTGTCCCGTGTCGATGTCTTCACGGAATATCTGTGCAGCGACGTCCATGAGTTCAGTGGGCGACGACACGCTCTCGACCGCTGCGCTGAACCTGACCATCCGGTCGCCGCTGACTGCGTCGAGAGCAGCTAGGAGGAGATTGGCGACTGAACCGAAATGGTAGAAAACGAGCCCCTGGTTCAGTCCCGCTCGTTCGGAAATCGCTCGGGCACTGGCGCCCGCGAAGCCGTGATCTTTCAGTGTCTCGATGGCGGCATTGACGAGCAATTGACGGGTGTTCGCCGATCGCTTCGTGCCGGCTGTCGCGACTTTGCTGGGGGATCCCGACTTGGCCATTCGACCCCTCTTCCTAAACTGAGTAGTTGCTCAAAGCATACACTCAATGTTAGGAAAGTCAAGTGAGCATGGCCGCGCACGCATCGAAAACAGCCAAACTTCTTTACCGTTTCAGACATCTCTCATGCCTCAACTCGGTCTGCTTATGGGCGGGTTTGCTGGTGTAGGGCATGCATTCAATCGCGCCGCGAAGGCGGCAGTCCAAGTAGCTTCCAAGACGGTGCTGCCGCTCGTCGGTTCGGTTTCGCTGTGTTGCAGACTTGTCACGTCGGGCCGCAGACCAGAACCCACACGGATCAACCCAAACGCCAGTGAGGGGTGGCAGTCCTGTCACGTCGGGCCTCCGACACCAATCAGAACTCGCTAGCGTCAAGTCTCCAGTGCGAGGTTGCACTCCTGTCGCGTCGGGCCACCGATACCGATCAAGCCTCGGCCGAATCAAGCTTCCAGTCCAGGGTTACCGATCTTTCTTGTCGGGTCAACCACCTGAACAGTGATGGATTCCGAAGGAACCGTCTTGGCGCATTTGGCCGTATCACGCTGTTGCCAGGAGGGCATCAATTTGTCCGATCGCCTGGGTCAGACCTTCGGACATACCCATACCGAGCATGAGCGCCATCTGCTCGAGATCCTCGAAGCGCGAGACCACTGTCATCTTCGTTCGAGTCCCAATCGCCTCCAACGTCACGCTCCCCGACATTGGAGGCATCTCCTTCGTCGGCTCACCGTCGGGTCCGGCGAGTCCGTTCGCGAAGTCGATCCGGCTCGGTTTTTCGATCGCGTGCATTTGCCAATTGCCACTCGAGGTCTCGCCATCGGGCCCAGTCATGTGATAGCGGGACTCGCCGCCAACCACAAAGTCGTGACGGGTAAAAGTGGCGGGCCAGGACGGGCCCCCACCACCGCTCGAGTGTGCGTGGGTCCTCCCACGCCCCCCACACCTGCTCGGGCTTGGCGTCGAACTCGGCGACGAGGGTCAGGGTGAGGTTTTCGGGGTCGCTGGTGGCGCTGTTCACCGTCACGGCTATTCTCCTTCATTGACGGTTGTCGGGACATCGGTAATTCGGTCGGCTCGGTCCATCCACCGTGTCTCGTACTGATCGAGGAGCCCAATTGCCTTCGCAATCGTTGGGCCGTTGGCGTGCATGACCTGCTCCTCGCCTCGGCGCTCTTTGGTTACGAGGACGTCCCGTTCGAGGACCGCCATACGCTTCTGGATGGCGGCGAAGCTGAAGGAGTAGTCCTCGACTCTCTGAAAACTCGAAGTCGGAAGGGAATCGTCCACCAAGTCAACATCTGGGGCGTGACTCGGCCATGTGCCTACCGCAATGCCAGTTCGGGCCGGGTAGAAAGTTGCGAGCTTGAACGGATCGGGACAATCGAGCGCGACGAGGTGCCGTCGTGGAAAGTCCACATAGCCGCATTATGGCGAACGTTGATTTGCCGACCAACCGCCGAGCGTCTGTGCTTGGTAGGTTCTGGTTTCCTGATTCAATCGAGAGGACGATACATATGGCTGGTTGCGCTTCTTGTGGCGGATGTTGCGCTCACTGCGCGATCACTTGTGGCGTTATGGGGGGAGCGTCGTTTGGCGCCATGGGTTCTCCCTTCATCGGCGGTTTTGGCTTCTTCCCCTTCTTTGGCGGACACCACTCGTTACAGAGTGAAAACGACGACGCTACGCCGGTAGACGGTGACGCACTTGTCGACCCCAGCCACCCCGGTCATCGTGAAGCCATTAAAACCATTTCTCACGGCGACGACGAAAAGCACGAGAAGATTACCGAATGGCTCAAAGACGAACTCCACAAGATCGAACATGGGAGTGACCCGCAGAAGTGACGTTCCCGGCTTCTCTTAAAGCAGCCAAGCGTTGAATCTCCAGCCGGAAGTTGTGCACGTCCCCGCAGGCCCGAACCCGCACGGTTCAATCCAAACGACGGTGCACGGTTGCGGGACCGTCACGACGGGCAGCCGACGTGACCCGTAGCACGGCCCATCGATTGTTGCGCGACGGCACGTAATTATGGTTGTCCAGCGGGGCACCTGGTGCTTCGTTAGAAACGGGGGATTCGAATCAGTGCGCAGAACTTCTGCCGCATCGAGCAGTTGGACCGCGCACCGACGGCGAAGTGCGACGACGGTCCGAACGGCTTGAAACCGCCGCTCGACGTGTGTGTCCTCGTGCAGGGGACGAACCTCCGGTCAATGACTCGCACCACTTCGAGGTGATTCGTCACGTCACCAATGTCCGCGGCACGGCGATGTCCATCCGCGCTTTCGCGGACAGTCCGCGTCGTCCGTGGCGAACGCGCTCCAGTGTCACCGTGGCTTTGTCCGCCGCTCGGAAGGCAATTATGGGGACTGTGCCATCGCCGATGCGTATCGCTCCTCGAAGTCAAGAGTGATGGCCGGTCGTCTCATCGGATCCCCGGGTGCTGTGCGTAAGGGGTACCCGGACCCCGGCCGGGAGCTGAATGGGGATTTGAGCTCTCGGCCAGGGACTACGGGCCAAATCAGGCACTTTGCGAGGCCCCTTTCCACGGTGACGACGCCGGGCGAATCGCTGTCGCTCTTTGTCGTGACCCTTCCTTCAGGACTTCGTTTTGCCGCTGCGCCGCAAGGCTCGCTGCCCATCGTCCCGGTCCTGTCTCCCGAAGTATTTGGCAATGATGTCGGGGAAGATGGTGTCCGAGCGTTCGGAGAACGACGGGGTGGTCAAGGCGTTTTGCAAGTCCAAGGAGAGCAGCAATACGTCGACACGAGCCGGGTTCGCAGTTTCTACGGTCGCGCCAGTTAGGGCGGCACACCGCAGATAGTGCTGCATGAAGCACTCGGTCGTGCGGTGTTCGAGATAACGGCCCGTCGACGGCGAACTCCGCTGAACCCCGACATCGCGCTGATGATGTGCCGCGATTGAACCATGACTCACCGGCCTCTCTTTGTCGTACACCACGGTGCACTGGCAAGGATGCGGGGTCTTGACGTCCTAGGCGAAAGGTAGCACCAATGAGACCGCTCCACCGGAAAAGTTTCAATTTTCGTAACTGTTCAGGTGCCCCTTCGAAGGAAGTGGCTTAGGGACTGGTGCCTGACGGTGCAGGCATCCACGGTTCACCGATGAACAGTTGCTGCAGTGCCTCAAGTCGG
>LMAD01000051.1 GCA_001443545.1 Acidimicrobiaceae bacterium RAAP-2
TGGTGAGTGAACTCAAGCAGCTTTCACTGCGGGCGGCTAACCAGAACGAAACCTGGGAGTCGCCTAAATAGCGAGATATCGCTCACTTGACGTGCGGAAAGGGAGAGGAATGGGCGGTCCGCCATCGATAAAAACCGGACGATACTGGTTCCAGCAGCCTCCACCCTACGGAGAGACTTTTTCCTCGAAGAGTCCGAATCCCCCTCCCGAACGCACGAGCCGGTACCCGCCACTGATCTGCTTGAACACGTCGGAGTGATTGGACTCACTCATCACCAGAGGCAGCAATAGATATTGCACGTGGCCCGACACGGGGAGCCTCGCCCCCGTGTCATTGGTGACGCCCCAATTTGAGGCGTAGAACGGCGTCGGCCAGACGTATACCTGTACTCGGTGGTCGATGTGCGAAATTACGGGATACCACGCCGAGACGACGGCGTTCGGGGGCAACCCCCTTTCGAGATAATTCAGTGCATCTATCGAACGCGACGATAACCAGCCCGACGTGGCCGTCTCAGCGTTACTCGAATACGGGGCGATGCCCCACAGCGCGCAGGACGTAATGGCCGCGCCCAACGCCACCGTCGCCAGTGCATCTCGTCGCCAGCCGCGAGGTTGTTTGGCGATCGCGTACGTAGTGCCCAATACCAGTACCGGCGCCAGCGGCATCGAATACTGATAGAGAATCTGATGCATGTAGGGGTCATTGCTGATCAGAATCTCCGCGACAACGAGGACCCCGATAAGCGCAATCTCGGGAGCGAACAGAAAGGCGAAGCCGACGGAGCAACCCAGTTGCCAGAGATAAAAAGGGCGACCCTGCGAGATCAAATACGACCAGAGTTGGCCCGGTCTGTGGAGGAGGGTACCGAACAGTCCCCAGACGCCACCGAAAGGTATCCGCGAGGCGTAGATACTGGTCGCGCCGAGTAGCCAGGGGATAATCAACCAGTTCGCCACCATGGCCCAGAGCACCGATCCCGCAACGATCGACATCCCCAACCTACGACCACGCCGAGCAGCGACCCACAGACCTACGGGAAGGACCAATAACACGGCGTCCTCTTTGACCAACAACGAGAGAACCACCATGACCACGAGCAGCGCCGACCTGCGCTCGATTGCGGCGTAGATAGCCAGACTGATGAAGAACACTTGGAAGGCCTCGGGGTGGAACTGATCGAGGTTTCCCCGTTGGAGGAGTGGGTTCAAGAGATACGTGGCGACGAGCGAGGTAGCGATAACGCTGCTTTTTATGTACTTGCGAGCGAGTAGATAGATCGGGACGGCGGGACCGGCGAGTAAAAGCGTCTGCAAGACGAGAAGACCCTGTGGCTCGGGGACGAGCCGGTAGAACGGTGCGAACAGCAATAGTACGAACGACGTGTGGTCGCCGAAGAGGTTACGTCCCATGATCGTGACGAAGGGCTCGTGAAAATGCGAAATGAGCCACATGCCTTGATCAAAGATTGCCAGGTCAAAGGGAGGTTCGCCGTAGCCGTAGTACTGCTTCAGACTGAGATAAATGAACCATCCGACGTAGAGAACGATAAGGAGCGTTGCCACCTTGGACTTCTTTTGAGACACCGAACGCCAAGTCCGTAATGTCCAATCCCTCAAGTTGCCCCGAGCACGGCCCGCACTCGTCATCGCCGACGAACTTCTTTCATCAGCCACGTGGACACTTGATGGATCATCAACCATTTGAAAGGAACTATAGAGTCCATCCCCTTCGACAAACTGTGTAGGTGAAGTCCACCTTCGGGCGCTACCTGCGGATTCATCTCGCTCGTCGGGTCAATGAACAGCGCCGGAACTGATATCACCGCCCGCTCGAACGCTCACCAGTACGGACGCGTCAGCGTTGGGCAGTCCGCCACGACTTCCTTCGCGCCTAACCCGATCAAGGGGATGAAGTGATGCGCCAAGTCGTTGCTTACGAGTTGTTGTCACTCGACGGTGTGGCTGAACACCCAGACGAGTTCATCACTGAATTTGACCACGCGATGCAAGAGAACCTTGGTTGCGTCATTGCCACCCAGGACACCGTGCTGCTCGGACAGCGCACCTACGACGACTGGGCACAGTTTCGGCCAGGCTGCGACATCGAACCATTGGCGAGCTTCATCAGCGGCGTAGAGAAATTCGTTATGGCTTCGACAGTGCCGCGTCACAGTTGGTCGAACACCACCGTCACTGGTGGAGAGCCTACGGCCCCGTCGTCCCAAGCCTAAGGCCAATTTTCTCACAACATAACCAGGGGTTATACTACTATTTTTTTGCATAATGGCGGGTGAAGCAATTTATCCGTATAAATATCCGGTTAACCCTCTATATTTCAAGGTCCTGACGTTCAATTACGCTCAATTGCTGCTACGATTCATTTTGGGTATTAAGAATACATTCTCGCCGAGATTTATAAATTTATACCCGGTAAAGGGGCGAAGCCCATGAGAACATCTTTCCAGTCATTCTTTCAATCAGTTCGACGCGTACTTGTGTTTCGAGTTCGGGGGGCCCATCGCCATCCACGTCACTGGGCTGTGAAGCCAATTACGTTGACCGGCGTTGGCATTGGCGCACTCACTATGGTGCTGGTCACCGGTGCCACCACGCTGCCGGCATCGGGCGCGACGACGCTGAATCTTGGTTCGGCCGCCTCGTACGCCGTTCTCGCCGGTTCGACAATCACCAACACGGGCTCCACGGTCGTTACGGGCGATCTCGGACTCTCGCCGGGAACTTCCCTCACGGGCTTCCCGCCGGGTTCGATCTCGGGTAGCACCCAGGTCGCGAATGCCCAGTCACTCGCGGCACAGACGTCAGCGACCGCAGCGTATCTCGCCGCCGCCAGTGCCACGCCGTCGACCACCATCGCGGGTGGGGTTCTCGGTGGGCTAACACTCAATCCCGGGGTTTACACCTACGCGAGTTCACTATCCCTCACTGGCACGCTGACCTTGAACGCCGGTGGTAATCCAGCCGCCGTCTTCATCATTCAAAGTGGGTCGACACTGACCACCGCCACGGGTAGCGCGGTCGCCCTCTCCGGTGGAGCCCAGGCGTGCAACGTCTTCTGGCAGGTCGGCTCTTCCGCGACACTGGGAACCACGACGTCGTTCAACGGTACGATTCTCGCGTTGACGTCGGCCACCCTGAACACCGGTGCCCAAGTCAATGGCCGAGTTCTCGTCCAAACTGGGGCGATCACCCTTGATGGCAACACCATCACGGTGCCGACGTGCGCCGCGGTGACCCCGACAACGACTACGTCGACAACGACGACACCGACCACCACGACCACGTCTGTACCGACGACGACGACCACCACCCCCACCACCACGACCACGTCTTCACCGACGACGACCACCACCACACCGGTCATCCCGCGCGGTGCACCCAAGACGGGCCAGGGCGGAACGGCTGGATCAGGTTCGACACCTCCGCTCCTTCTTGGAATTGGGGCCCTTCTCCTGGCAGCGATCGCCGGAGCATCGGCGCTCCGAGTCCGTCGGCAGCGGTAGTAGGTCCAAGTAGACATCCATGAAGCCAACTGCCGCCCACCACGTTCGTTCTCGGCGGGAGCGAACGTGGTGGGCGGTTTCGGCAGTCCTGGCCGCCACCGGTATCGTCGCGTTGCTTTTAGCGTGGCCCACCGCTGACCCGAAGTCGGTGGTGCTGTCGAGCACCGCGGCGAACGTGGCGGCCCAGCCGTCGAGCACGACGACGGTTGCGCGATCCGCTCCGTTGGCCCGATCCGCTCCGTTGGCCCGATCGGTACCGATGTGGCTCGCGGTGCCGAGCATCGGCATCAACATCGCGGTCGGGCGCCTGGGACTCACACCCAACGGCCAAGTCATGGTTCCCGCAACCGCTCATACTGTCGGGTGGTACGTCCACGGACCCACACCGGGTCAACTTGGCTCCTCGGTCATCCTCGGTCACGTCGACTCGTACCTGGGACCTGGAGTATTTTTCGAGCTCAAGCGTCTCGTCGCCGGTAATCGAATCAACGTGACGCTGGCCGACGGCGCAGTGGTGAGTTTTCGAGTCAATCGCGTCGAGCAGTACTCCAAGACATCGTTCCCCGATCGCTTGGTCTACGGCCCACACGGCACACGAGCCTTGCAGCTCGTCACGTGTGGCGGAACGTTCGATCACGCGACGGGCAGCTATGAGTCCAACATCGTCGTCTTCTCCACTCTCATCTCGTCGACGAAGCCTCGATCGCACCGTTGAAGGTGGCCGGCGTCCCCTCGGCTTTCCAAGTACTGTCGGGTTCTGATGCCAATCACTGTTCCCACGACGAACCCCGAGGTCGTCGTGCGCATCGAACACTTCAAAATGGCCTTCGCTCGCCGTACCGTAATCAACGACCTCTCATTCACCGTATTGCGCGGTGAAACGTTCGGCTTCTTGGGCAGTAACGGCTCCGGCAAGACGACGACCATTCGCGCACTCCTCGGCATTTACCGCGCTACTTCGGGCGACCTGTTGATTGACGGAAAGAAATTCACCCCCGACAACGGCACGAGACTCGGCTACCTGCCCGAAGAGCGCGGCCTCTACAAGAAGGAATCGGTCATCGACGTGATGACCTACTTTGGTCGGTTGAAGGGGATGACGGGGAAGGACGCACAGCGATGGTCCGCCAAGTACCTCGAAAGAGTCGAGCTCGTAGACCAGTCGACGGCCCGACTCGATCGACTCTCAAGTGGCCAGCAACAAAAAGTGCAGCTCGGCGTGACGATCATGAACCACCCCGACCTCCTGATTCTTGATGAGCCGACCAAGGGTTTCGACCCGGTGAATCGCCGACTCCTGCTGGATATCCTCGACGAGCAAAAGCGGCTCGGGACAACCGTCATGATGGTCACCCACCAGATGGACGAAGTGGAACGACTCTGCGACCGAATTGTGCTGCTCAAGGACGGCGGCGCCGAAGCCTACGGTACCGTCGCCGAGGTCCAAGACCGTTATGGCGGCACTACGATTCGCGTTCACTACGCCGGGTCAATCCCCGACTCCCCCCAGTACGTTGTCTCGCTTCGCGAACGAAACTACGCCGAGCTGGAGGGCGCCGACGGCGTCGATCCGGCCGCCATTCTCACGAACCTCGTGGCTTCCGGGGTTTCCGTGAGCCAGTTCACGACGAATCGCCGATCACTCGACGAGATCTTCCTCGCCATCTACGGCGACGAACGCCGGACGGTATCACCGTGAATCTCCGACACAATCTGCTCACCGTCTTCAGTTTCGAGTTCCGCCGAACCATAACGAAACGGCGATTCTGGATAGCGACGTTAATTATTCCGATCCTCATCGCGACTGTCTTCGCCCTCTCGTTCCTCAGCAGCCGGAGCACGAACAACGCGCTCGCCGCGCAGAAACGCGCAGCGTTCAGCTTCGCGTACACCGACGCTTCGGGCATCATCAATCAATCCGTCGCCACTCGCTTCGGCGGAGTCCGGGTGGCGTCTAACGCCGCAGGAGTATCCGCGGTGAAGCACGGGCGCACGGAAGCATTCTTCGCGTACCCGGCGAATCTCGAAACGCAACCAATCAAGGTTTACGGCGTTGACGTCGGTATCTTTAACAACAGCAAATACTCGGCGGTGGCGAGTCAACTTCTCCAAGTCAGCGCGGCGGCGACCCTTTCTTCACCGGCCATCGCCACCTCCCTCCGAGGCGCGGAACGAATTACCACGACGACCTTTATCAACGGCGCAGTAGCGCCGGGCGTCAATGGAGTCGTGGCGCCGTTGGTCTATCTGCTGATTTTCTACCTGGTCATCTTGTTGCTCGGCAATCAAATGCTCATGAGCACCGTTGAGGAGAAGGAGAACCGTGTCACCGAAATGATCCTGACGACGGTCGATGCTCGCACGCTGATCGTCGGGAAGATTCTTTCGCTGTTCAGCGCCGGCGCACTGCAGATGCTCGTATTTGCCAGTCCCGTCGTCGTCGGATATATGTTCTTTCGTTCCTCACTTAGCCTGCCTCACCTGAACCTCTCGAACTTGGTCCTTGATCCTCGCCCGATGATCGTTGGCGCGTTATTACTACTGGGCAGTTTTGTTTTATTCACGGGGACGCTCATCGCCATCGGCGCCATGATGCCGACCGCGAAGGAAGCGGGCAGTTTCTTTGCGGCGGTCATCGGTGCGATCTTCATCCCCTTCTACGCCGCGAGCCTCGTAGTGAGCCACCCGAACGCTCTCATCGTCGAGATATTCACATACTTTCCCTTCACTGCCCCAGTCACCGCGATGCTGCGAAACGGGTTCGGCTCGCTGAGCGTGACCGCGTCGTTCGTGGTCATAGTCGAACTCTTTCTCATCGGCGCCATCATCATCCGACAGGCCGTTCGACTCTTCCAGTACGGGTCGATCGAGTACTCCCGCAGGGTGTCCCCGCGAACGGCGTTCGCCATCCTCACTCGCGATCGGTGAGGGCCGCTACGCGACGTTCGTGCCCGACGATTCGCCCCGACTTCGGCGAACGCCACCGCGTTTTGCGATATCAGCCGGCTCCCCCACGGCAAAGATGGTTGGCGAAGGAGTAAGGCAAATAGCCGCTCCGTCCGAACTTCCACTCCGTGGTTTCTCCTACGCGCCAACGAGAGT
>LMAD01000052.1 GCA_001443545.1 Acidimicrobiaceae bacterium RAAP-2
ACGAGACCGTGATCACCTAACTGTTCGCCGTGGTCCGACGTCACCACCACCAACGTGTCAGACCACTCACCCCGGTCCTCGATCGCTCGCACGACGCGACCGAGTTGCGCGTCGACCTCGCTGATCATGCCGTAGTACTGGGCGCGCAACCGACGCATGTCGCGTTCGTCGGTCGGAGCCGCGCTCGCGCGCATCGAGAGGGCACCCTCGTGCACCGGGTGCCGATCGACGGTGACGGGCGCGATCGGGAGCTCGACGTCGGCGGGGTCGTACATCGCGGCGTATCGGCCCGCCGCGGCGTACGGCGGGTGGGGGCGCAGATAGCTCAAGTGCGCGAACCAGCCGGTCTCTTGATGACCCAGCCACTCCAGGAAACGGGTGGTCAGGAACCCGCTCAACGAGTCGTCCTCGTGCCGATCGGGCTCACCGCGTAGCGCCGGCGCCCAACCGCTGGGGACGTCGTACCCCTTGGACCGCAAGTCCTGGATCCACCCGGCCTGACTCTCGGGCAGGTAGAGGCCGACCGACAGTCCCGCCAACACCCCGTCATAGTCGTCGAGTCGAGGATCGTCCGATCCTTTCGCCGCCATTGGGTCGAGACCTTGGTCGGTGTAGCCGAACAACGTAGGGTCATAGCCCGCCGAGCGAGCCAGCGTCGCCACGTTAGCCATCTCGCGACGCAGTGGCGTGCCGTTAGCGACGACTCGATTGTTCATCTGATAGGTCCCGGTGTACAACGCGGCGCGACCCGGAGCGCAGGGAGCGGCCTGGGAGAAGTGTCGAGCGAGCCGCACGCCCTCGAGTGCGATTCGGTCCAACGTCGGCGTGGTCACGAGTGGATGGCCCGCCGCCGCGAACGAGTCACCGCGGAACTGGTCGAGCGTCACGAAGAGGACGTTCACGGACCCTCCACCAACCGATGCATGTGCGCGGCGAGGTCGTCAACAATCGCCAGCGCGTCGGGGAAGGACCCGCCGAGGCGGATGAACCCGTGAACCATGCCTTCCGCTTCCAGCAGTTCGACACGTACCCCGTAGTGCTCGAGCAGGCCAGCGTAAGCGACAGCCTCGTCTCGTAGTGGGTCACACGAGGCGACGACCACAATCGCCGAGGGCGATTCAGCGAGATCCGTACTCAGTAGTGGCGACACCCGTGGATCCGTGTGGTCGGCACCCCCCAAGTACTGGCCGTAGTCGTATCGCAGATGGTCTAATTCGAGCCAGTACCCGGTGCCGAAAGTATGCGCCGAATCAGTCACCATCTCGGGACCGAGCGTCGGGTACAGCAGCACCTGTGCCACCACTCCGATTCCGTCGTGACGAGTTATCGATGCGGCCACGGTGGCGAGCGTCGCCCCGGCAGAGTCGCCCATCACGAAGAGGGACGCCGACGGATCGCCGTACTCACCGCGATGGGCCGACACGTATCGCAACACGTCAATCGCGTCTTCGAGACCCGCGGGGAACGGGTGCTCGGGCGCCAGACGGTAATCGATGGCGAGGAAGCGCATTGCCGTGTCGACGGCGAGGCGGCGACAGACCCCGTCGTGGGTCTCGAGGTCGCCCACGACGAACGAACCGCCGTGGAAATAAACCACGATTCCTCGTGTCTCATCCCCGAATGGCACGTACAGACGACCGGCGATCGATCGACCGGCCAATTCGAAGGTGCAGTCGCGGACCTCGGCGAGTGGCTCGGGCGTCGGCCAGAGCGCCTTCGCCGCGTCGCGGTAGCTCGATCGACGATGGGTGATGTCGATCGATGCGGGGTGGGGCGCGGGGTGAGCGCGCATGTCGTCCACGTACTGTCGCAGTGCCGGATGAATCATGGGACCTCCTGGCGTGCAGCCTAGGCAACGGACCCGTGCAGTTGCTACCAGATCCCCATCGACGACGCCGAATTGGCGAGGGTGTCGCGGGCGCGTGGGTGGGCCGCGTACTCGATGATCGACCTCGCCTGCTCACTCTGACTGCGTCCGAAGAGCGACGCGACGCCCTGCTCGGTAACGATGGCGCTGTGCTGGAACGAGCAGACCGGATCGCTCACCAGCGGCACGACCGTCGACTGGTCCGACTTGTCGTGCCACGACCGTAGGGCCAGGACCGCCTGTCCGTTGCGCGAATGCAGGGCACCGCTGACGAAGTCCGGTTGGCCGCCGAAACCCGAGTACACCAGCCCACGAACGTAACTCGCGTTCGCCTGTGCGTACAGGTCCACCTCGAGCGCCGTGTTGATCGAGAGCATCGACGCCTGCTCGGCAATGCGGGCCGGATTGTTCGCGACCTCCGTGCGTCGCATGACCACCCGCGGATTTCGGTGCACCCATCGATAGAGGTCGGGTGATCCGTAGAGGAAGGTCGAGGTGATCACCCGATCGGGATCGATGCTCCCCGAGCGGTCCAACCCCATGACCCCGTCGCTAATCATCTCGGACCAGACACCTAGGTGTCGATAGCCGTGCATGAACATGAGGGCGGCATCGGGTAGCAATCCGATTCCCATCTGCAGCGTCGACCCATCGCTGGCCAGCGACGCGATGTTCTCACCGATCTGCGCCGCCGCCGGGTCCACGGGACGCTCTCGGGGAGAGGGCAGTGGCTCGTCGACCTCGAGGGCCAGGTCGATGAGTTCGTCGTCAATCTCGCCGTCACCGACGGTATAGGGCATTTGGGGGTTGACCTGCGCGATCACGAGTCCACCACGACGCCGGACTTCGTGAATCGCGGCGGGCATGATGTTCACCTCGATACCGAGCGAGACCCGGCCGCGGTGCGGCGATGAGGTCTGAATCAAGACGACGTCGGGCGGCCGAGACGACGCGAAGAGCCGCGGAACCAGCGAGAGCCTCATCGGGAGGAATTCGACGTTCGCCGATCGCCGCACGCCTTCACCGATGAATGGTGACTCCGTGATCAAGCCGTCTCGCTCCGGCCACCCTCGTTGGGGGTTGAGCACGAAGGCCCGATAACGCTCTAGCGCACGATCGACGATGGCCAGCAATCTCCAGGGAGTAGCGAAGTTCCCCGAAACGACGACGCGCGGTTCGCGAATGTCCAACGAGGCCACTCGCCGTTCGATGTCCGTCGCGCCAACCGTTTGCATGACCGCTCCTCAGCCGTTCCAAGTGTGACAGGTCCGAGACGAGTCGAGCCATCCACGAGAGCGATAGTCCTCATCACCGGAACAGAGTCGCGAGGTGACGAACGGCTCATCGGATGAGCGGACTTGGCTGGGACATCGGCCCCGACCGCATCGAAGCACCGAGGGGCGACCACGTGCGGAGTGCGAACCGAATCAGTAAATCGAACAACGGCTGAATTCCTTTGGAGCGGACGACCGGGCTCGAACCGGCGACCTCGACCTTGGCAAGGTCGCGCTCTACCAACTGAGCTACGTCCGCGTCGAGACCAGTGTAGCCGACTCCGGCGGCGTCGCACCATCTCGACGCGCCGTCGCCGAACTGGCCCGGCCTACCGGCCGGTGCTACCGAACCCCCCGTCACCCCGCCCCGAGTCGGGCAGTTGATCGACGGACAATAGGGAGACCACCGGTATCGGCAGGATGACGAGTTGCGCGATCCGGTCACCCGCGCGCACCTCGTACTCATCGTGCGCGTCGTGGTTCACGAGCGCGACGCGCAGCTCACCGCGATAGCCCGAATCGATGAGCCCGGGGGCGTTGGCGCACGTGACCCCGTGCTTGACCGCCAGCCCGCTGCGGGGCAGAACGAAGCCCGCGAAGCCATCGGGGATCGCCAGCGCGATACCCGTACCGATCAACGCGCGACCGCCACGGGGTGCAATCCGATGGCCTTCGACGGCGACGAGGTCGAATCCGGCGTCTCCGTCGTTAGCCCGACGTGGCACGACGGCGTCATCGCGCAACTTGGTGATGGCGATCTCCATGGACTCGAGGCTACCGTCACGTTGCGACCGCCTTCGGTAGTGTCAGAGGATGCTCGCATGGATGGACTTAGAGATGACCGGCCTCGAGCCGGATCGCCACGTGATCGTCGAAATCGCGACAATCATCACGGATGATCACCTAGCCGTCGTCGCCGAGGGGCCGGACCTGGTCATCGGCGCGAGCGAGGAGCAGCTCGGCCATATGGGCGACTTCGTGACCCAGATGCACACCAAGTCCGGACTCCTCACGGCGATTCGGTCCTCCTCGGTCACGGTGTCCGACGCCGAGCAGGCGACCCTCGCCTTCTTACGCGAACACATCGCGGAACCGGCCACGGTGCCCTTGTGCGGTAATTCGATCGGCACCGATCGTCGATTCCTCCAGGAGTACATGCCAGAGCTCGAGGCGTTCTTCCACTATCGGAACATCGACGTCTCGACCCTCAAGGAGTTGGCTCGACGATGGCACCCCGACGTGCTCGCGAAACTACCGGAGAAGGAGACGACCCACCGGGCGCTCGACGATATCCGAGAGTCGATCGCCGAGCTCACCCACTATCGCGATCAGTTGTTCACCCGCCCCGCGACCAACTAACCTCACCGCAATGAGCGACGAGCCGCTTTCGCTTTCGGCGGCCACGGCCCGCATGACGGCGACCGGTCAGATTTTCGAACTCGACGAACAACAGGTGCGTGGTGTCGTGATGACGGTGTGGAAACACGCACCGGCCACCCTCCGCGACGTCCTCGCATCGACGACCCGACACGCGGAGCGCGACTTCTTGGTGTACGAAGAACGTCGAACGACCTTCGCCGAGCACTATCGTCGCGTCGCCACGCTGTCGCAGCGACTCCACGACGCGGGTGTTCGCGCGGGAGATCGCGTAGCGATCGCGTCTCGTAACCTCCCCGATTGGGTGACTGCCTTCTGGGGCATCGTCATCACGGGAGCGATCGCCGTACCACTGAACGCCTGGTGGACGAGTGACGAGCTGCACTACGGTCTGATCGACTCCGGGGCACGCGTGTTGTTCGTCGACGAAGAGCGGCTCGAGCGTGTTGAGCCGCTGTTCGACGATCTGATCGACCTGACCTCGGTGGTGGTCGTCACTGCCAACGAAGCCGCCGGGCCCTACTCGAGCCAACACGATCGAGTGCGCGTCATCTCCTTCAACGATTTCATCGGAGCGGTCGCCGACGACGTCATCCCCATCGAGGTGCACATCGATCCGGACGACGACGCGGCGATGTTCTACACCTCCGGTACGACCGGACGCCCCAAGGGCGCCGTGGCGACGCATCGAAACATCACCACGAACCTGATGAACCTGTTCTTCATCGGGCAGCGAGCCACGCTGCGATTTGGTGACGGGACCGACGACACCCCGAAGTACCCCACGGCCAATCTGCTAAACATCCCGCTCTTCCACGCGACTGGGTGCCTGGCGGTGATGGTGGTCAACGCTGCCGCGGGCGGCACGCTGGTGATGATGCACCACTTCGACGCCGGCAAGGCCCTCGCGCTCATCGAACGCGAACGGATCACCGCGATCGGCGGTGTGCCAACCGTCGTCATGCAGATCTTGGACCACCCCGACTTCGAGCAATTCGACACCTCCAGCGTCCGACTGGTTTCCTACGGTGGGGCACCGGCGCCACCCGACATCGTCCGCCGGATCAGAAAGGCGTTTCGCCTCGCCCAACCGGGCAATGGCTACGGACTCACCGAAACGGCGGCGGCCGTGGCGCTCAACAGCGGTCCCGATTACGTCGAACGACCGGATAGCTGCGGAACGGCCGTCCCCGTTTGTCGAGTGGCCATCGTTCCCGACGGCCACCAGGGCGACGAACCCCCCGCACCCGGCGGTCCATCGATGGTCGGCGAGGTCTGGATCAAAGGACCAAACGTCGTGCGTGGCTATTGGAACAAGCCCGAGGAGACGGCGAAGTCCTTCACCAACGGGTGGCTGCACACCGGCGACATCGGACGCATCGATGACGACGGCTTCATCTATATCGTCGACCGGGCTAAGGACATGATCATCCGAGGCGGCGAGAACGTCTATTCCGTCACGGTGGAGGCGGCTCTCTTCGAGCACCCGGACGTGGCCGATTGCGCCGTCATTGGTATCCCCCACCCGACACTCGGCGAAGAGGTCGCCGCGGTGGTCGTGGTCCGACCAGGTCGATCCGTGCGCGCCGAAGAGCTGAGCCGCCACGTCGCACATCGACTCGCCCGCTTCGAGGTCCCCACTCGTTTCTTCTTCCGAGGCGAACCACTCCCGCGGAACCCGCAGGGCAAGGTTCTGAAGCGCGAACTTCGCGAATCCAGACCTCCTTGCGTAAGCACAAAGTCGCTGCAAAGCCTCACGTCTCTTTGACGGAGTAGACGAGGGTCAGATCGGTCCCTGGGTAGAGG
>LMAD01000053.1 GCA_001443545.1 Acidimicrobiaceae bacterium RAAP-2
ACCGGCACCGGTGCCGGTGGTGGTGGTGGCGCCATCGCTCTCGCTGACGATGACCTCGCTCTCGGCCTCACCCAACCCCACGGTGATCGGGCAAACAGTCACCTACGTGGCCACCGTCTCCCCCATCCCCAACGGGGGAGCCGTCACCTTCCTCGACGGTGGAACGGCGATCACGGGTTGCGCCGCCGAGGCCGTGGACGCGAGCACCCCGACGATCTCGTGCACCGTGACGTACCCCTCGGCGGGTTCGCACGTCGTCGGCGCGACGTACTCCGGTGACGGTGCCTACTGGGGCTCCTCCGCGGCGTCGCTCACCGAGGCGGTGAACGCGCCCGCCCAGAGCACGACCACGGTGTCGGCCTCGCCGACGTCGGTGACCGTGGGAGAATCGGAGACGTACTCGGCGACCGTCACGACGTCGGGCGCCACTGGTGTGCCGAGTGGCACCGTGCGATTCGTCACCGGCGACGTGACTCTGTGCACCGCGCCACTCACGGCCGGGGCCGCCGACTGCACGGCGACGATCGCTCCGACGGGCACCGACGTGGTCACCGGCACCTACTCGGGCGACGCCACGAACGCGGGATCCTCGGGCAGCGCCACCGTGCGCGTTCGACCCCTCGCCCGTCGTCCGCGAGCCTTCCGGGTGACGGCGCCGGTGTGGACCGGTCGATCAGTGATCGTCGAAATCGTGGGCTCGGCGCTATACGGTCGGCCCCGGATCGCCAGTGACGCCGGCGGGACCCGCGTTGAGGTCCTTCACGACACCGCGACGTACTTGCAAGTTCGCGTGAGCGTGAATCGAGATACCCGTCGCGGTGTGCACACTTTCAGAATCGTCTTCGCCCACGGCGAGATCGCGACGGTGCGCTATCTCCAGCGCTGACGACGGCCAACCGGGGACGGCCACGAGACCCGACCCGAGGTGGCAGCCAATGGTTTCAACCGCCCACGACCACATCAGTCGGAGGAGAGCGGCCTCGCGCGAGCGAACATCTCGACGTCTCGACGACCCCAGTGTTCCGCCACTCGGTCGAGTGGCCCAGCTCGTTCGCGGTCGTCGTGACACACGTCCCATCGCGAGTCCGACGAACCCACCCCGGTCCGGTTTCTCGGAGGCCCCGAGGACCGGGGTGGGTTCGTCGCGTCTCGCCTACTTGATGCCGTAGGTCCGACAGTCCTGGGCGTAGGTCGGCTGGTGGGAGCCCGAGACCGTGGGAGCGGTGCTGGTGCAGAGGTCCGAGGCCTTGATGACCTGGTCGGCGATGACGGTCTTTTGAATCGTGGCGGCGGTGACCCAGGTGGCGGTCAACAACACCGAGGGGACCTGCTTGAGGCTACTGATCAAGGCCGAGGAGTCGGTCGAGGTGCCATTCACCAGTCCGGCCGGTGGCTTCTGCCCCGCGCGCAGGTAGATGGCCAGCGCTGCGGCGGCCTGGGCCTCCAACCAGATGGGCTTGTAGACCGTGCCGCACTGGTAGCCCGCGATGATGTTGTGAAAGCCCGTGAGGGTGGCGTCTTGACCGGTGAAGGGCATCGTCTTGGGGGTGAGTCCCCGGCCCTGAAGGTAGCTGATGATCGGCGCGGCGTTCTCGTCGTTCGGGGTCAACACCGCGTTGATCTTCGGGTTGGCCGTGTAGGCACCCTGGAAGTCGGTCAGGGCGACCGAGGGCGTCCAGGTACCGGCGTTCTCGTTGACGACGTTCCCCGCGGCCGTGGTGTACCCGGACCGGGCGAGCACGGCGTTGTAACCCTGGGCGAAGAGCGTCGCGTTGTTGTCGGTGGGCGCACCCTTCATCACGTAGATCAACGGGTGCGTCACGTGCCAAGCGCTGAGACAGCTGGTCTCGCCGGTACCGATCAACGTGCCGACGGCGACGTTGTTGAAGCTGACGTAGTAACTGCGCGCGCCACCGAGGGTCAAGCGGTCGTAGTCGATCACGTAGACGCCGCGCGCCTTGGCGTAGGCCTCGATGACCGCGCCGGTCGTCGAATCGAGCGGGTCCAGCAGGATTACCTTGGCGCCGTCGGCGATCGCCGACTGGGCGTCGGTGTACTGCGTGGTGTCACTGCCCTGGGCGTTCTGGATCGAGAACTGACTGGTCGTCAACCCGGCGGCGAGGAAGGCCGTCTTGAGGTTCGGGGCGTCGAACTCGGTGTAACGCGTCGACGAGACCGTATCGGGCAGGATGACGGCGATCTTGCCCTTGCCCTTGGCGACGATTCCCGTCAGATACTTCATGGTCGAGTAACTCGTATTGAAGGTGGCGTTGGACACCGTCGGTGTCGGACCGCCCGTTCCGGCGCTCGAGGGCGCCGTAGTCGGCGTCGGGGTCGAGGGACCGGAGTGGTGGGTGAGCACGACGCCGAGCCCGATGAGGGCGAGCACGACGATGGCGACGACGGAAAACATGATGTTCTTGTTACGCATGATGGTCCTTTGGTGGGGCGGGTGAGACGCACCCGAGCGAGGAGTCGTCTCACGGTTGCGCGATGCTTGATCGATTGCCGGCTGCGACACGGACCGGGCTCGAGGGTGACCAGTAGGGACGGGTCAGCGATTGCTCGTCCGCAGTAGTGACGAGCGGCCCAGAAACTGTTCCTTCCTCTCGAACGGCGTCCCCTCGGGAACTCGAAAGCGAAGTCTGGACTCTCAGGGCCACCCTAGCCTGAGGTCTCGAACGTTCGCTGTGCACGACCGTCTGGCTCGGCGAGCGAGTGCCACGGGCTCGGAGGCCGCCTCGGTGCCGGCCACGCGGATCCATCACTGCACCGTCGGAGCCTTCGTCGCGGGAACGCTGCTACCCCGGGCGACGAACTCGTGGTCGGCATCGCGCGCGGGTCACCGCTCCGCGGTACCGCCCGATGATCCAGTACGCCATCGATGCTCGGTCCGATCTCGCGCAGTGTCGTCTCGAACACGCGCCGAGGCGACCCGGCTGCGCCGAGGCCGTTCACCCGTACCAAGACAAATGAAACCGGTTGGTCGACGTTCACGTGACCTTCGACCACAACTCGATGCTCGGTGGTGCACGAGCCCGTGCGGACGAGACACCACCCCAAGAATCTGGGGTGATACCTGGATCGATTGCGGCAGGTGCGTCACCGGCGAAGAGCCGCTCGAGCGACCTCGCCCGTGGAGTACCCAGTCTCGAAGAGGCTCATCCCAGTCCGGCGCCGAAGACCGACGGGACACAAAGTGCATCGCCGAGATCGCCCGCCAAGAGCTGGGCTCTTCCAAGTCCTGCTCCGGCGACTTGAGAATGAAAGCGTTTTGATTCTTATGGTTGGGGGCCAGATATCTCGTCTATATACGATTATCCATTGGTGAAATTTATGGTGATGCAATTAAGGGTCTGATTCTTATGGCAAGTGGCTAGATAGGGCGCGACAGTTCCGGATCGACCCCTCCGCACGTTTCTGCCCAAGGTGACCACACGACTCTCACCAGGATGAGTCCAGCACCGGCCCAAATCAACCACGATCTCCACCAAACGCTGAACCGTTCATTCGTATACGTTTTGACCACGAGATCCTATAGTTGGCGCTCAGGGCAGTCCGGCCAGAAGCCCGCCCGGCTCGAGTACCGGCGGCGGTGATCCGCTCAACACCAACCTCCACCCGCAAGCACCAGTGATCGGTCGGGGTCCACCAAGAACGATGTTCACGATGCAGTCCACTTCGCGGGCACCGTCTCGAGCACGGTACCAACGTCGAACACTGACGCCGGAGGTACGAGCACGGAGACCACGGGAACGAGCAATTCCATCTCCCGGGGCATCAACGACGTCATCCTCTTTTGGCTGTTCACCATCGGATGCACGATGTCCCAGACTCCAAGCGACGTCGCCGACGGCGCACGGCGGCGTCCGTTGGCCACCGTTCGAACGGGTTGACGAGCGGCGGACTACCTATCGATTGTTGTCAGCGACCGCCGCTCGCCAGTGGCTCCCAGCGAAAGCTCCGCACGGCGACCGCGAGGCCGGCCACGCCCCAGAGGACCATGACCCCGAGGTCGGTTCCCGTAATCCCGGTGGAACCCCGCACGAGGAAGGCCGCCTGGAGCCCGCGGGCCATGTGTTCGAGGGGGAAGACCTTGCCGAGGTCGAGCATCCACGACGGCATGATGGCGACCGGGATGAACACGCCCGACAGGAACGCGAGGATGGTCGCCGCGAGCGGGCCGATGGCCGAGGCCGAGTCGGCGCTGGCGCTGGCGCGGGTGAGCGCGAGCGCGAGCGCGCTGAAGCAGAAGACCCCCGCCACCGTGTAGGTCACGAGGCCGACGACGAGGTGCGCCGAGAGATGCACGTGGTAGAAGATCGCGCCGACCGCGACGAGGACGCCGACCGTCGCCGCGACGACGAGCAAGGTCCGGGCGATCTCGGAGAAGAGGTAGACCCAGCTCGGCATCGGGGTGCCGCGGAACCGCTTCAAGAGACCGCGCTCGCGGTTGGTGGTGACGCGCACCAGCAGTGAGGCGAAGCTCACGAGCATGATCTCGTAGGCGATGATCGAGGCCGTGTAGTACGCCGGGGCGGGCACGTGCGCCCCGTTGAAGTTGGTGAAGCCCTTGAAGATCGCGTTGAAGAGCAGCAACAGCAGGATCGGGAAGAACGCCGTGAAGCCCAGGGCGCTCGGGTCCCGCAGGAAACCGCGCAGGGCGTATTTCGTCTGGGCCAGGGCCAACCCCACGTCACTCACGACTCGACCTCGCGCTCGTCTCGGGCCGGGTCGCCGGCCAGTTTCACGAAGACGTCGTCCAGACTCGGCTGCACGGCCTGCAGATTACGAAGCGTGACGTCCCCCTTGCGCGCCCAGCGCAGGAGCCGCTCGAGGTCGTGTTGGACGCGGTCGGTCTCGAAGCGCACGACCCCCTCACGCACCTCGACCGGTCGGTCGACCACGGCACCCAGCGCATCGAGGTCGAGGGCCGGGTCGGCGTCGAAGGTCACCGTCGTGTGGTACCCCAACGTCGCGCTCAGCTCGTCGGCCGTGCCCTGGGCCGCGATCTCGCCGTCGCGCAAGATGATGATCCGGTCGGCCAGGTGCTCGGCCTCGTCCATATAGTGCGTCGTGAGAAAGATCGTCTTGCCCGCGTCGCGCAGCCCCTCGATCATCGTCCACATCTCGCGCCGGGCGATCGGGTCGAGCCCCGTCGTCGGCTCGTCGAGGAAGAGGATCTCGGGGTCGCCCACCAGTCCGACGGCCACGTCCAAGCGTCGCTTCTGGCCCCCCGAGAGCTGGCCGACCCGGTCGTTCGCCTTGGCCGACAGGCCCACCGCTTCGATGGTCGCGGCGACGTCGGTCGGGCGACGGAAGTACCGCGCGAAGATCTCGACGGTCTCTCTCACCGTGTAGACGGGATCGAGCTCGCACTCCTGGAGCACCAGGCCGATTCGATTGCGCCACGCCCGGGTCGCGTGGGCCGGATCGACGCCGAGCACCGAGACGGTGCCGCCGTTATAGGGGCGATAGCCCTCGAGGATCTCGATCGTGGTCGTCTTGCCCGCGCCGTTGGTGCCGAGGAACCCGAGGATCTCGCCGGCTCGGACCTCGAAGGAGATGCCGTGGAGCCGTTCGCGCTCCCCGTAGGACTTACGCAGGTCCTCCACCGATACCACGCGGTCCACGGCCTCGACGCTAGTCCGTGCCAGGGTTCCGAACTCGAAACGGCACCCCGCTCGACCAGGAGTCGGTTACTGGGACTCCCTCGCCAGTGGCGCGGGCCATTGGGCTGAAGCCGCGACGGACCAGGATCTCAGCGGGCCGAGATCCTCGATGTCTCGCTCGCTCACAACGTCCAGCAGGTCACCGACGAGACCAGCATTTTCGGGCACTGAGCGACGCCGGAGCCCGGGCCGCAAACAGTGGTCAGTCAGTCGGCGTCGGCGAACTCGACGCGGTCCCGGCCGTTGGCCTTGGCTCGGTACAGGGCCTGATCGGCCCGGTCGACGAGCGACGCGGCACTTTCACCGACCAAACGGA
>LMAD01000054.1 GCA_001443545.1 Acidimicrobiaceae bacterium RAAP-2
CGTGGGGCACCTGACACCACGACGTCGCCGATGGTGCGAGGCGAAAAAGATCCTGGGTGAACCCGGATGATGTCGTGATTGCGGCGAACAGTGAACCGTCCGCAGCGAGTACCAGCGAATTGCTCGTTGGCACGGAGTCCGCTCCGTAGTCCGCCGCCGATATTTCGGGTAGTGCAACGTTCCTCCACGTGCGGCCCGCATTCGTTGATTGCTGCAGAGGGAACTGCGAGGACGGGTCCAGTAGGAACAGTTCTCGCGACGAGCCGGCGACGAGTTGTTGAGGAAAGCAACTATCAACAGAGCTCACCAACGGTGACGTCGTCCACGCGACCCCCGAGGCTGCGGTGGTGCCCGGGGGCCCGAGTAGCAGTGGCTGGGTGGCGTTACTCATGTTGCACCCACCCCAGTAGTACGGACCGAACGACACGCACGGTCCGCTCGGGGGACAACCCAGCGTCGTCGCGGTCCAACTGACTCCCCCGTTCGACGTGACCTCCACCGACGCGCGACCGGCGTTGGTTCCCCAGGGGACGTGTCGATTGTCGGAACTATTTGTTTGACGAAAGAGCGCGTCGACCTGGTCGCCTTGGGTCGTGAAACCAGAAAAGTCCTCGAGCGACGTGCCGGGAGGCGTCGGCACGGTGTGCCAGGTCGACCCGGCGTTCGTCGTGTAGAGCGGCGCTAAATAGACGGGAGGAATGGAGTTGCCCTGCGCGGTGCTAAAGCCGGCGTAGACACTCGTGGTGTTGCGCGGATCCAGTTGCACCGTCGCGCACTGGGGGTGGTCGGGAGGTCGCGAGAAGATGTGGAGCATCGAGCCCTTCAGGGCCGTCGGCACGGCGACGGTCGGGACGTTGAGCGGAGAGGAACCGCCAGTGATCACGATTCGCGATGGTTGACACCACGCGACACGCGTCGTGCCGCTCAACGGTGCGATCGCTGACGATCCCGAATAGGTCGACGACACGTAGGGCACTCGACCGAGGCTGGACCAGGTGGGACCCGGCATCACGTGCAGCGCCCTCGGCGAAAGAACGACGTTGAAGCCTCCACCCTTTTGATTCCGAGCGAACGAGAGGGCCGGGTACGTTGTCGTCGCGTGGGTCGGCGTGACCGAGAGCGCGTAACTAAAAGGTTGACCAATGATCAACTGCAACGGCGCCCAACCGGAGACGTGGACCACGTCGCCGACCGCAGCCCGCGAGACGCTCAGTGACATGGCCTCACAGGGCTTGCCGGCCACGCACCTCGTGGGCCGGGGGGCTTTTAGGTGGATCGTCGTCTGCGCCTCCGCGGGACCGAGCGCACAACCCGACTGGACGATGAGGCACTGGACGCCCACGTGGTAGTCACCCGAGGACAGTGGATGGGCCCTCACCACGCCACTTCGCGTCACCAGCCACGCCGTGTCAGGTACCACCAGGCTGGTGTGAAACGTGCTCGGCGACAACCAATGAAGTGGTGCCGCCTGCTCTTGCAGACCGCTCCGGCAACCATCCCAACACAGCGTCGCGTACGTCTGGCCTTGGCGCTGTAGAGCCGATGGTGGATGACTCGAGAAATGACCCGTCAGCGTTATCGTCTCGCCCGGCGTCGCGCTTGGCGAGCTCGACGTCAGCGACAGGGGGCCGACTGACGGCGTTGGTGCGATCGAGGTCGTCGGAGACGGCTTCGCTCGTGACGGACTACTGACGTAGGTCTGAAGCGCCACCACGTCCAACGAGCCCCTCAGGGCGGGCACACGGAAGCAACCCGTAAAGTCACCGTTGAAGGACTGGTGAACATTGTCGCCTTCGTCCGAACCGCACAACGAACTCGGGTTGAGGAACGTCGTAGTGATCGCCGCTAGGTTCGAGCGAGCGCTCGACGAGGCGCCGCGGGCGGTGCCGCAACTTGCCAGAACGAGCGAGGCCGTGACAAGAACCACTCCACTTCTAAGAATGGACCGAGTTCCGAGCATCGTCAGAAAGGGCATTACACGACTCCACGTGGTGACGGTCGTGGAATATCCACCAACCTGCGCCCACCCTAACGGGGTCACCGTCGAGATAGTTGGCAGTGTCACAGGGACGCTCGTTGGGTTGCACCACGGCCTGACGGACCTCACCGGCGAGTTGACACATCAACGACAGCAACCCGACCAATACTGTCCGCTGATCCGCAAAGACGGTCACGAAGTCAGCGTAGAAACTCTCGCTATCGAGGCGACCCAGGGGCCAACGCTCGATGCAACGGGCGAAAGAGAGGGACCCGTGGTGCGAGAGGTGAAGATGTGGCGCAGGTATGCCACCAAGCACTGGAGGTTCTCGCGCTTGGGGTAGGTCACCCTCCAATTCGGCAATAGACGTCCGGTCCCACACTGGGCAACATGTCGCCTATCCTTCATTCAAAGGTTGACGACGCAAAAGGCCTCGCGTGAAACGATTCAGATTTCGGCAGCGATGGATGGGGCACAAGCACGGTGTTGCACGAGGTGTAGCCGTCTTTGGTTCGCCTGGATTCGACACCCCCGACAGGCTGCACAATTTGCTCCTCCCTTGTGAGCAACTACGACAATGGTCCAATGAACACGGCCTCGTACTCAACGATCAACCCGAAAGCCTCGCGGCACTCGACGCGCACCTTGACTCGTGGAATGCTGATGCATCGCATCATGGCAAGGTGGATTTGTCAAACGAGGTGGGCATTTACTTGGGCACTGTGATCGTCAAGCATGTCGACGGGAGTCAGTGGGGGGTCTGGCCGAATGGACACCCGATCGTGCGACTACGTAGCGGAAAAGAACTCGACGTGACCGAAATGGCAAACGAACGTCTGAATAATTCAGGGCCGAGCCTCGACGCTATCCATTCAATGTCGCAATCCTTGTAGTGGATGATTTCCCACCTCCCCAGGACAACTGCATAGCGATCGTGAAACTCTGAAGTTGACACCTCCGGCAACGCCGTCGCGTGCCTGAAACCTCAGTATCATTCTCCACTGATCTCTGTCAGCGGACCAACGTGGCACGTAGACAACGTCGCACTGGAGACTTCTTGCCCAAGTCAGTGGCACGTCAAATTGGGGGCCGCACCTGCAGGGCCCGAAACACAAAACCGTCCTGGGCCACGTCACTTTCAAATACGAACTGGACCAGTTGGCCAACAGCGAGCGTCTTTCGACCGGGGACATCAATCATCGAATAATGGAACCAGCATCCTCCAGGGGTGGCTGGCGATTCAATGGCGCCAACGCCTTCACGGTCGTCATAGTCTCGGACGACGCCGTCTACCCACTCTTGGTCCATAACGCGATCATAAAACGGGAAGGTAGGCGTACTCCTTTGGGCGGACAACGACACCGTGACGATTCTCGGTGACCCGACGTAGAAGTACCACCTCGAACTGGATGCCCAGTCGTTTCCTGCGGTGCGAGGGTGCCTGCGGTGAGTGGGTGCCTGCGATGAAGGGTGTCTGCCGTGAAAAAGTCCCAAAAGTCCCACACGTCTGGCACCGAGCCTTTGAGCGGTAAACTGGCTTTAATTCAGAGTCACCTCCAGTTTTCTTGGAGGGTTTTTAATGATGACAATTCGCCGGCTCAGCATTGGCGCGGGCTTCAAATATCTTCTCAAATCTATCGCCGTGGGCGACGGTCCCGAGGCGACGAGCAAGTCCGATCTGGTTCGCTACTACAGCGAAACCGGCACTCCCCCGGGCGTCTTTCTAGGCGCCGGACTCGTCGGTCTTAACAAGGGTGAAGGCGTCGACGTCGGGCAGTCGGTCACCGCGGAGAACCTCCAGAGGATGCTCCAAGACTGCGCTGATCCCATCACCGGCGAGGTGCTCGGCAACGCTCCGAGAACGAAGGGCGTCGGCGGTTTCGACCTCACGTTCAGCCCCTCTAAGAGCGTGTCTGTGGCGTGGGCATTGGCCGACCGTGAGACCCGCGAGGTGATCTATCGGTGCCACCAGGCGGCGATTGAAGAGGTCCTCGCCTACGCCGAGCGCGAAGTTTTTCACACCCGTTCGGGCAAGAATGGCTGCGTCGAAGAGGACATCGTCGGAGTTGTTGCGGCGAGTTTCACCCACTTCGATTCTCGCGATGGCGATCCCCAACTACACGACCACGTGGTCGTGCTCAACCGGGTCCAAGCCAAGGATGACGGTGCCTGGCGCACCCTCGATAGCCGGGGACTATTCGCCTCCACGGTGATGCTTTCAGAGATGCACCAGGGCGTTCTCTCAGACCTGCTCACCGCCGAACTCGGCTGGGGCTGGGAGCCGCACGCTCGACGTTCTAGCCCCGCCCCGAAGTGGGAAGTCGCCGGTGTGTCGCAGCGCCTGATGGACGAATTCTCCACCAGGACGACCGCCATTCTCGACGCCAAGGATCGTCTCATCACCCAGTTCGAAGAAGACCACGGTCGCGCGCCCACCGATGTCGAAGTACTCAAACTGCGCCAAACGGCAACCCTCTCCACCCGGCGTGCGAAGAAGGGTGTCGGGCTCGGTGACCTAAACGAGGAGTGGACAGCACGCGCCACGCCCTACCTCGATAATGAGCCCGCGGCCTGGGTGCACGAACTCAGTGGCCGAGACGTGCCCGCCCTCACGAGCGCACAGTTCGAAGACGAGATCCTGCTCGATATCGCCACCACGGCGCTCGAGATCGTGAGTTCGAAGCGCCCGACGTTCTCTCGCGCCAACGTCCATGCGGAGGTGTTTCGCCAGATGCAGGGCGTCCGCTTCACCACGCCCGCCGAGCGAATTCTCACGGCAACTCGGGCGACCGATCTGGCCGTCGCCCAGGCCCTCCTCATCACCACGCCCGACTTGCACCACACGCCACGCTTTCTGCTTCGCGCCGACGGCACGTCGAAGTTCCGGGGAACCGGCCACTGGATCTATACCACCACGACACTGCTCGACGCCGAGGCGCGACTGCTCGACTCAGGCCAACGCACTGACGCTGCAGTTGTTAGCAGCGCAACCGTCGCAAACGTCACCGAGCAACCCCTACCCGGCAAGACGTTCGCGCTCTCCACCGATCAGGCCCTCGCCGTCGAACAGATCACCACATCGGGCCGGGTCCTCGACCTACTCGTCGGGCCCGCGGGCACGGGCAAGTCCACGGCCATGGCCGGACTGCGCACCGTCTGGGAAGCAGAGCACGGTACGCGTTCGGTCATCGGCCTGGCGCCGTCCGCAGCCGCGGCCGAAGTCCTGGGTGACGACATGGGGATCGAAACCGACAATCTCGCCAAGTGGCTCTACGAGCACCGCCAGCA
>LMAD01000007.1 GCA_001443545.1 Acidimicrobiaceae bacterium RAAP-2
CTCAGACCCTCTACCCAGGGACCGATCTGACCCTCGTCTACTCCGTCAAAGAGACGTGAGGCTTTGCAGCGACTTTGTGCTTACGCAAGGAGGTCTGGAATCGTGTGCCGTTGGCCATGGCCGCATCGGATTGGTGGGTGAGGTAGTTCTCGGGCACCGGCGCTAACGCAGCTTGCCAACGATGTCCAACGGAGTCGGGGCTGATACCAAAATGACATCAATGCAATAGTGGTAGTAATTGACGATGGTGACGCCACACAACGTGACCATCAAGAGATTAATGAAGAGTAGTTAACTTGACTATCGGGCGAGAATATCCGCGCAGCACAATGCAGTTATAGCGAGGCAAAAGTGGACGGACTCGTGATAGAATACGACTGGAAGTCAAGACCCTGCCTCCGGTGAGCTTAACAATGCGTTGAGCGAATGAGGAAAGTAGTTGAGATGGGTCTTCCTGGAATGGTTTTCAGCTCCATTGCGGTCGCCGCGGGGGCAATTATGTATTGGGCCATGACGTATCAGGGCCACGGGTTTCGATTTTCCACCATTGGAGTCATTCTGATGGTCGTCGGTGCGTTTGGTTTCATAGCCTCGGCGGTCGTCTTTGGCGTGTCACGCGGTTCCATCGGTTCCAACAGGCATTCTCTTGACCGTCAAGTCGTTGACTCGAGTGGAAATGCGAGTTCACTCCATGAAGAAACTAAATAGCCCTGAGGAGGCGGTGGCACGCCCTTCGTCAAGGAAGCCGTGGTACGCCTCGTGGCACGATACATCCGCTCCGGGTCAAACTGAGGGCGACGAAACGACCTTCGCGCCGCGCGGGACCTACTGATCGTGAAGATTCGTTCGAGCACCGTGATCGTCGTCTTGCTGGTGGTCATCATCTACTTGATGGTCCGCTGATCGCGCATTGATTGTGAGTCGTGGGTTGGGCTCCGCCGCGTGTCGTCGTGGCCGGACGCAGTTGGCTCGTTCTGTGTTAGTGCCCGAGTCGCGCGTCGGCACGGACGCGCGAACGAGAGTTTCCATCCGATTCGCATTGGAAGTGTCGCGGAGCTCTCGACTGGCCGTCGATCGAGCCGTGGCCCGGACCTAGCGGTGCAGTGTCGACGGGGTAGAACCCATATTTGCTTGGCGTTTAGTGGGCCGACCGCAATGGCGTTCGCGGCACGGTTGCTCGCGCGGGGTTCAGTCACGTTGGCGCTGACGAAGGCTCATCCAATCCGGTCCGCAGATGCTCGATGACGTCCGATGCGTAGTACGTCAGACGTCCGTCGAGCAGCGTGCGGATCTCATTGAGGCAGTCGCCACTGGTGATAATTGGCGGCTCGGTTTCACCCGTCGCGCGAACCTGACCGAGCCCACACGTGGCCATGAGCCCGTTGCAGAGGCACGTTGAGTCCACAGTTGGCTCAAGTTCGCCACCTTTACGCAGGTAGGCGTTGACGGGCTCGGCGGCACAGCGGTAGCCGATGGTTCCGTCTTCGGTCTGATACGCCTCACGGAGATAACCGAGGTCGCAACGGCGCACCCGGTGTTCGTACACATCCTTTTCAGAGATTGTGCCTTCGACGTCGACAACCTTGAAGGGATAACCGGTTGACGACGCTCGGATCGAGGTGTGGACGGCGACTGGGCCCTCCTTGACCTTCGCGATGACGCGGGCCCGAAGCGACGCATCCATACCTGACTCTTCGCAATACGCGAAGAGCGTACCGACTTGAACGCCCACGGCGCCCAGTTCGCGCGCGGCGCGCACGTGGCCGGGATTGGTGACGCCCCCCCCAATCCAAAACGGTCGATCGAGTTCGCTCAGCGCGTGGAAGTCAACTTCGTCGCGGGGACCGTAGATGGGAGCGTCGTCCTCATCAAGGGTGAGGGGGCCACGCGGTGGCGCGTTGTGGCCGCCGGCGATGGGACGTTCGACGACGAACCCGTCGACGGGCCCGTCGCTCCGTTTGATCAGTGCATTCGCAAGAACGTTCGACGAGATAATGCCCAGAAACTTCGGTCGATTGAGGTCGATCACTCCGTCGAGGTACGGTGCCGGATCGAAGAGAAGCGTGGGCGAGTCCTCCGTAGGGGCATTGGCCAACGTGAGCTTGGTTTCGACGACGAGTCCCTGTCGCAACCGTTCCAGGACGCCGGGGATGTGGGTGGGTACGCCAGCACCCATCAGGACATAATCAACACCGGCGAGCATTGCGCCACAGAGCAGCGCCACCGTAGGCAGCTGTACTTTGGTGAGCAGATTCATTCCGACGATGCCGCTGTGGCCACTTTTCGCGAGAGCAACCTCAACGAACGCTGCCAACACGAGGAGATCGGTGGAACGGCGCTTGGAGCGGTGAGTGAGCATCAGCAGGTTCTGATACGGGCCATTCGCCCGGCGGCGAACGGCCGTGAACTGACGGACGACGTCATCAACGATTGACCGGACCGGGAAGCGGTCGAGCACTGAATGGAGGGTGTCATCCACTCCGAATTTCTGCAATCGTCTCGCAAAGACGGTATCGATCGCGGTCCCGGAGACGACACCGAGTTGGCCTGCGGTCGACACGCTGCGCGCGAGGCGCCAGTCAGATACGGCAATCCCCATCCCGCCTTGAATCAGCCACGGCCAACGCGTTGTCAAAGGGAGGGCGGTCTCGTTCATATGGCCCGTCCTTGCCACGAGACGATCGTCTCAATCTGGCCTCAATCCATTCTATGACCGAAATTAGCGATTGAGGAATTTTCAGGTCCCCCGCGAGCGCGGCGTCATGATCGTCACGCTGGCGTCGGCGCGCAGTTCGTTCTTGCACCTGATAGAACGGTAAATGAGACGATTGACTCGTCGACACCATGAACTGGGAAACGGAAGAGCGTCCGCGAACCGGCGAGCTGGTTGGAGAGTGGACGGTGTCGTCGGCCTCGTGAGGGGAGGCGGAATGCGTAATTCGCTCATAGCGAGGACTGCGGCCGGGATCGCCCTGGTGATGGCCGCGAGTGCCGCGGGGGGATCAGCAGGGGCGGTCGTTCGACATCCTCACGTCATCGTGTCGCCTTCGAGCAGTCTGAGGAACGGCGAGGTGGTGACGGTTCGCGGCGTCGGTTTCGTGCCGAAGGACTCGGTGTTCATCGTCGAGTGCCTGGCCACCGCAAAGGGTCAAGCGCAGTGTGACACCACAAGCGTGAAATCGGTGACGATCAATGCCAAAGGTCAGTTGCCCGCGACGAAGTTCAAGGTCAGGGTCGGCAAAATCGGTTCGGGTACGTGCGGGACGAATCTCAAGAACCTGCGCTCCTGTGCCGTGAGCGTCGGCAACATCAGTGGAAAGGACTCAGCGTCAGCGCGGATCACGTTTGTGAAGTCGCGGTGAGCGCTGAGAGGAAGGGCCCGTCGGTCGGAGTGCACGCAAGTATCTGGCGTCGCGAGACGATGGTTTTCGATCCAGAGTTAGTGGTCGGGGTGAGCGAGTAGTACTCGAGTGGGGAGAGGGCAATGGCGTGGCGTGGCGACGATCCAGTCGTGGCGGCCGATGGTTCGGCCGTGTTCTCTCTTCGACCGCCGCTGACCCGAGCCCTGTCGCATCTGAGTTTCGTTGCACTGATGTCGGTGCTGTTCTTGACGTTCTTGGACAATACGGTCGTCAGTCCGGTGCTCACCAATGTGCAGGCCGAACTTCACGCCGGCGTTCCGCAACTGCAGTGGGTCGTGGGAGCGTACGCACTCGCCTTTGCGAGCCTCATGTTGGTCAGTGGATCACTCGGTGACCTCATTGGTCGAAAGCCCGTCATGCTCGTCGGTGTGGCAATCTTCATTGCCGGCTCGATAGTCAGTGCAGTGGCGAAGGATCCGACTGCGCTCATCACCGGCCGGATCATCATGGGTGTTGGTGCCGCTGGCTCAGAACCCGGCACGCTCTCGATGATCCGCCACATCTACCCGGAGCGGGAACGGCGGGCCCGAGCGCTGGGCGCGTGGGCGGCCGTGTCTGGACTGGCGCTCGCGGCGGGTCCGGTCATCGGTGGGATCCTCGTCGGACTCTGGTCGTGGCGGGCCATTTTCTGGTTCAACGTTCTGTTCGGCGGCGCGGCGTTGATCGTCGCTTCCGTATCGCTACCGAATAACCCCCCGGAGGTTCGATCGCGTTTGGACGTCGCCGGTTTCCTGCTCAGTACGATCGCCCTGGCGACCGCGACCTTCGCCACGATTGACGCGGAATCCGTGGGGTATGGAGCGAACCTCATCATCGCGTTGTACGCGATCAGCGTCGTAGCAATCATCGCATTCGTCATCGTCGAGTCGCGAGTCCGCAGCCCGATGTTGAATCTCCGCTACTTCGGCCGCCGGACTTTTTTGGGCGCTAACTTCGTCGCGTTTACGACCTACTTCGCTATCTTCTCCATCTTCTTCTTCGTCGCCTTGTACCTCGAGGTCATCGTTGGCGTTGGTGCGTATCGACTGGCACTGGATTTCCTGCCACTGCTGGCGGGCATGGTCGCGGCCTCACTCTTCAGCGGTCGATGGGTCGCGAGAGCTGGGTCACGAAGGCCGATGTTCGTTGGCAGTTTGCTAGCTGCCGCCGGTGTGTTTCTCACGAACGTGGTGATTGATACCCACGTCGGACTGGGATCGCTCGGCTGGACGATGGGCCTCGCCGGTGTCGGATTCGGCATCGTGGTGGTTCCGGTGACCTCGGATGCCCTGCAAGCCTTACCAGCGGCGCACTCGGGCATGGCCGCGTCTACGGTCAATACGGCCCGAGAGCTCGGTGCGGTCGCGGGGGTGGCCATCCTCGGATCAATCGTGAATGGACAGTTGACCGTCAACCTCACGCACCGGCTGATTCAAATCGGTGTTCCCGCTTCGTATCGCGCCGAGATCATCTCCGCACTCACGACCGGGACCATCAGCGACAAGGTCAAGCAGTACCGGGGCGGCGGTGCCGCTATCCAGGCCATCATCAACAAAGTGGTCGACGCCGCGTACGGTGCGTTCACGAACGGTCTCCACATCGCCTTGCTCGTGGCCGGTTCACTGATGGTCGTGTCGGCGATCATTTCGTGGTTCGGCGGAACCGATGCGGAGGTGGGCCAACCCACGCACGTCGTCGACCGCGTCTAGGCCGATAGACTTCTGCGACTCATGCGTCTCAGCCACCGAATCCCGGCGACCCCGTGGCGAGCCACCACGACGTGGGGTATCCGACCGAGGATGATCGCGCCCCTCTTTACCGGTTTGGCGTTGTTCGGTCTAGGTGAAGGGCTGCTGGTACTGGCGCATCTCGGGGCGACCCCGTGGACAGTATTCGCTCAAGGTCTCGCGCGTCACGCGAGCCTTTCGCTGGGCTGGGCGACGGCCTTGATCAGCGCGGTGGTACTCCTGGCGTGGTGGCCCTTGCGTGAACGGCCGGGGTTTGGGACGATCGCGAACCTCGTGGTGATCGCACTGGTCTTGGATATAACGGCGACTTCGATCCCCGCGCCGACCGCGATGACGGCCCGGGCCCTCTTTGTCGTGGCCGGAGTTGTCGTCATCGGCGTCGGGAGTGCGCTGTACCTGACCACCGGTTTGGGACCGGGTCCCCGGGATGGTCTGATGACGAGTCTGCATCGACGACTCGGCGCGAGCGTGGTCTACGTGCGTGTCACGTTGGAGGTTTCGGTGCTGGTCATTGGCTGGTTCATGGGTGGCACCGTCGGGATTGGCACCGCCGTGTTCGCCGCGAGCATTGGTTTCAGTATCGGCGCCAGTCTTCGTGGCCTCGAGTGGGTGCTCGCGAGGTCAACCCCGTGATCGCCGGGGGACGACTGGTCACCTTCTTGATCGCGTCGATCGTCATCATCATCGTTCCGGGGCCGAGCGTGCTATTCACCCTCGCTCGAGGCGTCGCCTGGGGACGGACCGTGGCCGTGTTGACGGTGCTGGGCAATTCACTGGGAACATTGCTGCTTTCAATCATCGTCGCGTTCGGGCTCGGGCCGCTGCTAACGCATTCGCACTCGTTCTCGGTGATCTTGCAGCTGGCGGGTGGGTGTTACCTCGGCTGGCTCGGCGCGGACGCGCTTCGACACCGCCGTGAGCACGCTCGTGCCATGACCAATCGCGAAGCTGAGCGGCCTCGGCCACGACGAATTATTCGTCAAGGGTTCACCGTCGGTGTGCTGAACCCCAAGTCGTTGATCTTCTTCGCGGCGGTCTTCCCACACTTCGTGGACCCCTCGAAGGGGAACGTAACGGTTCAACTCGTGCTCTTCGGCGTGATCTTCAGCGTCATGGCTTTCGCGAGCGATTCGACGTGGGGCATTATCGCGGGGACGGCAAGGGAGTGGCTGGCGGACTCGCCGACTCGCTTGGTGGTGCTTCGCAGCGTCGGCGGCGGCGTGATGATTGTGCTCGGCGCGCTGATCCTCGTTAGTGCGATTCGAGGGTAGGGAATCGCCGCGACGGTTCCTACACTCGTCAAGATGGAGCGACAATGACGATGCACCCCGGCCGCGCTGGCATGCGATCCCTTCGGCGCGATCGGTCCCTCTTGGATCATCGAATCAAGAGTGGCACCCTGCGACGGGTCCTCACGTTTGCGAGACCGTATCGTCGAGTCCTGATCATCTTCCTGGTGGCCGTGGTGCTCGAGGCAGTCGTGAGTTCGGTTTCACCGTTGGTGCTCCGCGCCATCTTCGATATCGGGATTGCGAGGAGACGAGAGGGGCTGATTGTCGGGCTCGCGTCCCTGGCGGCGGGTCTGGCGGTCGTCGACGCCGTGCTCTCACTCGCCGATCGGCGTATCTCGGCGATGATCGGCGAGGGCCTGATCTACGACCTTCGAGCTCGTGTCTACGGGCACATCCAACGAATGCCCATCGCGTTCTTCTCGCGAACCCAGACCGGGGCACTGATCAGTCGGTTGAACAATGACGTTATCGGCGCCCAGCAAGCCTTCACCGATCTCTTCTCCAACGTCGTCGGGAACGTCGTGCTCGTGACGTTGATTCTCTCCACGATGTTCTTCCTCAGTTGGCAGATCACCCTCGTCGCGCTCGTCCTCCTGCCCGTGTTCCTGATTCCCGCTCGCTTCGTCGGCCGTCGGTTAGGCACGCTCTTCCACCGAGGGATGGAGTTGAACGCCGAGATGAACATGGTGATGTCGGAGCGGTTCAACGTCGCCGGTGCGATGGTCGTCAAGCTGTTCGGTCGACCGAGCGACGAACTCGCCACGTTCCAACACCGAGCGGGTGAAGTTCGTGACATGGGGGTTCGTCAGGCCACGTATCAACGGTTCTTCTTCGTCGCCCTCGGGTTGACGGCGTCGCTCGCGACGGCGTTCACGTACGGCTTCGGCGGAGTCGCCGTGTTGCACGGTACCTTGGCGATCGGCACGGTGGTAGCGCTGACGTTGTACGTGACGCGTCTCTACGGGCCACTGACGCAACTGTCGAACCTCAACATCGACTACATGTCGGCCATGGTCAGTTTTGAGCGACTGTTCGAAGTGCTCGACCTGGAGCCCATGATCGACGAACGACCGGACGCCGTCGCCATCCCCGACGGGCCGGTCACGTTGCGATTCGACCACGTCTCCTTTTCCTACCCGGGCGCCGAGGAAGTGTCGCTCGCGTCCTTGGAGGCGGTTGCGACCCTCGACGCGACGCCGCGCACCGCGGTGCTCCACGACGTGAGTTTCGAAGTCGCGCCGGGGACGATGACGGCGCTGGTGGGGCCGAGCGGAGCCGGCAAGACGACGATCTCACTCTTGGTGTCACGGTTATACGACGTCGACAACGGCGCGGTGATCATCAACGGCCTCGACCTGCGAGACGTGACCGTGGCGTCACTCAACGCGACGGTCGGCGTGGTCACACAAGACCCACACCTCTTCCACGACACCCTGCGAGCCAATCTCCTCTTCGCGAGGCCCGAGGCCACGCCGACGGAGATCGAAGAGGCGTTGCGATCCGCTCAGGTCTGGGGATTGGTCTCGACCCTGCCCCAGGGGCTCGATACCGTCGTGGGCGAGCGCGGGTACCGGCTCTCGGGCGGGGAGAAACAGCGGGTGGCGCTGGCGCGGCTGCTGTTGAAGTCGCCGAAGCTGGTGGTACTGGACGAGGCCACCGCGCACCTCGATTCGGAGAGCGAGGCCGCGGTGCAGCGTGCGCTCGATTCAACGATGGCGTCGCGGACGTCCCTGGTGATTGCGCACCGACTCTCGACGGTGCGCAACGCTGATCAGATCCTGGTCGTTGATGCGGGCCGGATCGTCGAACGCGGAACCCACCGAGAGTTGCTCGAGCACGGCCGTCTGTACCGGGTCTTGTACGAGACGCAATTCGCCGACCAGGAGCACTAGCCCATCGAGTGGGCGCCGCCATCGACGTGAATGATCGAGGCCGTGGTGAGTCGCATCAGCGGTGAGAGCAGCGCCACCGTGGTGTCGGCCACCGCGCTGGAGTCGTGCACGTCCCAGCCGAGCGGCGCACGCTCGCCCCACGTGTCCTCGAAGTGCGCGAAACCGGGAATGGACTTCGCCGCGACCGTTCGAATCGGCCCGGCCGCGACCATGTTGACTCGAATGTGATCGGGACCGACTTCGCGGGCCAGGTAGCGGCCGAGCGATTCGAGTCCCGCCTTCATGACCCCCATCCAGTCGTAGAGCGGGTAGGCGCGCGACGCGTCGAAGTCGAGTGAGACGACGGAGGCGCCACCGTGGGCCGTGCTCGCTTGGAGCAGGGGACGAAAGGCTCCGACCAGCGTCGCCAGGGAATACGTCGAGATGTGCATCGCCGTGGCCACGTCTTCGAAGGGGGCGGCAAACATGCCCACGCCGAGGCACGACGGCGGCGCGTACCCGATGGCGTGAACGAGGCCGTCGAGGCGACCAAAACGAGCGGTCACTGCTTCGACGGCGTCGGCGACCTGACCGGGTTCGGTCACGTCGAGTTCGACGACTTCGCCGACATCACCGAGTTTGCGCACGGTGCGCTTGGTGAGCGACAGTCCGCGTCCCGCGCCGGTCACGATCACCGAAGCACCTTCGGCCAGCGCACGCTCAGCGATTCGAAAGGCGAGAGAATCGTCAGTTAGCACGCCGGTGATAAGAATTCGGTGATTCGTGAGCAGGCCCATGTTGTTAGCGTAGTTCCAGCACTTCGAAGGACGGTGACGATGAGCAGCACGATCGGGATTATTGGCGGCACGGGACCGGCGGGACGTGGCGTGGCCGTTCGTTTGGCGCACGCGGGCTACGACGTGGCCATTGGGTCACGTGACGCGCAACGAGCCGCCGAGGTAGTACACGGTATGGGCGAGTCGGCCACGGGGTCAATTCGAGGCGTCGCGAACGAAGACGCGGCGTCGGCGGACGTCGTGATCGTGGCAACGCCCTGGGACTCCGCGATTGTGACCGTGAAGCCACTGCGCGATCAGCTGTCGGGCAAGGTGGTGATCTCCATGGTGAACGCCCTCGTCCGGGAGGGTCGAGAGCTGGTCCCACTGATCGCGTCACGCGGCTCGATGGCGACGCAATTGGCGGCCACCTTACCCACGAGTCGAATCGTCGGAGCGTTCCACCACCTGCCGGCGGCCCAGATGGAAGATCTCGAAAGCGGACTCGACGCCGACGTCGTCATCGTTGGTGACGACCCACAGGCCCTCACGACCGTCGCCGAGCTTGTCGATCACATGTTGGGGCTCCGTGCCGTGATCGCCGGTTCGCTCTCCCTGGCCGGCGCCGTCGAATCCTTCACGGCGGTGTGCATCTCGATCAACATTCGCCACAAGGTTCACTCCTACGTCAAGTTGGAAGGGTTCTCGCTCTGATGCGCCTGTACGACACGGCCCGGCGCGGCGTATTCCCACTCGAGGTGGGGCCCACCGTGACGATGTACAGCTGTGGGATCACGCCCTACGACGCCGCCCACCTCGGCCACGCCTACGTCTATCTCACCTTCGACGTGCTCCAGCGAAGGATGCGTGACGCCGGATACAACACGCGCTGCGTGCGCAACGTCACTGACGTCGACGACGACATCTTGCGCAAGGCACGCGAACTCGGCGTGCACTACCTGGACTTGGCGGCCGAGGAGATGGCCATTTTCGAGCGCGACATGCAGTTGCTGAACTTGCTGCCGTGTTTTACCGAGCCTCGAGCCACCGGGGCGATCCCCGAGATCCTCACCTTGATCGGAGAGACCTTCGACCAGGGACTGGCGTACGAAGTCGACGGTTGGGTGTTCTTCGAGGTGGCGAAGTTCCCTCGATTCGGTCAAGTGAGTCACGAGTCGCGAGAGTCGATGATGGAACTCGCCGCCCAGCACGGTGGGCGGCCCGACGATGCTCGCAAGCGCGATCCCCTGGACTTCGTGCTGTGGCAGCCCTCACTAGGGGACGAGCCGTCCTGGGAGTCGCGCTGGGGCGCCGGTCGACCCGGCTGGCACATCGAATGCTCGGCGCTCTCGCTTCGGGATTTGGGAGAAACGATCGACGTCCACGGTGGCGGGAGAGACCTCGCCTTTCCCCACCACGAATGCGAGGCCGCCCAGTCCGAGTCGGTGACTGGCGCACCGTTCGTCAAACACTGGCTGCACGTCGGATTAGTCGGTCTGGACGGAACCAAGATGTCCAAATCACTTGGGAACCTCGTATTCGTATCGGACCTGGTTCGTCGGGCCGATGCGAGTTCCGTGCGCCTCGCCCTGCTCGACCAGCACTATCGAACGGACTGGGAGTGGCGTGACGAGTTGCTACTGCGCGCTCAGTCGCGTCTGGCCACGTGGGAATCAACGCTCACCGCAGGCCGGCCTAGTTCACTCATCGACGACGTGCGCGCAGCCCTGGACGATGATTTGAACACCCCCGCCGCCCTGGATCTCGTGGACGAAGCAGCGCACGCCGGGTACAACGTCGCACCGGCCGCTACGTTGCTCGGCGTTACGCTGTAGTCAAAGAAAGGGACTTATGTCGGATCTGTCGGTGCGATTGCCGGATGGAACAACCCGTACCCTTCCGTTGGGAACAACGGCGAGCGACCTGGCCTCCGCGATCGGTCGAAGACTGGCCAAGGACGCCTTGGCCGCGGAGGTTAATGGGCAGCTGACGGACCTCTCGACGCCGTTGCCTGACGGGGCCACGGTGGCGATCATCACTCCCGCGAGCGACGCCGGGCGAGAGATTCTTCGCCATTCAACGGCTCACGTCTTAGCCCAGGCCGTGACGCGGTTGTGGCCCGGTGCGCACTACGCGATCGGGCCGGCGATCGAGAACGGGTTCTACTACGACTTTGAGCTGCCGGGTGACGCTCACTTCACGGATGATGACCTCGCGGTCATCGAGGGAGCGATGCGCGCAATCATCGCCGAAGATCAGCCCTTCACCCGTTCGGAGCATTCGATCGACGACGGTCTCGAACTGTTTAAAGATCAACCGTTCAAGGTCGAGATAATCCGCGGCGTGGCGACCGGCACCGCCGCCGAGGAGGACTTGGACGAGGTGGCCAGCCTGTCGATGGTGTCGGCGTACGCCAACTCGGGCGGATTCGTCGACCTCTGTCGTGGTCCCCACGTCCCGTCGACGCAACGACTTGGCCACTTCAAACTCATGCGAGTGGCGGGGGCGTACTGGCGTGGAGATGAGAATCGGCCGCAACTGCAACGGATTTACGGCACGGCCTGGGAGTCTGAAGCCGCGCTGGAGGCACACCTCCACCAGTTGGCCGAGGCGGAGAAGCGTGACCACCGTCGGCTGGCGACCGAGCTCGACCTGCTGAGCTTTCCATCCGAGCTCGGTGGTGGTCTCGCCGTCTGGCATCCGCGCGGCGGCATCATTCGCAAAGAGATGGAGGACTACTCGCGAGCGCGCCACCTCGACGGTGGGTACGAGTTCGTCGTGACGCCGCACTTGACGAATAAGCGCCTCTACGAGACCTCCGGCCACCTGAGTTTCTACAAGGACGGCATGTACCCGCCCATGGAACTCGACAACGGTACGTACTACATGAAGCCGATGAACTGTCCGATGCACTGTCTCATCTACAAGAGCCGGGCCCGCAGTTATCGCGAACTACCGTTACGACTCTTCGAGTTGGGCACCGTCTATCGCTACGAACGTGCAGGCACCCTGCACGGGCTGATGCGAATCCGGGGCTTCACCCAGGACGACAGTCACATCTACTGCACCGAAGACCAGCTCCAAGACGAGATTGCGTCGCTCCTAGAGTTCGTGATGAGCGTGCTCCGCGCCTTCGGATTCACCGAGTTCACGGCCAACCTTTCGACGAAGGACCCGAAGAAGTACGTCGGCTCGGACGAGATTTGGGATAAGAGTACCGAGGCGCTGCGACTGGCCCTCGAGAAGTTCGGCCTACCCTTCCAGGTCAAGAAGGGCGACGCCGCGTTCTACGGTCCCAAAATCGACATCGACGTGCGTGACGCCATCGGCCGGACCTGGCAGTTGAGCACGATCCAGTGCGACTTCAACCACCCCGATCGCTTCGACCTGGAATACGTGGGTGCCGACAACCAACGGCATCGTCCAATCATGTTGCACCGAGCGCTGTTCGGATCAATCGAGCGATTCTTCGGGGTGTTGCTTGAGCACTACGCCGGCAACCTACCGACCTGGCTGGCGCCCGAACAGGTGCGCGTGCTGGGTGTGCGCGACGCCCACGACGAGTACGCCCACGAGGTGGCGCGAGCGTTGCGAGTTCGTGGCGCGAGGGCGGTGGTCGAGGAGGCCACCGAACCGCTCGGGGCGCGGATCCGGCGGGCCAAAATGGAGAAAATTCCCTACATCCTGGTCGTGGGCGACGAGGATGTGGCGGCTCGTACCGTTGGCGTGAACGCTCGGGGTTCCAATGAACCGGATCGAGCGGTGGCACTCGAGGACTTCGCTCGATCCTTGAGCGAACAGATTCAAGCCCACGGCGCGCCCGAGGACCGCTGAGTGCCACTCGAACGGTTCTCCGCAGCCTGGCGTGAGCAGTACGTCAGTGGCGACGACGTGGCCGACAACGCTCGCGACGAGGGCGCGTGCGTGTTTTGCGTGTTGGCTGAGCAGTCGGTCGATCGCGAGACGGGGGTGCTCTGGCGGGGGAGCGACACGTTCGTGGTGCTCAACGCCTTCCCCTATGGTTCAGGTCACCTTTTGGTGTTGCCGCGTCGACACCTCAGCGGTTTGGTGGACCTCAACGATGAGGAGTACCTCAATTTCAGCTTGGCCATTCGCCGCACCGCGCGGGCGTTGGAGCGCGCCTACGGCGCGGAAGGGATGAACGTCGGTATGAACCTTGGTCAGGCGGCGGGCGCTGGAATCCCCAAGCACCTGCACGCGCACGTGCTGCCCCGGTGGAATGGGGACACGAATTTCATGACCACGATTGGCGAAGTTCGGGTTCTACCCGAATCGCTCGCTTCGACCTGGAACAAGGTTCATCCGTACATGGAAGACGAAGCGTGAGGCCCGACCCCGCTAGAATTGTGGAAACGGTCCGGGGGATCAATGTTCGATGGCAATTTCCGTAAATCGGTAGACGCCACCACGGCGCCCGTGGGTCGATGGCTGGTCCGTCGTGGGGTCTCGGCCGACGTGCTGACTGGTTCGGGACTCGTCTTCGCGGCGCTGACGGCGTGGGCGATTGGCGTGGGTTATCACTACGTCGCGATCCTGCTGCTCGCGGCGACCGGCTTCCACGACATGCTCGACGGCGCCGTGGCCAAGGCCTCGCACCGGGCGAGTCAGCGGGGGAGTTTCTTTGACTCCGTGATTGATCGAGTCTCCGATGCCTTCCTGCTCGGCGGCGTCGCCTACTACCTGACGGCTCACCAGCGCGGGCAGCTCGTGCTGCTGCCGTTCGCCATCATGACCACGACGTTCCTGATCTCCTACCAGCGATCGAAGGCGGAGAGCCTCGGTCTGTCCGCCAAGGGCGGACTGATGGAGCGCGCCGAACGGATGATCCTGTTGGGTGTGGGCCTCCTGGCGACACAGATCTTCGTTCCGGTCCTGTGGCTCATGTTGGTGCTGACCGCGATGACTGCCGTCGGGCGTTTCCTGCGGGTGTGGCGCGTGGCCGCCCGACCGGAGCCGCTTCGCCGACCCGTTACCCGGCCCCATCGCAACGTCGGACGAACGAGGCGGGCGTTGACTCGGGCGTCGCGCCATTGAGCGTGGCGGGGCGAGCGCGCGTCGCGACGTTCCGGTTTCTTGGCGCACTGATTGAGCGGGTGCCCGAGTCGTTGGCCGTGGCGGCCGCCCGACGAATCGGTCGTTCGATCCCCGCCAAGGATTCTCGGCGGCACTTGGCCGCCAACCTGCGCCGCGCGCTGGGCGGTTCGATTGACCTCGACCCAGAATTGATCGATCGCTACGTCGAACGCGCCTTGGCGAGTTACGGCCAGTATTGGGCGGAGGGCGCGAAGTTGCCGGCGCTCTCAGCGACGACGATCACCGATCGATTCCAAATCTCGGAAGGTCGGGGGTACCTCGATGCGGCGTACGCCGCGGGAGCCGGCGTGGTCGTCGCGTTGCCCCACGTGGGCAGCTGGGAGTGGGGTGGCGCGCTGTTGGCCCAGATCGGCATGCCGATGACGGCGGTCGCGGAAGCGCTCGAGCCACCCGCGCTCTTCGAGTGGTTCAAATCGAAACGCGAGAGCATCGGAATCACGATCGAGCCCCTGGATTCACACGCGGGGACGGTCCTGCTCGACACCCTTCGTCGAGGAGGGGTGGTCGGCCTGCTGTGCGATCGTGACTTGGTCGGTAACGGCATACCGGTCGAATTCTTCGGTGAGCGGGTCACATTTCCCGCGGGCCCGGCGACACTGGCGCTGCGCACCGGGGCGGCGCTCGTCGCCGCGGCGTGCTACGCCGGCCCTGGTCGAGACCACTTCGCGGTCATCACACCGCCGATTCCCGCCGAACGGCTCGGACGGTTGCGCGACGACGTGGCCCGAGTGACCCAGTCAATCGCGAAGGAACTAGAAGGGTTGATCCGTCGCGCACCCGAGCAGTGGCACGTCTTGCAGCCGCGATTCGAAACCCCGTGACGCGACGACGCGTCGTACTCGTCTCGCCCTATGCGTTGAGTGTGTTCGGCGGCGTCCAGGAACAGGCGCTGTCGATGAGCCGCGAGCTCGCGCGCCGCGATTACGAGGTGGACCTGGTCGCACCGGACTCTCGGGACACCCGTGACTACGACACGCCCGCGACGGTCCATCGATTTGGACGACTCCTTTCGCTGCCCGCGAACGGGTCACGGGCACCGTTGACGTTGTCGCCGATGGCGGGTCGTCAGCTCGCCGACCTGGTCGTACGTCGAGCACCCGACGTCGTGCACCTGCACGAGCCGTTCGCACCGTTGTTGGGCTGGTCGGCGCTCCGGGCCCACGTGGCCCCGACGGTCGGGACCTTCCACCGCAGCGGCAACGGTCCCGCCACGGTGCTGACCGGGCCGCTCCTGCGACGGCTGGCTTCACACCTTGACGTCACGGTCGCGGTGAGCCCGGCGGCGGCGGCGACGATGGGTCGTGCGGCCGACGTCACGCCCGAGGTGCTGTTCAACGGCTTCGAGGTGGAACGCTTCGTCGAGTTCGCGCGAGTCGTTCCCACGACGCCAACGGTGCTCGTCGTGGGGCGTCTCGAGGAGCGCAAGGGGGTCGCCATCGCCATCGAGGCCGTTCGCCAACACAACGCCCGCGGTGCCGAGCGCTGGCGGTTGGTCGTGCTGGGTGACGGTCCCGAGCGAACCAGATTGAAAGCGCTAGCCGGATTAGATGGCGACTGTCAGTTCGTGGGGGCGCCGAGCGACGACGAGAAGCGTGCCTGGATGCGCCGGGCCTCGGTCATCGTCGCCCCGGCGCTGCGCGGTGAGAGTTTCGGCCTGGTACTGCTCGAGTCCATGGCGAGTGAGGTTCCGTTGGTCGCCAGTGACATCGTGGGCTATCGAGAGGCGGCGGGTGGACACGCCGTACTGGTGGCGCCCGGTGACCCGCACGCGTTGGAGGTGGGTATCGAGGTCGCGTTGCGGCACGATCGACAGGACCTCGACGCGGCGCGCGAGCACGCGTCGCGCTGGTCGATGCACCACCTGGTTGACGAGTACGAGCAACGCTACGTGCAGGCTCGCCACCGCTACGAACGCGCACGGTAGCCTAGAGGGATGGCCACGAAGCAGAAGTCACGCAATCGCCGTCCGTCGGCGCGTGACCGAGGGCCGCGCTACGTCGAGCCGGTCTTGGACCCGAACTGGCAGAGCCCGTACGTGCCATCGGCCACGGAGCGTGAGGCGAATCGCACCGCCGTTCGCCGGTTCGCGTGGCGCCGTCGTATCCCGGCAACCGTGGTGGTGGCCGTCGTCGTCATCGCCCTGATGATTGGCTTCGTGATATCGCCGTGGCTACTGGTCGCAGGTGGGGTGGTCGGTGCGGTCTACGGATGGGACCTGTATCGGTCGTTTGAGCGGTTGGAGCGCACGGGGGCGGGCGTCGGTGACGGCGTCCGCGACCAGACGCGCGAAGGGGGCAGCGATCACGATCGCCAGCGTCTCGCCACCGTCGTCGATCGGCTGAGCGCGACCTTCGGAGTCGACGGAGTTCGGGCGGTCATCATTGACGACGCCGGATTTAACGCGACCCTCATGCGTCGTGACGGTGGACTGGTCCTGTACGTGACGAGCGCGTTGCTCCGCGATTTTGAGTTGATTGAATTGGAGGGTGTCGTCGCCCACTGTCTGGCGCGTCAACGGCTCGGACTCGTCGAACGGCAGTGCATCGCTGCGTCGGTCTCCACCGATGACGCAACGCGTCGCGCGCTGGCCGGTGTTGGCCAGTGTTATCGCGCTGACGAAGTCGCCGCCGCGGCTATTCGCTACCCGTTGGGATTGGCCGGTGCGCTTCATCGTTGCGCTGACCAGGAAGTAGCTGAGGGTTCGTACTTCGCAACCGCCGCGTTCCAGATGACGAGATGGTCGTGGTTCAACCCCTTCGCCGACCGATCAACGTCGGACTTGGGTGACCTCGACGACCCCCAACTGCGATCGTTGGCCCTCGAAGAGTGGTGATGACGCCCGGTAGGCTGGTGGCATGACTCTTTCATCAGACAGTTCGGTCGTCGGTTCTGCGCGCGTGAAGCGGGGGCTGGCGGACATGCTTCGAGGCGGCGTAATCATGGACGTGGTCAACCCCGAACAGGCCAAGATCGCCGAAGATGCGGGTGCGGTCGCCGTCATGGCGCTTGAGCGCGTGCCCTCCGACATTCGTCGCGACGGTGGCGTGGCGCGCATGAGCGACCCGCAGATGATTCAAGAGATCCAGGCGACGGTCACGATTCCGGTCATGGCCAAGGCGCGTATCGGGCACTTCGCCGAAGCCCAGATTCTCCAGGCGCTCGACGTCGACTACATCGACGAGTCCGAGGTCCTCACACCGGCCGACGAGGACAACCACATCGACAAATGGGGCTTCACCGTTCCGTTCGTCTGTGGGGCGACCAACCTCGGCGAGGCGCTTCGCCGGATTGGCGAAGGGGCCTGCCTCATCCGCTCCAAGGGCGAGGCGGGAACGGGGAACGTGGTCGAGGCCGTACGGCACTTGCGCACGATCAACGCCCAGATGCGGCGGTTGGTGACGGCCGACGAGGCGGAGATCTACCGTTTGGCCAAGGATCTGCAGGCGCCGTTGCCACTCGTGCTCGAAGTCGCCCAGACGGGTGCGCTGCCCGTACCGATGTTCTGTGCGGGTGGAATCTCGACCCCGGCCGACGCGTCGCTGGTGATGCAACTCGGCGCGCAGTCAGTGTTCGTGGGATCGGGGATCTTCAAGAGTGAGGACCCCCAGCGGATGGCGCGAGCCATTGTGGAGGCCACGACGCACTACCAGGACGCGTCAGTCGTCGCCAAAGTTTCGACCGGACTCGGCGCGGCCATGCGCGGCTCGGAGATGGCGACCCTGGATCAGCGCCTGGCCGAACGAGGGTGGTAGCACTGCGGGTCGGCGTTTTGGCGCTGCAGGGTGACGTGCGCGAGCACGTCGCCATGTTGAGCGCGATAGGCGTCGATGTCGTCGCGGTACGCACCGCCGAGCAGCTCGAGGATGTGACTGGACTGGTGATCCCGGGCGGAGAATCGACCACGATTGCTCGGCTTTTGGAGACATCGGGCATTCGGCCCTTGCTCGCAACTCGCCTCGGCGAAGGGCTGCCGGTGCTGGGCACGTGCGCGGGTCTGATCTTGTTGAGCCGCACGATATTGGACGGACGAGCCGACCAGTGGAGTTTCGCCACGATTGACGTCGACGTCCGGCGTAACGGCTTTGGCCGCCAGATTGCCAGTTTCGAGACGATGATCGAGGTGGACGGACTCGGTAGCGTTCCCGGGGTCTTCATTCGTGCGCCGAAGATCGAGTCGTGGTCGGAGTCGGTTTCCGTGTTGGCGATGCACGATCACGGGAGCGGGTCAACGCCCGTCCTCGTTCGCCAAGGCAATGCGTGGGGCTGTTCGTTCCACCCAGAGCTCACCGACAATGACCAGATCCACCGACTGTTCGTGGAGTCACTGTAGTTCTCCGATAGCATTGCAACGCCCAATGGGGCAGGAGGAACTATGTCCGGCCATTCGAAGTGGGCGACGACGAAGCACCGTAAGGGTGCCAAGGACAGCGCCCGCGCCAAAGTCTTCGCCAAGTTGATCCGTCAGGTCGAGGTGGCGGCTCGTGAGGGTGGCGGTGACCAGTCCGCCAATGCGAGTCTTCGCACGATGTACCAGAAGGCTCGTGAAGCGTCGGTCCCCATCGACACCATCGAGCGCGCGATCAAGCGCGGCACCGGTGAGCTCGAAGGTGCCCGTTACGAGGCGGTCACGTACGAAGGGTACGCCCCGGGTGGAATCGCCGTCATCGTCGAGACCCTGACCGATAACCGGAACCGAACCAGCGCGGAGATCAAGCACCTGTTCTCGAAAAATGGCGGTTCGATCGCCGAGCCCGGTGCCGTGTCGTGGCAGTTCGACCGCAAGGGCCTCATCGAAGTTAGGGGTCCGGTCGACGAGGACCAGATGTTGGAGTGGGTGCTCGAGGCCGGCGGCGAGAATTTCACCACGGCGGCCGATGCGGTGACGGTGACCACTGAGCCACACGATGTAGGGCGCGTTCGCGACGCGCTCGAGGGCTTTGGACTCACGGTCACGAGCGCCGAACTGACCCTGGTGCCTCAGACCATGATCGAGGTCGCCGAGGAGGTCGAGGCGAAAAAGATTCTGCGACTGGTGGACGCAATCGACGATCACGATGACGTGCAGAACGTGTACGCGAACTTCGACATTCCCGACGAGATCTTGGCGACGTTCGAGGAGTAATCACGCCACCGGGATTCCCCAAGACGGGTAACGGATGCCGATACAATCGAACACATGTTCGTATTGGGAATCGACCCGGGCTTGACGCGATGCGGCTTCGGGGTCGTGGAGGGCTCGTTGCAAGGACCGGAGAACTTTCGAGCGGTTCGTGCTGGTGTCATCGAAACGGACCGTGCCGACCCCGTCGAGCGGCGCCTGGGTCAACTGCTCGTGGAACTCACCACGCTGTTGGACGAGGTCGACCTGGATGCCGTGGCCGTGGAGCGTGTGTTCTTCCAGCGCAACGCCAAGACCGCGATACCGGTCGCACAGGCCAGTGGGGTTGCGGTGGCGCTCGCGGGCGCTCGCGGCCTTGAAGTCCGTCAATTCACAGCCCAAGAGGCGAAGCTAGCGGTGACGGGTTACGGCGCGGCCGACAAACTACAGGTCCAGGGCATGGTTGCGCGGCTTTGCGGACTTCACTCGATTCCGCAACCGCCAGACGCCGCGGATGCGCTGGCGCTCGCGATCACCTACTTCACGACCTGTCGCACCGAACATCGTCTCAGCGGGGTTGCGTCGTGATTGGCTTTATCAACGGTCGTGTCTTGGCGAACCTGCCGTCGGGCGCCACCATCGTCGACGTGCGAGGAGTCGGCTACGAGGTGCACGTCGCTGCGAGTCGGCCGCCGGGAATCGACAGCGTCGTCGAGCTCGCGGTCTACACCGTCGTGCGGGCCGACGCGATTGTCCTGTACGGCTTCGAGACGTTCGAGGAACGCGCCTTCTTCGCGCAGTTACTGGCGACCCCCGGGGTGGGCCCGTCGACTGCGCTCGCGGCACTGCGCACGATGCCAATGCCGGTCCTCGCCGAAGCGATTGAGTCCGGTGATCACAAAACCGTGGCGTCAATCCCGGGCATCGGCGTGAAGACGGCGAACCGGATCGTCCTCGAGTTGCACGGCAAGGTCTCGGTCGCGTCCGAATCCGCAACCCCTTCGGACAACGTGCCTGCGGCGATCGAAGAAGCCCTTCGACGGCTCGGCTACGGTTCGGCGGAGATTCGAGAGTTGGGCGCCGTCGAACTACCCACTGACGAGAGCGCGGCGCTGCGCACCGCGCTGCGATACCTGGGGGGCACGTGAGTCGGCGCGATATTGACCTCGGGGCTGGGCCGCCCCTCGTGGATGCGCAGGCCGAAGAACCCGAGCGGCGCAGCGAGGCGTCACTCCGCCCGACGACGCTGCACGGTTTCGTCGGGCAGCGCGATCTCATCGGACACCTGGAGATCGTGCTCGGGTCCGCCCGATCGCGCGGGCAAGTCGTCGATCACCTCCTATTCGCCGGTCCGCCGGGATTGGGCAAGACCTCACTCGCGTCGATCGTCGCCAACGAGATGGGCGCCGGACTTCGAATCACGTCGGGCCCGGTCTTGACCCGCCCGGGGGACCTCGCCGCGTTGCTCACCGACCTTCACGACGGAGACGTGCTGTTCATCGATGAGATCCATCGGCTCAGTCGATCGGTGGAAGAGGTCCTCTACCCAGCCATGGAGGACCGTCGCCTCGACGTGTTGATCGGACGCGGACCGTCGGCGCGGTCCATCCGGCTCGACCTGCCGAACTTCACGCTCATCGGTGCGACGACTAGGACGGGCCTCGTTGCCGCACCGTTGCGCGACCGTTTTGGATTCGTGGGGCAGCTCGACCTCTACGACGAAACCGAACTCACCTCGATCGTGGAGCGATCGGCCGGCCTGCTCGGTATCGAGATCGACCACGCGGCGGCCGGCGTCATCGCGTCTCGCAGTCGCGGCACGCCCCGAATCGCGAATCGACTCCTTCGACGCGTCCGGGACTTCGCGGCGGTCAACGACCTCGACGCGGTCAGCTCGGGGGTCGCGGTAGAGGCGTTAGAGCTGTTCGGCGTCGACGTCTTGGGTCTCGATAAGCTCGATCGAAGGATTTTGGGGCTGCTCTGCCGTCAGTTCAGCGGCCAGCCGGTCGGTCTCGTGACACTCAGTCACGCCTGCGGCGAGGAGGCGATGACCATCGAGGACGCCTACGAGCCCTATCTCCTCCGGGCCGGTTTACTGATCCGCACGCCGCGCGGACGGATCGCGACGGAACGCGCCTACGCGCACCTGGGCCTTCGCCCGCCTCAGGGCGGATTTGTCTAAAGGTCGGCCCCCCGTGGGCTAGGGTTTCTGGGGTCTAGTGCCGGAGGAAAGCCACATGTTTGCAAGTTCGAGCGGAAGCTCGTCGATCTTGATCATCTATTTAGTGGTTTTTGGGGCGCTCTACTTCTTCTACCTGCGCCCTCGCAACAAGAAGCAGAAGCAGGCTCGTCTCGAGGCTCGCAAGGTTGAGGTCGGGGAGCGCGCCCAGACGATCGGTGGTTTCGTCGGCACCGTCGTGCGTAACGACTCGGACCTCATCACGCTGCGCAGCGCGAGCGGGGTCGAGCTCGATTTCGTGCCGTCGGCCATCGCGCGCCGATTCGATCCCGCACCGGTGGTCAGCGACGAACCGACTGCTGAAGGCGACGAGCAGTAATGGCGGCGACCGTCGGTTCTCGGCGATCGCTCGTCGTAAGCCTGTTGTTGACGATCTTTATTTCGTTCGGGGCACTCATTACGACGTTGTCGTTCGGCTGGGGTCCGAAGCTGGGCCTCGACCTGGCTGGTGGGCTGTCGGTCGTCTACAAGCCGGCCACGGCCACGTCGACGGCCAACATGCAAGAGGTCGTCACGATCCTTAACAATCGGGTCAACGGGCTCGGCGTCTCCGGCGCGCAGGTCAATCTGCAAGGTAAGGACGTGGTGGTTAGCGTCCCGGGTGTCACCGATGCCCGTACGGTGTTGAAGGCCGTTGGTCAAACGGCCCAGTTGCTCTTCCGACCAGTGCTGTGCCAGACATCCGCGCCGTCCAAACACGCCAAGACGGTGGCGACGATCCCCAGTTGTGGGTCGAACTACCTGATGTCAGCGGCGAACCTTGCCGTGAACACCAGCACCGGCCAGCCGACGAACAACATCGGGTTGGACCCGAAGTACGCCAAGATCGCCTCCACGTCACCTCAGAGTGATAACAAGAACGCGACCGTGTTGCTCCCCGCTCTCGGTTCGAGCAGTGTTCGATACGTGCTCGGACCGGCGGAGCTGACCGGTCAAGCCGTCAAGACCGCCATTGCCCAACAGGACCAGGTCGGTGCGTGGGTCGTGAATTACAGCTTGACCGGAGCCGGCAGTCCGGCGTGGGACCGCGTCGCCCAGGCCAACTTCCACGCCGAATTGGCGATCGAATTGGACGGCGTCGTCCAGTCGGCACCGCTGATCCAGCCCGACCAGGCGACGTTCAGTTCCTTTAACGGCCAGGGGCAGATCTCGGGGTCATTCACCGAGTCCTCGGCCAAGAACCTGGCGTTGGCCATGCAATTCGGTGCCCTCCCGGTTCGACTGATCGCCTTGACGACCCAAACGGTGTCGCCGACCCTCGGCCACAGCGCCCTCGTCGCCGGGCTCGGCGCCGGGTTGGTGGGACTGGGACTGGTCTTGCTCTACACGATCGTCTACTACCGCCTCCTCGGCCTCGTCATCGTCCTCGGTCTGGGCGTCACCGGCGCGCTGCTGTGGGCAATCATCTCCGCGCTCGGTCACACCGCCTTCGCACCGAGTTTCACACTGGCCGGTGTCACCGGATTAATTGTGTCGATCGGTATCACGGTGGACAGTTACATCGTGTACTTCGAACGATTAAAAGACGAAGCTCGAGCAGGACGATCGATTCGCTCCTCGGTTGACCGGGGCTTCCGCTCGGCGTGGCGTACCGTGCTCGCGGCGGACACGGTCAGCCTCCTCGCGGCCGTCCTGCTCTACCTGATCGCGGTGGGCGACGTGCGTGGTTTCGCCTTCTTCCTGGGGCTCTCGACGCTGCTCGACATCGGTATCACGTGGTACTTCACCCGACCACTTGTGATCCTGCTCGGTCGACGGAGCACGGACGAGTCGAGCGCACTGTCGATGGCGGCCGGTCTGGCAGTGGGAGCGACCAATGAGTAGCGTGACGGCCCCGGTGGCCCCATCGCCCGGTCGTTTGAGTCGGGTCTATCGAGGTTTGACGAAGTTCGACTTCGTCGGGCGACGAAAGGTGTGGTTCGGTGTGTCGATCGCGATCATCGTGCTCGGCATCGCCTCGCTTTCGGTACGTGGTTTCAATCTCGGCATCGACTTCAAGGGCGGCAGTTCGTGGGAGGTCTTGGCGCCCAATACCTCGATCTCGGCGGTCACCACGGCCGTCGAGCACGCGGGGCTGTCCCAGCCCGTGGTGGAGAAGTTGGGTGCTGATACCTACCAGGTCTCGGCGGACATCAACTCGCTCTCCAGCACCCAGCAAAACACGGTGACCAACCAGGTCATCAACGCGATGGCGAAGCTGGCGCGCGTGAACGCGAACCAGGTCTCAACGAGCAACGTCGGTCCCACCTGGGGTGGTCAGATCACGCGCCGGGCGCTCGAGGCATTGCTCGTTTTCTTCATCGCGGTCATCGCCTACATCAGTGCACGCTTCGAGCCGAAGATGGCGCTGGCAGCCTTCGTCGCGATGATCCATGACCTCTTGATCACGATTGGCGTCTATTCGCTCTTGGGCTTCCAGATCACGCCGGACACCGTGATCGCCGTGCTGACCATCCTCGGTTACTCGCTCTATGACACGGTGGTGGTCTTCGACCGGGTCCGAGACAACACGGGATCGGTGCTCAAGGGCGGCGAACTCACCTACAGCGACATGGTCAACCTGTCGATGAACCAGACGCTCGCGCGCTCGATCAACACCTCCCTGGTCGCGATCTTGCCGGTCCTGTCGGTCCTGATCGTCGGTGCCTACATCCTCGGGGCGACGACTTTGCAGAACTACGGTCTGGCCCTGACCGTCGGTCTGATCAGTGGGGCGTACTCGTCGATCTTCATCGCGAGCCCGTTGCTCGCGATCCTGAAGGAACGTGAACCGCGATACGTCGACCTCGCCGCACGGGTGATGTCGCGTTCCGACCACCACGTCTTCAGTCCGGCCGAGGCCGCGATGCTGAGTAGCGACGGGAGCCAGCGCTCGGTGCGCGCGACGAACGCGACCAAGTCGGCGGGTGTGCAGGCCCGGGCTCGGAAGCAGAAACGGCGATAGACGACCGGTAGGCTGACGCCATGGTTAGCTTGACGTCTCGACTTTCAACGGATGCCGCGTTAATCAGTTCCGTCGACCGCATCGTGGCCCGTTATCGCGAGCATCACGTCGACGGTGACGTCGATATCATCCGCCGGGCCGGTGTCGCGGCCATCGCCGCGCACGAGGGCCAGCTCCGTCGCACGGGCGAACCCTACGTCACCCACCCGATCGCGGTGGCGGGTATCGTGGCGGACCTGGGACTGGACGCACCGACGATTGCGGCCGCCCTCCTCCACGACGCGGTGGAAGACACGGGCATGACGACGAGTTGGCTGGCGGGCGAGTTCGGCGAACAGGTGGCGGCAGTCGTCGACGGCGTCACGAAACTCGATCGTCTCGAATTCGACTCGAAGGAGGCCCAGCAGGCGGCCACTATTCGAAAGATGTTCATCGCGATGGCGCGCGACTGGCGGGTACTGATCATCAAGCTGGCCGACCGTCTGCACAACATGCGGACAATTTCGGTTATGCCGATGCACCGCCAACGGGCAATCGCCCAGGAGACACTCGACGTCTACGCGCCGCTGGCACATCGACTCGGCGTCCAACAGGTCAAGTGGCAACTCGAAGATCTCAGTTTCGCGACCCTGCACCCGAAGCGGTACGCCGAGATTGAGCAGATGGTCGCCGCCCGTCAGCCCGAACGGGAGGCGTACCTGCACGAGGTGATGGATTCGTTGATGGCCAAGGTCGAAGGCTTCGGTATTCGAGCCGACGTCCGGGGCCGTCCGAAGCATCTCTGGAGCATCTACGAGAAGATGGTGGTCGGCGGCAAGGAGTTCGACGACATTTTCGACCTGGTGGGACTGCGGGTCATCGTGGAAGAAGAGCGCGACTGCTGGGCGGTGCTGGGAGCAATCCACGCCCTCTGGTCGCCGGTCCAAGGTCGCTTCAAGGACTACATCAACTCGCCGAAATTTAACCTGTACCAGTCGCTGCACACGACGGTCATCGGACCCCGTGGAAAGTCGGTGGAGGTGCAGGTGCGCACCCAGGAGATGCATCGCCGAGCCGAATTCGGTATCGCGGCGCACTGGGGGTACAAGGAGGGCGCCTCGACCAAAGAGATCGCGTGGATGCAGCGACTGGCGGACGTCGAGCAAGAGGAGGATGACCCCATCGCCTTCCTCGAGGCGCTGAAGCTCGACCTCGGGAACGACGAGGTCTACGTCTTCACGCCGAAGGGGCGCGTGATCGCGCTGGTCGAAGGGGCGACCCCGATCGACTTCGCTTACGCGGTGCACACCGAAGTGGGCCACCACTGCGTCGGCGCCAAGGTCAATGGGCGGTTGGTGCCACTCGATACGGTCCTGCACTCCGCGGACGTCGTGGAGATTGTCACCAGTAAGCATCAGTCGGCCGGTCCGTCCCGGGACTGGTTGAAGATCGCCAAGTCGTCCCGCGCGAAGTCCAAGATCCGCCAATGGTTCCAGCGCGAACGCCGCGAGGACGCGATCGAAGGCGGACGCGAGGAGTTGACCAAGGCTTTGCGCCGCGAAGGGTTGCCGATCGCGACCTCGCTCTCGTCGAGCGCACTCGACGCGGTCATCACCTCGCTCAACCTCGAAGACCTCGATGCGTTGTTCATGGCAATCGACAGCGCTCAGATCTCAGCGCTCGCCGTCGTGCAGCGCCTCGAACGCGAGCTGCACGGGGGAGAGGCCGAGCAGTTGCCGACCACGGTCACCAAGATGCCGCGCAACAACCGCACCGCGCGACGAAGCGCGGGGGTCTACGTCGAAGGTCTCGACGACGTGATGATCCATCTGGCGCGTTGCTGCTCACCCGTGCCCGGCGACGCGATCATGGGCTTCATCACCCAGGGCCGAGGTGTTTCGGTGCACCGCGACGACTGCTCGAACGCCGTCGCACTTGCGCATCGACTGGGTGAGCGGATCATCGACGTCGAGTGGGATGGTTCGGTCGGCGGTCAGTATCGCGCCGTGCTTGAAGTACTCGCGTTCGATCGCTCGAGGCTGCTGCTCGACGTGTCGAAGGTCGTAGCGGAGTATCACCTGAACATCATCTCGTCGAGCTCGACGACGTCGGGTGCGCGCATCGTTCGCATGGTGTTCGACGTGGAACTGGTCGACCCAACCCACCTATCGAGTCTGCTCGGCGCCCTGAAGGCGGTGGACGGCGTCTTCGACGCCTTCCGTCAGATCTCCGGACAGAATAAGGGAACATGAACGAATCCCCGTCGCAGTTTCGTGCGCCCGTGGGCACCCACGATGTCCTTGGACGCCAGTCGGCGCTCTGGGAGGGTCTCATCGGGACCTTCGCGACGCTGGCGTATCGCTACGGATTCTCCCTCGTGATTACGCCGCTCTTCGAGGATGTCGGAGTCTTTAACCGCGGTATCGGTGAGACGAGTGAGGTCGCCTCCAAGGAGATGTACGTCTTCACCGACCGAGGCGATCGGACCTTGGCCCTTCGGCCCGAGGGCACGGCCTCGGTAGTTCGAGCGTTCGTTCAACACCAGCCACCGACGCCGTGGAAGGCGTGGTACGTTACGCCCGCCTTTCGATACGAACGACCGCAGGCCGGACGGTACCGTCAACATCATCAACTCGGGGTCGAAGTCCTCGGCACCGACGACCCGGCCGTCGACGTTGAAGTCATCGCGTTGGCCTGGCGCTTCTACGCGGCGATCGGACTCCAACGGGTTCGTTTGCTCATCAATTCCATGGGGCACGACGAGTGTCGTGGACGGTACGTCGCGTTGCTCGTCACCCACTTAGGCGAGCACGAGGCGTTGCTGTGCGACGAGCACCGCCAGACCTGGTCGGCCAATCCCTTGCGCGTGCTGGACTGTAAGCGACCCGGTTGCCGCGCCGTGACCGAGTCCGGTCCGATGTTGCCCGATCACCTGTGCGACGACTGTCGCGCGCACTTCGATCGAGTCGTCGATGGCCTTGAACGCCTGGGGATCCAGTCAACCCTCACCCCTCGGCTGGTACGGGGGTTCGACTACTACACCCGCACGACCTTCGAATTCGTCGCGGACGCGCTCGACGGCGCCCAGAACGCCATTGGGGGTGGTGGCCGTTACGACAAGCTGGCCGAACAGCTCGGTGGTCCCGCGACGAGTGGCATCGGGTTCGGTAGTGGAATCGAACGCCTGCTGCTCGCGCGCGAGGCCGAGGGCGTTGACGGGTCGCTCGTGAACCGCACCCCCGACGTCTTCGTCGTCGATACGACGGGCACCGACGCGGCGACGCTCTACGCCGACCAACTGCGCGTCGCCGGATTGTCCGTGCAACGCGCGTACGACAATCGTTCGATGAAGGCCCAGATGAAGGTGGCGGATCGATCGGGTGCTCGATTCGCCGTGCTCGTGGGTCCGACGGAACTGGCCTCGTCCCAGGTTACGATTAGGGACCTGCGAAGCGGGGAAGTTTCTCAAACCCAGCGAAGCGTGGCGCGCGACGAACTCGTGTCGGTCATGCTCGACTTAGTGACGAAGAAGTGAAGATGACAGCGACCAACAGTGAAGCGACGAGTCTGCGGGACGTGCTCTGCGCGTCGGTTGACGAGGCGATGATCGGGAGCCGGATCACGGTCTGTGGGTGGGTCGCCAAGCGTCGCGAACACGGCGAGCACCTCGCCTTCGTCGATGTCCGTGACCGGTCCGGCGTGGTCCAGGCCGTCGTCGATGGATCCGTCGACGTTCGCAGTGAATACGTCGTGCGAGTGACCGGTACGGTGGCCCGTCGACCCGAGGGAACCGTGAATGATCGCCTCGCGACCGGGACGATCGAGCTGACCGAGTGCGTCGTCGAAGTGTTAGCCGCCGCGGAGCCACCGCCGTTCCAGTTGGACGACCGAACGGCGATCGACGAACAAGTCCGGCTCCGGTTCCGGTTCCTCGACCTTCGTCGCGACGCCATGCAGCGAAATCTGCGACTTCGGGCCAGTGTCAACCGGGCGCTGCGACTCGCCATGGACGAGCAGGACTTCTGTGAGGTCGAGACGCCACTGCTCTGGGCGCCGACGCCCGAGGGCGCGCGCGAGTTCGTCGTACCGTCACGGCTGCACCCCGGCGAGTTCTACGTGCTGCCCCAGAGCCCCCAGATCGCCAAGCAGTTACTGATGGTTGGCGGATTCGATCGGTACTACCAGATTGCGCGCTGCCTGCGTGACGAGGATCTGCGCGCCGATCGACAGTTCGAGTTCACGCAGCTCGACATCGAAGCGAGCTTCGTCACCCAAGAGGACATCATGGGCTTCGTGTCACGGGCGGTGCTCGACGCCGCCGAGGTCGCGACGGGCGTTCGTCCGACGACGATCGACTCGATGACGTGGGCCGAAGCGCTCGACCGATACGGCACGGATAAGCCGGACTTGCGCTTCGCCATGACGCTGCAGACTCTTTCGGCGGCGTTCGCCGCCACGGCTGTGAAGGCGTTCGCGGCGCCGTGCGTCAAGGCGATTCGAGTGAGCGAGGGTGCGACGTTCGCGCGAAGTCGACTCGATCAGCTCACCGATCACGCCAAATCACTGGGTGCGAAAGGTCTGGCGTGGTTCCGGATCACCGCCGACGGACTCGACTCGCCCCTCGACCGGTTCCTCTCCGACGAGGAGCGGTCCGCGGTCCGATCGGTCGACGGAGCGGTCGAGGGCGACCTCGTCCTCGTCGTCGCCGACGAACACGACCTGGCCTGTCACGTCCTCGGCGCGTTGCGGGTGGCGATTGGCGCACCACCGGTCAGTCAGGGTCCGCACCGCTACCTCTGGGTTACCGAGTTCCCCATGTTCGAGGGCGTCGACGACGAAGGGAACCTGATGGCGGCGCACCACCCCTTCACGATGCCCCACGCCGACGACCTCGACTTGATCGAGACCGACCCGCTCCACGTACGCTCCCAGGCCTACGACCTGGTCCTCAACGGCTGGGAACTCGGTAGTGGTTCGGTGCGCATCCACCGCGCGGATATCCAGTCGCGGATCTTTACGGCGCTGGGCATTTCCGACGATGAGGCGGCGAGCCGGTTCGGCTTCTTGCTCGGGGCCTTCAAGTACGGTGCGCCACCCCACGCGGGATTCGCCTTCGGCATCGACCGTCTGGTGGCCATCTTCGCGGGCGAGGAGAACATTCGAGAGGTGATCGCCTACCCCAAGACCCAATCGGGCGCGGACCTGATGACCGGTGCGCCGAAGGCGATCGGTGAGCGTCAACTTCGCGACCTACACCTTCGCCCGGTTCCGAAGGGCTCGTGACGTCGCTGTTCGACGACGCCGCCGATCGACGCCGCCGACAGTCGGCGCCCCTCGCGGAGTTGTTGCGACCTCGTTCACTCGACGACGTGGTCGGTCAGGTCCACCTGGTTGGTGCGACGGGGCCGATTCGGGCCATGGTGGCCGCTCAGCGTCTGACGTCGATGATCCTGTGGGGACCGGCGGGCACGGGTAAGACCACGATCGCGCGCTTGACGGCCACGGGTGCCGGCTACGAGATCGAGAGCCTATCGGCCGTCACCAGCGGCGTCCGTGACGTTCGTGAAGCGTTGGAGCGGGCTCGTCAGCGGCTCGGCGAACAGGGCCGTTCAACCGTGCTGTTCATCGACGAAGTGCACCGTTTCAACAAAGCGCAACAGGACCTCCTGTTGCCGGCGACCGAGAGCGGCGACGTCGTTCTAATCGGCGCGACGACCGAGAACCCCTACTTCGAGGTCAACGCTGCGCTGCTCAGTCGTTCGACGTTGTGGCGCCTGCGGCGACTCGGGGCCGACGACCTGCGCGAACTGGTCGCGCGCGGAGCGCAACTCCGGGGCGTCCATATCACCGATGAGGCCTACGACGCGCTGCTCGAGTCGGCCGACGGCGACGCACGCAGCGTCTTGACGACCCTCGACACCGCCGTCGTGCTCGCCGCCTCCGAGGGCACCGTGGTTGAGGTCCATCACGTGGTGCGCGCTCGAGACGGCCGGGTCTATCACCAGTCCCGCGACACGCACTACGACCAGGTGAGTGCGCTGATCAAGTCGATCCGAGGCTCGGACCCCGATGCGGCGCTGTACTGGCTGGTCACGTTGCTCGAGAGCGGCGAAAGCGCGCGATTCATCGCGCGCCGACTGGTCATCCTCGCCAGCGAGGACGTCGGCTTGGCCGATCCGCGCGCCCTGTGGACGGCGGAGTCGGGGGCGCGGGCGGTGGAGTTCGTCGGCCTGCCCGAGGCGCGCCTCACGTTGGCTCACGTTGCGCTGGCGCTGGCGCTCGCGCCCAAGAGCAACAGCGTGACCCGGGCGCTGCAGGCCGCCACCGACGCGGTACGCCGCGGCGGGGCCGACGTGCCCGACCATCTTCGTGACGCGCACTACCGCGGGGCCACCGACGAAGGCTTCGGGACCGGATACCGCTACCCGCACGATGAGCCCACCGGTTGGGTGGATCAGCAGTACCTACCCGATCCCCTGATCGGCGAGAGGTTCTTTGCCGGTTCCGCCCACGGTGACGAGGCGCGAAGCGTCGAGACGTGGCGCACCCGTACTGGTCGCGCGGACCCAGGTTCAACGGGGTCGCCAGTAGAGTAAGGGCCGTGGAAGCCGCCGAACTCCGATCGATATTTTTGTCCTATTTCGCTGAACGGGGCCACACCGTGGTGCCATCGGCGAGCCTGATCCCACACGACCAGTCGTTGCTGTTCACGATCGCCGGGATGGTTCCGTTCAAGCCATTCTTCCTCGAAGAGGAGGTGCCGCCCTACGACCGAGCGGTATCGATCCAGAAGTGCTTTCGCGCCCCCGACATCGACATCATCGGCACGACGCAACGACACCTCACGTTCTTCGAGATGATGGGCAACTTCTCGTTCGGCGACTACTTCAAGGACCGGGCGATCGAGTTCGCGTGGGGCCTGATCACCGAGGGCTTCGGGTTGGACCCCGATCGGCTGTGGGTCACCGTGCACCTTTCCGACGACGAGGCCGAAGCGATCTGGCGCGACGTGATCGGCGTACGACCGGAGCGGATCCAGCGGCTCGACGAAGACAATTTCTGGGGGATGGGCGAAAGCGGTCCGTGCGGTCCGTGCTCGGAGATCTTCTACGACAAGGGCCCGTCCTTCGGCGCCGATGGTGGTCCCGCCTACGGTGGCGACGACCGGTTCATCGAGTTCTGGAACCTGGTGTTCATGCAGTACGAGCGGGGACCGGGCGGGTCCCTGACCGACCTGCCGACGAAGAACATCGATACGGGGGCCGGTTTTGAGCGGGTGTTGTCAATCCTCAACGGGGTGGAGTCAGTCTTCGCGACCGACCTGTTCGCCCCGTTGCTGGAGACGGCGTCGCGGGCCGTCGGCACCCCCTACGGCCGAGCGGAGTCCACGGACGTCGCGATTCGACGCATCGCCGAACACGGTCGGGCGATGACGATGCTCGTCGCCGACGGCGTCTTGCCAACGAACGAGGGTCGTGGCTACGTGTTGCGACGCATCATTCGGCGCGCGATCCTGGCGGCGCGCCGCTCGGGTTCGGACGCTCCGCTGGTCGAATCGCTCGTCGACGCCACGATCGAGAAGATGGCGGGGGCCTACCCGATCCTGGTCAAGGACCGCGACCTTATTGTCGAGATCCTCGAACGTGAAGAGGCGGGGTTCGGTCGCACCCTACGCACCGGCATGACCATACTGGACGAGGCCAAGTCGGCCGTGCAGGAACGGGGCGACCACGTGATTCCGGGCGAGGTCGCCTTCCGACTCCACGACACCCACGGGTTCCCCATCGAGCTGACCGACGAGATCGCGGCCGAGTCGGGCCTGAGCGTCGACCACGAGGCCTTCACGGCGGCGATGACGGCCCAGCGCGAACGGGCGCGGTCCTCGGCCAAGACGCTTCGTATTGCGGACGATTCCCAGTATCGCGACCTCGTGGAACGTCACGGCGTCAGCGAATTCGTAGGACGCGACGCGTCGCGCTACAGCGTCGAATCCGAGGTGGTGGCCCTGTTGCAGGGTGATGACTTCAGTGAGCTGTTTCTGGACGTGACCCCCTTCTACGCCGAATCCGGTGGTCAGGTCGGTGACCGGGGCGCGATCGTGACCGAAACCGGGCGATTCGAGGTCAGTGACACCCAATCCGTCGCGGGTGGACTGATTGCGCATCGGGGTCTGCTCCACGGCGAGATCCTGCCCGGCCAGCTGGCGGTCGCCACCATCGATCCGGCGCGTCGCGACGCCACTCGGCGAAATCACACCGCGACGCACTTGCTGCACGCGGGGTTGCGCTCGGTGCTCGGCGACCACGTACGTCAGCAGGGCTCCTACGTGGGACCTGATCGCTTGCGCTTCGACTTCTCGCACGGGGCGCCCGTCCAGGCGGAGGAGCTCGCGACGATTCTCACCATAGTGAACGGCGACGTCGTGGACAACGAGGAAGTCGACACCATCCAGACGAGTAAGCAAGAGGCCGAGACGATGGGGGCGGTCGCGTTCTTCGGCGACAAATACGGCGACCAGGTCCGCGTGGTTCGAGCGGGGTCGCACAGCTTGGAGTTCTGCGGGGGCACCCACGTCGACCGCCTCGGGGACATTGGTCAGGTCCAGGTCCTCGCGGAGGCGTCGATTGGTGCGAACACTCGCCGCATTGAGGCGGTGAGCGGCCTGAACGCGCTGCGGCGCAGCCAGGAGCTCGAGCGGGTCGTGTCTACGGTCGCGGGCATCTTGAAGACCGCTCAAGACGACGTCGTCCCGGCGCTGACGCGCATGCTGGAGCGCCAACGGGACCTCGAGCGCGAGATCGGTGGCCTTCGTCAGGCCCAACTCACCGCCCTGGCCGATCAGCTCCATCGCGAGACGCCAACCCCGGTTGTCGCGGCCCGGGTCGATGGCTTGTCCGGCGAGCAACTGCGCACGCTCGCCCAGGAGGTGCAGCGGCGGGGCCATCGTCTGTGCGTGCTCGCGGGATTGGCCGACGCCAAGGTCGCCATCGCCGTGGCGACGGACGAAACAGTCGACGCAGTGCAGATCGTCAAACAGTTGGCCCCGATGGTCGGTGGCGGCGGCGGTGGATCGAGCCGGGTGGCCCTCGCGGGTGGCCGCGACGCCTCGGGTATCGATCGGCTCGTCATCGCCGCGTCAGCGATGTAGCGTCGTGGGCCGGATTCTCGGACTCGATCCCGGCGCGAAGCGCTGCGGCGTAGCCATCAGCGACTCGGCGCGGACGATGGCCTTCCCCCGTGCGGCCTTCAGCGTCGACGACCACCTCCTGATTTTGATCGGCCAGATCGTTGACGAAGAGTCGGTCGACTTGATCGTGGTGGGCCGTCCGGTTGCCCTATCGGGCCGTGAGACGGCGAGCACCCTTATGGCGGACGGACTGTTCCATGATCTGCGAGATGCGCTCCACCGGGCGACGGTGATCCAATGGGACGAGCGGCTCACGACCCACGAGGCGTCCAGAGCGCTGCGCGCCGCGGGACACCGCACGGCCGACCATCGCGATCGGATCGATAGCGCGGCGGCCGTCGTCCTCTTGCAGAGTTATCTCGATGGCCTTCGTGCCACGTAAGGTGATCAGGGTGGTGCTGGGGGGTGTGCTGCTCATCGTGGTCGTTGCGGTGGCCTGGTTCTTGCTCCAGGTATATCCCCTCGGGGGTCCCGGTCGTCTGGTGACGGTGACCGTGCACCCCGGCGATTCGCTCTCAACGGTCTCGAGTGAGTTGCACGCCAAGGGGGTCATCGCCAGTCCGTTGGCCTTTCGTCTCGACCTGCTGTTGGGCGCACCCACGGTGTTTCCGGGGACCTACGAGTTCCATCAGAACTCGTCGTTCGCCGCCGTCAAGGGCGTCTTGTCGTCTCCGCTGATCACGGTGACGGCCGGCCTGACGTTGCACGAAGTCGCGCTCCAGGTCGCCAGCCGAGAGGGGAGTACCTTCGCGGATCGCTTCGTGGCGGCGGCGGCGAAACTTGCGGCCCCGAGTCCCTTTCACCCTCGAGGGTCACTCGAGGGGCTGATCGGCGTGGGTCAGTACCGGGTCACCCCGCAGATGACTCCGACGCGCCTGGTCGAGGCGATGATATCGTCCTTCGATCACGAAGCGTCGTCGGTGGGGCTCACGTCGTCGACGACGCGGTCGGGACTGGACGCCTACCAGTTGATCACCGCGGCGTCCATCGTGGACAAGGAGGGGTACTACGCCCGCAACATGCCCAAGGTGGCGCGAGTGATCTTCAATCGTCTCGCGAGGGGGGGGCCGTTGCAGATGGACGCCACCGTGCTGTACGCGTTGGGCATGGATGGAGGAACGGTCACCCACGCCATGCTCCAAACCCATTCGCCGTACAACACGTACCTCGTCAACGGACTCACCCCGACGCCCATCTGTACGGTCTCACCCGACGCGCTCCGAGCGGTCCTGAATCCGCCCCCGGGTCCGTGGCTCTACTTCACGGTCATCGACCGGTCCGGCACCGAGGCCTTCGCCACGACCTTCGCCGAGCAGCTGCACAACGAGCAGTTGGCGGCGCGGAACGGCGTCGCGTGAGGTGGCGCCTCGGCGTCGTCGGTTCGCCGATCGGGCATTCGCTCTCGCCGCAGCTGCACGCGGCGGGCATGGCCATCGCCGGCGTGTCAGGGACGTCGACGCGAATCGAGGTCGGTAGTGGTCGCGTCGAACGGGTCCGTTCGCTGTTAGCCGATTCGTTCGACGCGCTGTCGGTGACGATGCCGCTCAAGGCGCAGTTGCTCGAGGTGTGCGACGAGGTCGACGAAACGGCGAGTCGGGTCGGTGCGGTGAACTCACTCCTCGTACGAGGCGGGCGGGTCTACGGAAGGAACACCGACGGTGCTGGTTTCGTCGACGCGCTACAGAGCGAGTACGGGTTTTCGGTGGCGGGTCGACGGGTCGTCATGTTCGGATCGGGTGGGGCCGCCCGCTCGATCATCGACGCCCTGGCCGGCGCGGGGGTCCGTCGTGTCGACGTCGTCGCCCGGTCCGCGCAGGCGGTGCGGGCGCTGGCCGTGGTCTACGACGTCGTGCGTGCGGGCGTTAGCGGTGATGAAGCCGCTGAACTGGTGGTGAACACAACGCCCATCACGGGACGGGTCCGCTCGACGCCTGTGGCGACGAAGTCCGCAGCGGTTGCGGTCGATATAACGTATGAACCACGGATATCCCCCTGGTTGAGGCAGTACGAAGAGAGCGGTTGTCGAGTGGTGAACGGGTTACCGATGTTGGCCTACCAGGCCGCTCGTCAGCTGTCGTGGTGGTTCGACGTGCCTATTGAAGGTGCGCGACTCCTCGAGGCGATCACGTGACCGATACCCTCAGCGCGATGACGACCCGGATTCGTGGCCGTGATTCGATGGACCGGAGCCTCTTCGTCGGTCTGGTCGCTCTCGGGTTCGTCGGTGTGCTCATGATCTATTCGGCGACGCGCACCGCCCTGGTGAACGCCGGGTACAACCCGCACTACTACCTGGAGCGACAGGGCTTCTTCGTGGTGGCGGGCATCGTCGTGATGTACGTGATCTCGCGGTTCGACTACCGGCGATTTGAGATTCTGGCGACCCCGCTGTACGTCATCTCCCTGTTCGCTCTGGCCGGTGTCTTTGTCGCCGGCCAGAGCGCCCTCGGCGCGCAACGGTGGTACAACCTCGGGTTCATCCAGGTGCAGCCGAGCGAATTCACGGTGCTGGTCATCATTCTGGCCATCGCGACCTACACCCAGCGGCGCGCCGATGGCCTCACCATGTACGACGTCGTGCGCATCTTGGTGATGGGTGGCACCCCACTGTTGTTGATCGTGCTGCAGCCCGACCTGGGGACGGCGATCATTATCGTGCTGGTGGTCGCGTCGATGATGGTGATCGCCGGTGTGCCGCCCCGGTTCATGACGTTCCTCGCGATCATTGGATCGGCCGGCGTCGCCGGCGCCGTCTATTTCGACCTGCTCCACAAGTACCAGGTCGACCGCTTCGTCTCGTTCTTGAATCAGAACTCGACGAATCCAGCGCTGGCGCCGTTGATCTACGAGGTCTCCAACGCCAAGAGCGCCATCGGTTCGGGTGGCTTGCACGGTGCGGGCCTCTTCCAGGGGCTTCAAACGGTGTTGGGGTACGTGCCCGAACAACGGACCGACTTCATCTTCACCGCGATCGGCGAGCAGTTGGGGTTTATCGGGTCGGTCCTCATCGTGCTGCTCCTGGCGTTCGTCGCCTTTCGAATGTTTCGAATCGGACGGACCGCCAAGGACACGATGGGCCGCGTACTGGGGCTCGGCGTGTTCATCTTCTTCGCGTTCAGTTGTTTTGAGAACATCGGCATGACGATGGGCATCATGCCGGTGACCGGAATCCCGCTGCCGCTACTCAGCTACGGCGGGTCGGCGGTGCTGGTGTTCTACAGTGCGGGCGGACTCGTCCTGTCGGTGTCGAGACGAAGGGGTGGATCGGCGTGAGTGAGCTCGATGCGGAGAAGGCCGCCACGGAGGAAGCGGGCGGGTACGTCAAACCCCTTGACCGGCAGGTTGAGACCTTTCGCGTCGTGCACGTCGAGTCGGTCCTCTTTGACCTCGGCGACCCGTCGCCGATGGTGCACTTGATGGAGGCGGAGTCCCCCTACCGCAATGTGTCGATTCCCCTCGCCATCGCCGACGCGACGGCGTTGCACGCAGCCCTGTTCAATCGCGAAGGACGCCGTCCCGGGACCCACGAACTCTTCGCGACGGTTCTGGCCCGGCTGCAGAGCGACGTGATCGCCGCGAAGATCGTCCGCTACGAGGGTGGCGTCTTCTACGCGGAGCTCGACCTGATGACGCCCCGGGGACGCGAGGTCGTTGACTGTCGCACGAGCGACGCACTCATCCTCGCGCTGCGTCAGGCGGTCGCCGCGCCCATCTTGTGCCTCGAGAGCATCCTGCAACCGTTCAACGGCCTTTGAGCTCGACGCGTCGTATCGCGCCGCCGCGCACGTCGATGTTGTTCTCGTGCGAGATTCGAAGCAGGAGCGCGACGATGATGTAGTTCGCCACGAGCGAACTACCACCGTAGGCCATGAACGGCAAGGTGATTCCCGTGAAGGGGAGGAGCCGCAGCACCCCGGCCATGATGATGAACGCCTGGAGTCCGACGACGGCGGTCAGGGCGGTGGTCGCCAGTCGGACGAAGTCCGAGTGCGCTCGCTGGGCGATTCGGAAGCCCTCGCCGACGAAGAGGGCGAAGAGGCTGAGCACGACGATGATCCCGAGCAGACCCAGCTCTTCGCCGACCGCCGCGATAATCATGTCCGAGGTGATCTGGGGAATCGTCCCGGACTGTCCGAGACCGAGCCCCGTTCCCGTGATTCCCCCGGCCGCGAGCGAGAACCAGCCGTAGGCGAGCTGGTGGGAATAGGTGAAGTTCTTAAGTGACCACGGATCGATCCACAGGCTCACGCGAGCGTGGACCTGGGTGAAGAACTTCGCGGCGACCAGCGCGCCCCCGGCGAAGAGGGCGACGCTGATCGCGATGTAGGTCTTCAACCCGGTAGTGACCCAGAGCATCGCGACGAAGAGCGCGAACAGGAGCACCGCGAACCCGATGTCGTTCTCCGCGCCGAGGATGGCGAGCGCGAAGCCCCACGCCGCCAGTATCGGCAGCAGTGTCCGCGGCGGGACGATCTGTCGTCCACCGATTCGCTGGGTCGGTGAGGAGAGGAGGTCTCGGTGGGCGGCGAAGTAGGAGGCGAAGAAGAACGCGAGGAGGATCTTGGCGACTTCGACGGGTTGAAAGGTTATGGGGCCGAGCCCGATCCATAACCGAGCCCCCCCGACGCTGATCCCCAAGCCCGGCACCAGGGGCAGGAGCAGGAGACCGATCGCGCCCAACAGAGAGACGTATCGGTAGCGGTCCAGGTCGCGAACGTGACGAACGACCGCGAGGGTCACGATCAGGCCGATGGCGCTCACGAAGAACCAGAGCGACTGGTACCCGGCCTCGTGCGGATCCCAGCGGGCGATCTCGACGTAGCCGATCCCGTTCAAGAGGGTGGCGATGGGGAGCAGCACCTGGGACGACTGCGGGGCCAAGACGCGAATGGCCACGTGCATGGTCAACGAGATGGCGACCATGGCCGCGAGAAACAACCACAGCCCCGGGGGCAAGTGCCCAACCGCCCCCAGCCACGCCAGGACGTAGAACGACGTCGTGATGATCCAGGCGAGTCCCATGAGCCCGAGTTCGGTCGAGCGCCGTCGGCGAACCGGTTCACTGTCCTCTGGGGCCCCTGGCAACGGCAGGGCTCGCGTGTGCTTCGCCACGCTCTTAGAGTAGTCGTAGGGATAGCGAAAAATCGGAGCGAGAGGCGGGCGCGGTGAGTTTCGATGTTCAGGCGTTTGGGCCCGAACGCTTCTCGAGCCGCGAGTTGTCGCGCTTGGAGTTTGGCGCACGGCTCCTGGATCTCGCGGAGGATCAACGACTCCCGATTCTCGAGCGGTGTAAATTCGTCGCCATTTTCGCTGACATGGTCGATGAATTCTTCCAGGTCCGCGTGGTGAGCCTGCAGGACAAGGTCGCCGCGGGCGTTCAGACGCCGTCGGTCGACGGGGTCCGTCCTCGCCAGCAGTTGATGGCGATTCGCGAGCGGGTGCTCGCGTTGGTGGAGCGACAGGACCGGATCGTGCTCGACGCCTTGTTACCGGACTTAGCCCGCGCCGATATCACGATCGTCCGATTCGACGAGCTCGACGCCGAAGAACACGCGCGGCTGAATCGCTACTTCGACCAGAACGTGTACCCCGTCTTGACCCCACTCGCCGTGGACCCCGGACACCCGTTCCCCATGATCTCGAATCTCTCGCTCAACATCGCCGTCGCGGTGCGCGACGGCGAGTCCGGTGAGGAACGCAGCGCTCGGGTCAAGGTCCCGAGCTCGTTGCCTCGATTCCTACCCGCGGGCCCGGGTCGTTGGTGTCTGCTCGAGGAGCTCATCGTCGCCAACCTCGGTCGACTCTTCCCGGGGATGTCGATTGGGCGAGCGGACCTGTTCCGTGTGACGCGCAACGCGGACCTGACGCTCGAGGAGGACGAAGCGGATGACCTCCTGGTCGCCCTCGAGGTCGAACTTCGGCGACGTCGGTTCGGCGAGGCGCTCCGAGTCGAGATCCTCCGGGGGATGTCGGCCGATTTCCTCGACCTGCTCGTCGAGCAGTTGGACCTCAATCACGAGAGCGTCTACGTGTCCGACGCCCCGCTGGGATTGCACGACTTGTGGAGTCTCTACGACTTCGACCGGCCGGACCTCAAGGGGGAAGGGTGGTCCCCGCTGACGCCGCCACGTCTGCTGGCGGGTGACCACGTCGGCGACGTGTTCGCGGTGATTCGCGAGGGGGATCTCCTGTTGCATCACCCCTACGAATCCTTCAGCGACTCAGTGGAGATGTTCATCGCCCAAGCCGCGGACGACCCCAGGGTCGTGGCCATCAAGCAAACGCTCTATCGAACCTCCGGAGATTCGCCAGTGGTTGGTTCGTTGATTCGAGCGGCGGAGCGTGGCAAGCAGGTGGTGGCGCTCGTTGAGTTGAAGGCGCGCTTCGACGAGGCGGCCAACATTGAATGGGCGAAGGCCCTCGAAGATGCGGGTGTCCACGTCGTGTACGGCGTCGTCGGATTGAAGACGCACTCCAAGACGGCGTTGGTGGTACGAAGCGAGGGCGATCGAACGGTTCGCTACGCCCATATCGCCACCGGCAACTACAACTCCAAGACGGCGCGGAACTACGAGGACTTCGGCCTGCTCACCGCCGATCCGGCCATTACCCACGACGTCGGCGAACTCTTCAACTTCCTGACCGGATTCGCGCGCAACGCCGACTACGAGAAGATCATCGTGAGCCCGACGATGACTCGGACCCGCATCATCGAACTGATCAACGGCCAGCGCGACCTCGCTGGGCGAGGACGCATCGACATGAAGGTGAACGGGCTCACCGACCCCGCGATCATCGATGCGTTGTACGAGGCGAGCGACGCCGGGGTGCCGATCCGACTCGCGGTTCGAACGCTCTGTTGTCTGCGACCCGGGGTCGACGGCCTCTCCGGGACGATCGCCGTGCGCAGCCTCGTGGGCGAGTTCCTTGAGCATTCGCGGGTCTTCATCTTCGGTCAACCAGGTGACGACGGCTCGTCGATCTACATGGGGTCGGCCGACCTGATGGAACGGAATCTCGATCGGCGCGTGGAAGTCCTCGTGCCAATCGAGGACGCGTCATTGCGCGACGAGCTGAGGGACGCCTTCGAGGTGACGTGGCGCGACGACGAGTTCACGTGGATTCTCGGGACGGATCGTCGGTGGCGTCGAGTCCAGCCAGTGACCGAGTTCTCGGCACAGGCGGAGTTCAAACGCCGGGCGTTGGCGCGGGCCCGTGCTCTGTCGGCCCATTAGCCGGCCCCTTGCGCCATTCGAGACTGGCGTAGGCCGCTCCGCCGATGGGGATCGGGATCCAGAAATTGATGAGACGGTAGGCGAGGACAGCCAAGATGGCTTGACTGTGGGGTACGCCGAATCCGACCAGCGTCGGAATCAGGACACCCTCGACGACGCCGAGGCCGCCGGGCGTGATCGGGATCGCGGCGAGGACGTTCGCGAGCCCGTAGGCGACGAGCAGGTCGATCGGCGAGATGACGTGTCCGAACGACCAGATGAAGACCCAGAGACAGGCCGCGTCGAAGAGCCAATTCAGGCCCGCCCAGGCGAAGGCCCACCAGAGGGTCCGACGATTGTTGATCAGCACGGTGATGCGCTCGGCGATCTTGCCAAGGAGGGCCGATAACTTATCGGGGTCGATGCGCGGGACGTGGCGCGCGAAGGCTCGCATCCAACTGTCGGCGTGGCGTTGACCTCGCGTCAGCAAGATGAGCGTGCCGAAGAAGGCGAGGAGCAAGAAGACGCCGGCCAGCGCGGCGAAACCGTAGGCCGGGTTGAACCCCCGTAACGGGATCGACACGACGAGGGCGCACCAAAAGATGATGTTTAAGACGACCGCGGAACCCGTTCCCTGGGTCGCCAAGCCGAAGGCGTTGGTCTCCTTGGGCACACCGAGCTGGTTGAAAACGCGAAATGATAGCGCGCCGGCGGGTGCGGTGCCACCGGGGATGACGTGGCTGATCGCGAGGCCGGCGAGATTCACGCGCAGCGTGTCGAATCGACGTGGTGAGTGCGGGTAGAGCACGGTGCGGGTCAACTCGACGTAGGAGTAGATGGCGGCCATTTCGCACACCACGGCGATGACCACCAGGATCGGATTGATGGTGGCGAGCAGGTGCAAGGATCGCCGACCCGACGCGAACTGCGGGATGACGAAGTAACCGAAGACGAATACGATCAGCCCCACGCTGACGGTGATTCGAATTTCCCGTGGTACGGAGAACCGGGGTTTCGGCGTATCAGGCGACATCGCCTCCAGCCTTACACGTTCCCGTGAGGTCCGCGACGACCTCTCGGGGTCGCCGGCACCCGGGTAGAATCGCTCGGTGCGCACGCTCGTCGTACTTCCGACGTATAACGAAATCCTGAATATCGAGCTCATGCTGCGTGCGCTGCGCGGGATCGTGCCCGACGTGTCGATCTTGGTCGTCGATGACGGAAGCCCCGACGGCACGGCGGCCCACGCTCGAGCACTGGCCGACGAGCTCGGCTCGATTTCGATACTGGAGCGTTCGACCAAGAGTGGGCTGGGCGGGGCGTACCGGGCTGGCTTCTCTTGGGGGCTGGAACGCGGGTTCGACCACTTCGTGGAGATCGACTGCGATTTCTCTCACGACCCCCAGGCGCTGCCGACGCTGCTCGCGGCCGGCGCAGACCACGACGTCGTGATCGGTTCGCGCTACGTACGAGGCGGTTCGATTCCGAAGTGGTCGATGCTCCGGTTGCTCCTCTCGCGCGGCGGCAATCAGTACGCGTCACTGATGCTCGGGCTCAACGTGAAGGACTCGACGGCCGGCTTTCGCGTCTACTCGGACCGCGCCCTGACGCTCATCGACTTTCGGACCGTCACCGCTGACGGGTACGGCTTTCAGATCGAGATGACCTTTCGGGCCCGCCGGGCTGGCGCCTCGATCATCGAGGTGCCGATCTCGTTCACCGACCGCACGAGGGGTGATTCGAAGATGTCGAGCGCCATCGTCGTAGAGGCGCTGTGGTTAGTCACGAAGTGGGCGTTCGAACGACCGTTTACGCGTCGAGGGTCACACTCGGTCGGCTAGGACCGAAGAGAGGACGCTAGTGAGTTTGTCCCGGGTCTCCTCGCGTTCAGCGATGGGGTCGGACTCGCTGACGATGCCCGCGCCGGCCCACGCCTCGAACGAGGTGCCGCCAACGATGACGCCGCGAATCCCGATCCACCATTCACCGTCACCGGCGGCGTCGAGCCAACCGACGGGGCCGGCGTAGTGTCCCCTCGAGTGCGGCTCGAGACTGGCGATGAGTGTGGTGGCGACGTCGCGGGGGATGCCGCCAACGGCGGCGGTGGGGTGGAGCAGACGGAGAATCTCCAAAGCGTCGGGCGCCTCGCTCGTGCCTCGGTGCGTGCCATTGATCCAGGTACCGAGATGAGCAACGGTGCGCAGCGTCACGATCGACGGTGACGGATCGGCCTCGAGGTCCTGGTAGTCGTCGGCGAGTCGACGAATGAGGTCGGTGACGAGCACCTCGTGTTCGTGCAGGTTCTTCGTGCTACCCAGTAACCAGTTCTCGTAATCGTCGGGAGCCACGTTGGCCGGCAGCGCGATAGTTCCGGCGAGGGGGTGCAGTTGGATCGACGGTCCGATACGGCGGGCGAGTAACTCTGGACTCGCGCCGACGTAGCGTCGTCCGTCCGGTAACGGGAGGCTGTAGATCGTGCAGTACGGTTCGCGCGTGCGCAGCCGCTGCGCGATGGCGGCGGGGTCGATCGGCTCCGGCACCGTCCCGGTGACGGCCCGAGCGAGCACCACCTTGTCCAGCTCCCGTCGCCGTAGTCGCTCGACCGCGAGGGCGACGTGGTGCGCGTACTCCTCGGGGGTGGGCAAATACGAGACGGATCGAATGGTCTGGGGCTCTTGGGTGGGCAGGGAGACCTCGTCCAAAAGCGGCTCCCAAGCTGGCGAGCCCACCAATTCGGTCAACCACGCGGCCCCGGAACGGTCTTGGGTAATTGTGAAGCGAGGGATGGCGAGATGGGCGGGGGCGAGGCGGTCGAAGGGCAGGCTCGCGAAGGCGATGACTCCGGATCCGACGGGCCCGTCGTCACCGACGAGTTCGTGCCCGTCGAAGAGCGAGGCGACGTCGCGTCCGTCGAGCCCCGACGAGAGTTGGGGTGTGTCGACGACACCACCAAAACCGCAGCGAAGTTCGGTCGGCGATTCGACGAGCCACCCGCTGCGGGCGCTCAGGGCGCGCAGGACCTGGGTCGATTGGGACGCGATACGAGTCCGTTGGAATCTCACGCCGACCTCGTAGCGAGGAACTGTTGACTCAATCCCCCCATCACGAAACGATGGTTCACCGCGCTGAATCCAGCGTCTTGGATCAGTGTGACGAGATCGGCCGTCGGCGGCAGGTAGGCGGTGGACTTGGGCAGATAGTGATACGCGTTGCGGTCCGAGACCAGTGATCCGACGAAGGGCACGACACCCCGGAACCACATGCGAAAACCAGTCCGCAAGAGTCCGCTGTGCGGCTCGGCGACCTCGAGGAGGGACAGTCGTCCACCGGGACGCACCACGCGACCCATCTCGCGCAGGGTGGCCGCGAGGTCCGTGAAGTTCCGCAGCGCGTACCCGCACGTCACCCCATCGAACGAACCAGTGGAGAAGGGGAGCTCGGCGGCGTCGGCCTGTACGCGGGCCCGCATGCCAGAACCCACGCTGAGCATGCCAAAACTCAAGTCGGTCGCAACGGCGCGGTGACCCTGGCGCTCCAACTCACGGGTGAAGTCACCAGTTCCGGCGGCGATATCAAGAATCAGACTGCCCGAGGGGAGTCGTAGGTCGGCGACCGCGCGGCGGCGCCAACGGGCGTCCAGTCCAAAAGTCATGAGGTGGTTGACGAGTTCGTAGCGGACGGCAATCGCGTCGAACATCGCACGGACCTGTCGGGTCTTCTCCGCACCCTGCGGCAGGCGTTTCGGGTCCACGGTTAGTAGTAGTAGCGGTAGATGACCTGGGCGACGCAGGCCGGCTTGGCCACGTCGCGAATCTCAATGACGGTATCGAGCGCGACGGTGGCGCCACCGTCGAAGGGTTCGACCGACGCGAGCGTCGCACCAGCGCGAATCGATGATCCGACCGGAATCGGACTGGTGAAGCGAACTTTGTTGGTGCCGTAGTTGATGCCCATGGTGACCCCGTCGACGCGAAGCACGTCGTGGAGCAGTACCGGGAGCAGGGACAGCGTGAGGTAGCCGTGGGCGATCGTACCGCCGAAGGGACCCTGCTTGGCTCGCTCGACGTCTTCGTGGATCCACTGGTGGTCACCAGTCGCGGCCGCGAAGAGGTTTACCTGTTCCTGCGTCACGGCCTGGAAGTCTGAATAGCCAAGGTGCTGGCCCACCATCGTTGCCAATTCGTCGACATTCGCCACGTTCGTCGTCATCGCTACCTCCCCGAAGAGCCTATCGTCGTGGTCCGTCACGAGCCGTTAACCGGTGACTCGTAGACTTACACCATGGAGCCAGGCGTTCACACCGAAGAGCATCGACAGATTTCCAACGGGTGGGTGCGCGCTGGAATCTTCGGTGTCAGCGACGGTCTCGTGACCAATGTGTCGTTGATCCTCGGTTTCGCCGGCGCCAATCCCGGTCACGACGTCGTCCGTTTGGCCGGTCTGGCCGGACTGGTGGCGGGAGCTTTCTCGATGGCGACGGGCGAGTACATCTCGATGCGCGCGCAGAAGGAGCTCCTCGAGTATGAGATCGACGTGGAGCGCCGTTCGATTGAATCGAGTCCAGCCGCCGAACAGGCCGAGTTGCGAGAGATTTTCGTCGCCCGCGGTATCGAGCAGGAGTTGGCCGATCGACTGTCGATTGATCTCATGCGAGACCCCGACCTGGCGCTGCGTACGCACGCCCGAGAGGAGTTGGGTATCGACCCCTCGGCGACGGGCTCGCCGATGTCGGCGGCGGCGTCGTCCCTCGTCGCCTTCGCCGTTGGCGCGTTCGTGCCACTGCTGCCATGGCTCTGGTCAGCTAGCGGGAATGAGGTCCCCTGGTCGATCATCTTCGGCGCCATCGGATCGGCGACCGTTGGCGGTTCGATCGGGTGGTTCACTCGAAAGGGCGTGGTGAAATGGGCTTTTCGCCAGCTCGGCGTGACGACGATCGCCGCCCTGGTGACCTTCGGCGTCGGTCGGCTCGTCGGTGGTTAGGGAGCGCTAAAGCGCACCAGTCGATCCTCGCGCTCGAGGGAGAAGCCCAACGATTCGTAGAGCGCGCGCGCGGCCAGGTTCGATTCGTCGACGAAGAGGGTGGCACTCGAGACCCCCTTGCGACGAATGGCCTCAAGACCGTGCAGGACCATCGCGCGACCGAGCCCGAGTCCGCGAAAATCAGGGTGGACGGAGATGACGTAGATCTCGCCGAAGCGGTCAGGGTGGAGTTCGTGGACCTTGGTCCAACACGATGCGGCCAGTCGGCGGTCTCGTTCGAGGATGAAGAAACCCGACGGATCGAACCAGGGTTCGTTGATCCGCTCGCGAAGCTGCTGCTCGGTCCACGCCCCCTGTTCGGGGTGGTCAGCGAAGGCGGCGTTGTTCTGGGCGAGCCACCGGTCGGCGTCGCGCTCCGGGTCGAAGGCGCGGATGCCGTCGGATTCCCCCACGCGATGCTCGAGTCGCACGGGCAGGTCGATGCGCAGCAGTTGGAGGGTGCGAACCACGGTGCCGCCGACGGCTTCGAAGTTGTCGCGCGTCCACCAATCGACCCGTCCGTGGCGGGCGAGTACGGCGGCGAGCAACTCGTCGTCGGTACCGCCGCCGCAGAGCTCGAGGGTCGCGGGGTCGCCGGAATTGAGCAACGCGTAACGGCGAACGCGACCGTCGTGGACGTCCAGCCAGTGTTCGCCCGGCCCGCGGTGCACCACCGTACGGCGCCGTCCCTCGTCGATCGCTTCACGTCCGAGTTCGTTCTCGGTTCGATTGAAGAGGTCCAATACTTCGAGACGCTGGTCAGCGCTGAGGATCGTCGTTGCGCACCAGGTGGTCATGGATTAACGCTACAGGCGCCTTCAGACGATGGAACGGGCGACGCGGTTCAACCGGCGAAGCAGCGTCGTCACGGCGCGTTCGGCGGCGACGAGCTCGCTGTAGACGTCGCTGTCCACGGCGTGGCCATCCTGCTCGACGAGCGCGGTCAGGCGAGTGGCTAGTTCCTCCAACGTCGAGGTGATGGTGTTCAATTCGCTCTGTACGGTCATCGGTCCGCTTCGGTTGGGTTCGCGTGGCTCGGCGCATACTGTAGTGGCGATGGACGACCGATCGAGCCACGATGCACGGGGTGATGCGTGGGCGGCCGTGACGGTCGTCGGTCCCGATGCGTTGGACTACCTCCAGTCGCAGGTGAGTCAGGACCTGCAGCCGGAGGGCGACTGGCCACGTTGGTCACTCGTGTTGAACCCTGACGGCACCGTGGTGAGCGCCGGACTCATCGATGTCGTGGAGTCCGGTTTTGACCTCGTGGTGCCCGAGGCGACTGCGGATGCAGTGCTTGCACGCTTGTTGCGGTTCCGGCTGCGCTCTCGTTGTGAGATTTCCGTGCGCCGGGATGTGCGCGGGCCCTATGAGAACGAGGTGGACCGCGTGCGCGATGGGTGGCCCGGATCAGGGGAGTTCGCCGCCAAACTCGTTCCGCAGTGCTTTGGCGATCAGTTCGTGCGACGGACCGTCTCGTTCACGAAAGGCTGTTTTACCGGTCAGGAACTGGTCGGTCGGCTCGACGCGCGGGGTTCGAGTGTGCCGTGGCGACTCGTGCGCGCGAGCGGTCGGTCCGTCGATGAGATCGACATTTTCTTGAAGTCGAAGGGCCCTGCTGGTCCTTCGGGGGTCACGTCCTCGATCGAGAGTGGACCGACGACGATCGCGTTGGGCTTCGCCCACCGGACACTGCTGAACGAGTCGCTACCGGCAGGGCTGGCGTTGGAAGCACTGGCCTAGGGCAACCGTGCGTTAGCGTTCCGTTAGGAGGCCGTCGTGCGTCTTTTCGTTGAAGAGCTGTTCATCGTGGTGTCGGGGGTGACGACGGAGCAAGACGCGCTGTTGTCGGTTGGTCTTGGGGCGAACGCGGTAGGTTTCGACTTCGGGCCGACGCCGCAGCGAATCGGCAGCGACGACGCCCGCGACATCATTCGTCGTCTGCCCGGCGGCACCTTCACGATCGGCACGTTTCGCAATGAGATGCCCCAACGAATCGTCGAGGTGACGAATCGACTCGGTCTGTCCGCTGCGCAGCTCTCCGGGCGCATGACCTCCGACGAAATTCGTTACGTTTCGGAGCGCGTCAACACCGTGATTCGCACCGTAGGCCCCGGTGACGTGGCGGGGAGTGGCGTCGAACAGCTCATCGACTACTTCGCCATGCCGGAGAGTGACGATCGGGATTCCCTGGTGGATTGCCTCACCATCTTCGCCGACGACCACACGTCTCGGCCAGTCATCGTGTCGGGAGGACTTACCGCGACCAACGTCGTCGAGATCGTCCAGAACTATCCCGTCTGGGGAGTCGATGCTCGGTCGTGCGTTGAATCAGACCCGTCGGTCAAGGATCCCGCGCTGCTGGGGGAGTTCATCGCCAACGCGCGATGGGCGGAAGCGAACGCCTACGTCTCGCGTCGCGTTAGCGACTGACTAGGCGGGGAAGCGTCGGAACACGACGCTTCCGTTGTGACCGCCGAAGCCGAACGAATTCGAGAGGACGACCTCGATGTTCGCGCGGCGAGGTTCACCGATGACGACGTCGAGGCCGACTTCGGGGTCGACGGTGGTGGTACCGGCGGTGGGCGGTATGAGCTGTTCGCGCAGGGTCATCACCGAGGCGACCCCCTCGAGGGCACCGGCCGCGGCCAGTGAATGTCCGAGGTGACCCTTGATGGACGTCACGGGTGGCGCGTCGGGACCGAACACGTGTTTCACGGCCATTGCTTCGGCGAGGTCGTTGAGCGGTGTCGACGTGCCGTGGGCGTTGATGTGCGAGACGTCCTCGGGGCGTACGTCGGCGTCCGCGAGGGCCAACTCCATGCATCGAATCGCGCCGCGGCCGCTCGGGTCGGGGGCCGTGATGTGGTGCGCGTCGGCGGTCGAGGCGGCGCCGATCACCTCAGCGAGAATGGTTGCGCCGCGCTCGAGCGCGTGGTTCCACTCCTCGAGCACGAGGATGCCCGCACCTTCACCCATGACGAATCCGTTCCGGTTCACGTCGAATGGCCGTGAAAGGTCGGTGTTGCTCAGCGCGGTCATGTTGCGGAAGCCGGCTTCGGCAATCTCGACGAGTACGGCCTCTGCGCCGCCCACGACGACGACGGAGGAGCGGCCCGTTGCGACCAATCTCGCCCCGTTGCCGATGGCGTGTGTGCCGGCCGCGCACGCCGTCGTCACCGTCTCGCAGGGTCCACCGAGACCGAAACGCATGGAGACGGCCGCGGTGGCGGCGTTGGGCATCATCATGGGGACCATGAACGGCGAGACCCGATCGGGACCCTTCTGTTCGAGAACTCGATACTGCTCAAGGACCGTCTGCAGACCACCGATGCCCGTGGTAACGATGGAACCGGCGTCGGTCAGTGGGCCCGCGAGCCCGCTCTGGCGCCACGCCTCATCGGCGGCCATCAGCGCGTACAGCGTGAACGGGTCAAGCCGTCGCAACTCTTTGGGACCACCGAGATGTGACGCGTCGAACTCGCTGACGTGCTTCGATCCGGGAGCCGTCGGGCTCAGCAATGCCTGCCACAGGGCGGGCACGCCGACTCCGGCACAGGACAGCGCGCCGACGCCGGTCACCGCGACCCGGTAGCCCTCAACGGGTCCGTTGGGAGTGACGGCGACGCGCACTACAGCTTCGCGTAGATAAGTTCGAAGGCCTGTCCAACCGTGGAGATATCCTTCAACTCGTCTTCACCGACCTCGATGTCGAAAGTCTCTTCGAGCGCCATGACCAATTCGACCAGGTCAAGGCTGTCGGCGCCAAGATCGTCGCTGAACGACGCCTCGAGTGTCACCTTCGAGGCGTCCACCGCGAGTACCTCAACGGCGTTCTCCGTGAACTTCTTAAATGCTTCGTCGCGATCCATTGCTCTTAACCCCTTGTTTGGTATCGATGTATCGTACTAAATCGGTCACACCCACTGGACCATTAGAGCCCCATCGCCAGGCCCCCATCGACGGCGAGCACCGTCCCCGTGATGTACCGCGCGTGGTTACTGGCCAGGAACCCCACCGCGTCAGCGATTTCGGACGGTGTACCGACGCGCCCCATCGGAATCGTCGCGGTCATCTGATCGGCGCTGTCGCCGAGGGCTTGGGTCATATCGGTGTCGATAAAGCCGGGGGCGACGACGTTGACGGTGATGCCCCGACTCGCTACCTCCTTCGCGAGGGAGCGGGCGAGTCCGACGAGGCCGGCCTTGGCGGCGGCGTAATTGGCTTGTCCGGGTACACCGAGAAAGGGGCTCACCGACCCCATGAAGATGATCGAGCCGTGGCGAGCGCGCACCATGGAGGCGAGCACGGTCCTCGCCGTGTAAAAGGCACCGTCGAGGTTGGTCGCGAGTACCTCACGCCATTGATCGTCGGACATCCGCATGGCCAACCCGTCTCGGGTGATACCCGCGTTAGCCACGGCGACGTCGACGGCGCCGAATCGATCGATGGAGTCCTTTATGGCGATTGCGACCGCGGCGGAGTCTGCGACGTCGACGGCGTAGGTTGCGGCGCAGCCCTGTGGCGCATCACCCGATCGCGACAGCGCCACGACCGTGTCGCCGAGACCGATAAAGTGCTGGGCCACGGCGGCCCCGATACCCCGACTGGCACCAGTCACAATCACGTGTCGGCTCATAGGCTCAATCCTTCCAAAGACGTGGGATCGGTAACGGTGAGCTGGGTCGTGAAGTCGCGGATCCGCTTGCTCAGACCGGTGAGGACCCCACCGGGGGCCATCTCGACCGAGGTCGTCACGGCGTCCGGTAAGGCGAGCGTCGCGCCGAGGTAGTCGATGGGCTGGGTCAACTGGCGAGACAGAAGATCGGCCCATTCCGAGCCGCGGTGGATTCGCGCGTCGACGTTGGCGATTACCGTTACGTCGGTTTCGTGCCAGGTGACGGCGCTCAGCGCGTCGTCCAGGGCCCCTTGGGCGCCCGCCATCAGCGGCGAGTGGAACGCGCCACCCACGAGCAGCGGCGTCGCGCGTCGCCACCCGAGTTCGCGGTGTCGTTCGAGCAGTGCGTCGAGCGCCGGACGGGTACCACTGACGACGATCTGGCCCGTGCCGTTGATGTTGGCGATCCACAGGTCGGGCAGGTCGGCCAACGCGGCCCGGGCGTCGTCGTCACCCCCCATCAACGCGACCATCGATCCGTTCCGTTCGCGCGCGGCGCGCTCCATGGCGGCGCCGCGCGCGGCGATGAGTCGGGATCCGTCGTCAACGCTGAGTACGCCGGCGGCGGTGAGCGCGGTGAACTCGCCGAGACTGTGACCGAGGTGATATTGGGGGCGCATACCCCGGTCGCGCAACGTGGCGAAGGCGACGAGCGAGAGCGCGAAGGTGGCGAGTTGGGCGTGATCGGTGCGGATCACCTCGTCCTCGTCCGCGTCCAAGAGCAGTCGTTCGACATTCACCGCGGTGATTGCACTGATCCGTTCGACGATCGACCAGTGCGGAGAGGCGCGCCACGGGGCCCCGGCGGCGCTGGCGATTGAGCCTTGCCCGGGGAAGAGTCCCACGACATCGGAACGTAGAGCTTGGGGGTCACGATCGGTCATGCATTTACGCTAACAGCGTGCCCGGAGTGGGACTTGAACCCACACACCCTCTCGAGTAAAGGCTTTTGAGGCCTCCGCGTCTGCCGATTCCGCCATCCGGGCTTGCGGGAAACACGGTAGCAGCAACGTAAGGTGGCGAACGTGAAAGTGACGATTTGGCGAACGTCGACCGCGATGGCGTCGGTCATCCAAGGCGCGGCCCAACGACACGACGTTCGTGACCACCTCTTCGCCCAACTCGAGGTTGACGGTATTCGGGGCTGGGGTGAAGTCTCCCCTCAGCCCTACGATTTGAATGGCGACCCCGGCGTTGACGCCGTGATCGAAGCAATACGCGACGAGGTGGTGCCTTGGTTGAGTCGTTACACGGACGCAATGCTTCGGGGGTCGGAGTGGTCGCGGGTTCACCAATTCGCGGGGCCACGCAGCGCGAGTGTCGTTGCGTGGTCGCTCCTCGAAATGGCACTGCTCGACCTGCATCTTCGCTCGAACGCGCGCGCGTTGCCCGACCTCTGGCCCGACCGTCACGAACCACGGACCATGGCCACCGTTTCACTGCTCGAGGATTCGCTACCGGCGATCTCGCCGGACGTCGAACGACTTCGGGTGAAGGTGCGCCCGGGGGTTCGTCCTAGCGCGCGTCTGGCGGCGATCCACGACCTCGGACTGCCGGTCATCGCCGATTACAACTGCTCGGCAACGGGTGTCGACGAAGTGTTGCGCGATGTAGAGGTCCTGTCGTCGACCCTACTGGTCGTCGCCGTCGAGCAGCCATTCGCGCCGGGCAACCTGGTCGACCACGCGGCGCTGCAGGCCCACGACGAGGTCACCGTCAGTCTCGACGAGGGGGTTCGCTCGATCATGGATCTGCGCCACATCGCGCGATACGGTGCCGGATCCCTGGTGTGTATCAAGCCGGCACGGGTTGGCGGGCTCGCACTCGCACGCTCGATGATCGAGGAAGCGTGTCGTCTGGGACTTCGTCCCTACGTCGGTGGATTCTTCGAGGCGCCGTTGGCTCGCACGGTGCACCGTCAGTTGGCCAGCGCGTTCGTCGACGAGCCAAGCGACGTCGCGCCGGTCGCCTTCGATGCGCCGCGAGCCGGTGGAACCCCCGTGGTGGGTGGTTTGGGCTGGCGGCCCGAGTTCCGTCCCACGGACGAGTTGCTCACGGACGTCGAGACGGAACGGCTTTACACTGCTAGTCGTGGGGATTCGCCTGGTTCGACGACGCCTTGAGGACGTGCAACGTCGGCTCTCGGCCGCGCGCGAGAGCTTCCACGTCCTCGAAGAGCAGGTAGCCGTGTGGAACGACGCGTTAGATGACTCGCGAATCCGCGCGCTGGTCTCGGAGACCCCCCTCCAGGCGCAAGAATATGGCGAACTGTCGAGGCACGTGGCCGCGGCGAACACGGAATTGACGCGGCGCCGGCGCGAGGTTGACGAACTCGTGGCCGAGCGAGACGATCTGTTACGAAGTTGGACACCGAAGGAATGACTATGGAAAAACGTGTGGTTATCGCCGATGACGAATCGATCATCCGTCTCGACCTCAAGGAGATCCTCGAAAGCGACGGATACCTCGTGGTGGGGGAGGCGGCCCGAGGGGATGACGCGTTGGCCCTGATTCAAGAGCACCGACCCGACCTGGCTCTGCTCGACGTGAAGATGCCCGGCCTCGACGGCATTGAGGTGTCGCGCGCCGTGAAGGACTCCTCGACGGTGGTCGTCCTGCTCACTGCCTTCAGCCAACGATCGCTCATTGAAAACGCACGCGACGCGGGGGTCGCGGCGTACCTCGTGAAACCGTTCCGCAGTAGCGAACTACTCCCGAAGCTCGCGGCCATCTTGAACCCCTCGGTCGACGAGGAGTTCGTCGGCAGCGACCCCCATCACGTGGAGGACAAGATCGAGACTCGAGAGATCGTCCAACGCGCGAAGGAAATGCTCATGGCCGAGCGCGGGCTCGACGAGCCGTCGGCCTTCGAAATCATCCAGCAGACGGCCATGCGCGGCCGTACGAGGATGCGTGACGTCGCCCAACGGATTCTGCGCGGTGAATTTGGTGGTTGAACAACGGCGTGACGAGCCGCTCATCGTTCTCGACGGCATGTCGCTCGCGTTCCGAGCGTTTTTCGCGCTATCGCCCGAGATTGCGACGTCGAACGGCGTCGTGACCAATGCGCTACACGGTTTCGCCGCGATGTTGCACTCATTGATCAGATCCCAGCGACCTCGCGCGGTGGCGGTGGCCTTCGACCTGCCCGGTGGGACGTTCCGAGACGCGATGAGTGAGGATTACAAGGGTGGCCGCGCCGCGACGCCACCCGAACTCGAGCCGCAGTTCGGCTTCATTCGATCGCTCTGCGAAGCGTTGCATATACCGGTGCTCGCCGTCCCGGGCTTCGAAGCCGATGACGTGTTGGCCACGTTGGCGACGTGGGGACGCGACCAGCACATCGCGGTGACCGTCGTCACGGGTGACCGCGACACCTTCCAACTGGTCGAGGACCCGTACGTCACAGTCCTCTACAACCGGCGGGGCGTGTCGGACTATTCGCTGTACGACGAAGCGGGAATCATTGAGCGCTGTGGTGTCGAGCCCGAGCGTTACCCGCTGCTCGCCGCGCTCCGGGGCGATCCGTCGGACAATCTGCCCGGAGTGCCGGGCGTGGGCGAGAAGACGGCGGCCAAGCTGCTCAGTCAGTTCCGCGATTTCGACGAGCTCTATCAACACCTCGATGGCCTAACCCCTAAGTTGCGAGAAAACCTCGCTGCGTTCGAAGAGCGAGCTCGCAACAACGAGCGGGTGATGCGTCTGGTGCGCGACGTACCACTGGAATTCACGTTGGACGAACTCAGCGTCGGCGGGTGGGATCACGCCGACGCCATGGCGTTCTTCGACCGATTCGAGATGAAGGCGATGCGGGGCCGTTTCGATCAGTTGATGTCCGAGGGTCTACTCGGTTCCGCGGGTGGTGGACCGTCGCCCGTGGTCGAGGTGGCGCGTCTCGAAGCACCGACGTGGTCCAACGCGCCGATCGACGAGGTCATGCGGGGGCCGTCCTTGCTCGTTGCCTTCGATGACTTCGGCGTCGCCGTCGTGGACCGCGCGAACGATACGACCGCGACGATGACGTTGGACGAGTTCTTCGATCGTTACCACGGCCAACTGATAGCGGGTCACGACGTCAAGGCGTTGCTCCGTCGGGCGGCCGACCGAGGAATTGCGACGCCGAATCCGACCGATGACACCGCGATCATGGCCTTCCTCGTCGATTCGTCGAGTGGCCGGTACGCGCTCGACGATCTCGCGCTCCAGTACCTCGGCGTGGCGAATGAGACGACCGCGCCGACCCTCTTCGGATCGACCGACGCCGAGCACCTCGCCTCGGCACTGTCGCGGATCAGCCAGTTAATCGAGGTGTTGCAGCGCGAGATTGTGGTGTGGGAACTCGGCTACGTGTACGAATCGATTGAGCTGCCACTCGAATCGGTGCTCGCGCGGATGGAGTCGCGAGGAATTCGAGTCGACGTCGCACTGCTCCAGACGATCGCCGACGAGTTCACCCGCGAGGCGCAGCGACTCGACGCGCAGATCCAAGAGATCGTCGGGCACCCGTTCAAACTGAATTCCCCCCAGCAACTCCAGACCGTGCTCTTCGACGAGTTGCGTCTGACCGCCGTCCGAAAGATCAAGACGGGGTATTCGACGGATGCCTCGAGCCTCGAGGCGATCGTCGATGAACACCGCGTCGTGGCGTTGATCCTGCGCTACCGCGAAGTGGAGAAACTCCGTAGCACCTACGGCACCTCGCTGATCGACAGCGTGGCGGCCGACGGCAGAATCCACGCGGTCTTCCAGCAGACGGTGGCCCGCACCGGTCGACTGTCGTCGGAGAACCCCAATCTGCACAACATCCCGGTGCGAAGCGAAGAGGGTCGGCGACTGCGGTACGCTTTCGTGCCCGAAGACGGGTGGTTGCTCGCGGTCGCGGATTACAACCAGATCGAACTACGAATCCTCGCCCACCTTTCCCAGGACGGCGGGCTTCTCGCCGCATTCGCCGCCGGCGAAGACGTCCATCGGGCGATTGCCAGCTCCGTCTTTGGGGTATCGCTCGACGAGGTGACCCACGAGCAGCGCGAGCAGGCCAAGGCCGTTTCGTACGGTCTGGCCTACGGCATGGAGGCCTTCGGCCTCAGCCAACGGCTCGGGCTGACCGTGGCGAACGCGCGTGAGATCATGGAGCGTTACTTCAATGGCTTTCCGACCCTTCGTCGGTACATGGAGGACACGGTGCGCCAGATTCGTGAACGCGGCTACTCGCGGACCGAGCTGGGCCGGATTCGTCCGTTCCCTGATCTGGCGACGGCCAGCGGAGCCCAGCGCCAAGCGGCCGAACGTCAGGCGATGAACGCGGGAATCCAAGGATTGGCCGCCGACGTGTTCAAGTCGGCGCTCGTGCGATTAGACGACTTCTTGCGCGATGGTGGCTTCCGGGCCCGACTCATCTTGCAAGTCCACGACGAAGTCCTGGTCGAGGCGCCCCTGGAGGAACGAGACCAGGTGAGCGACGTCATCGTGGACGCGCTCGGGAACGCCGCGGCGTTGACGGTCCCGCTGGACGTCTCGCTGCACTGGGGCGAGAACTGGGCGACGGCGAAGGGGTGAGGCAGTGCTAGAATTGCGCGTCGGGTTAACGCCGGTAATTCGACCACAGTCGTCTAGTCAGGCCCCGGCGTGGTCATCGAAAAGGTAGTACGCATGTCGGAAGGCTCTAGCCTCCTCTCCTCCCAGCCAATGGGAACCTTCGACGCCGAAGGAAACTACATTCCGCGAGTCGTGACGGAAGACAATCTGGTCGGGACGGACCTCACCTCGTTGGTGGGCAACAGCGTCTTGGAATTCGACGATGGCGACCTCGTCAGTGGCATCGTCGTGAAGATTGATCACGACGAAGTGCTCCTCGACATCGGATTCAAGTCCGAGGGCGTCATACCCGCCCGGGAGCTCTCCATCCGCAACGACGCCGATCCCGCGGACATCGTCTCACTCGGTGAGCGTATCGAATGCCTCGTCTTGCAGAAAGAGGACAAGGAAGGCCGGCTCGTCCTTTCGAAGAAGCGCGCTCAGTACGAGAAGGCGTGGGCGAACATCGAGGAGCTCAAGACTCGTGACGAGGTCGTCAAGGGCGTCGTCATCGAAGTCGTCAAGGGTGGCCTCATCGTCGACATCGGCTTGCGCGGGTTCCTGCCCGCGTCGCTGGTCGAACTTCGACGCGTGCGCGAGTTGCAGCCCTACATCGGCAAGACCGTCGAGGCGAAAATTATTGAGTTGGACCGCAATCGCAACAACGTCGTGTTGTCGCGCCGCGCCTGGTTGGAAGAGACGCAGAAGGAACAACGCGGAGACTTCCTCAACAACCTCAAGCCGGGCGAACGCCGTCACGGCGTGATCTCCTCGGTCGTGAACTTCGGGGCGTTCGTGGACCTCGGGGGAATGGATGGGCTCATCCACGTTTCAGAACTCTCGTGGAAGCACATCGACCACCCGAGTCAGGTGGTCGCGGTGGGCGACGAGGTCGACGTCGAGGTCTTGGACGTCGACTTCTCCAAGGAGCGCATCTCGCTGTCGCTGAAGGCGACGCAGTCAGACCCGTGGCAGGTCTTCGCCGACGGTCACGCCGTCGACCAGCTGGTCTACGGGCGGGTCACGAAGCTGGTGCCGTTCGGCGCGTTCATCCAGGTGGGCGATGGGATTGAAGGTCTCGTGCACATCTCGGAGATGGCGGCGCACCACGTCGAATCGCCGGACCAGGTCGTCACCGCGGGTGAGGAACTCTGGGTCAAGATCATCGAGCTCGACACCGCGCGACGCCGGATCAGCCTGTCGATCAAGCAAGCCGCAGAAGGTGGCGAGGTGTCCGAGGAGTACCGCGAGGCCTTCGGCTCTCACGCCTACGACAGCGAGGGCAACTACATCGGTGGCATCGAATACGGCGAGTTCACGCCGGAGACCGAGGCGCAAGCGGCCTGGGCGGAATACGCCACCGAGGTCGTGGCGAAGGACGACGAGTCTGAGGTGGAGACGCCAGCGGACGAGGTCGTTGACGAATAACGTCAGCACCGTAGTTCTGCACGATGCCCCGGACGCGAGTCCGGGGCATCGTGCTGTGGTGGGGGGCCTGGTGCGCGCGGTGGCCGAATCGCCATCGTCGGGACGTCGGCGTCCGTTAGGACCAGCATCGCGTCCTATGGGGCCGCGAAGGATTCAGGCCGCGGCGAACGGGTAGTGGCACGCGACCTGGTGACCGACGGCCACTTCGCGCAGTTGGGGCTCCTCAGCCGCGCATCGTTCGGTCGCGAAGGGGCACCGGGTCCGAAAACGGCAGCCGCTCGGTGGGTCGTGGGGGCTGGGTGGCTCGCCCTCGAGCACCGTCCCAGCGTCGACGCTGTCGGGGTCGGCTTCGAGTGCCGCACCGAGGAGGAACTGTGTGTAGGGGTGGCCCGGCGTCTCGTAGAGGGTGTCGGACGGGCCGATCTCGCAGATCTTGCCCAGGTACATGACTGCGACGCGGTCGCTGATGTTCTTGACGACGGCGAGATCGTGGGCGATGAAGAGGAGGGTGAGGCCGTACTCGGCTTTGAGGTCCTCGAGCAGGTTCAGAATCTGAGCCTGGACCGAGACATCGAGCGCGGACACTACCTCGTCGCAGATCAGCATCTGTGGCCGCATGGCGAGCGAGCGCGCGATCGATATGCGCTGGCACTGACCACCGGAAAACTGTCGGGCGTACCGATTCCCGTAGACCTCGGGGTCGATGCCGACTTTGTTCAAGAGATCGTTGACGATGCGGTCACGTTCGGCCCCCGACGCCGTCTTCCACGCGTCGAGCGGTTCGGCGACGATCGATCGAACCCGACGGCGCGGGTTGAGCGAACTGATCGGGTCTTGGAAGATCATTTGCATGTGGGTGCGTGCGTGGCGCAGGGCACGTCCGCGCTGGTGGGTGATGTCGACACCGTTGAGTTCGATGGACCCGCTCGTGGGGGCGACGATCTTCATCAGTGCCTTTCCGGTCGTGGACTTGCCACAGCCCGACTCACCGACCAACCCGAGGGTCTCGCCCTCGTAGACGTCAAAACTCACGCCGGCCACCGCCGACACGCTTCGGGTTCCCTTGCCAAAGGTCACCGTGAGATCGCGCACCTTGAGCAGTGGGGTCCGGTGATCGCTCATCGTGTCGAATCTCCTTCATTCGTCGAGGCCGCGAGCGGGTTCCAGCAGGCGAAGACGTGGCCGGGCGAGTCGGCCGCTTGCAGGGTGGGGCGCTCTCGATGGCACTGCTCGGTGGCGAAGGCGCACCGCGGGGCGAAGTGACAGCCCGGGGGGAGCGTCGAGAGGTTCGGCGGGCGCCCCGGGATGACGGCGAGTCGGGTGTGCGATGGGTTTGCGACCTTCGGCGAACTGTCGAGCAGCGCGCGGGTGTAGCGCATTCGATGATGGTGGAAGATGTCGCGCGTGGCACCCATCTCGACAATCTGCCCGGCGTACATCACGATGATTCGCGACGTCCGGGTCGCCACGACTCCCAAGTCGTGCGTGATGAGGATGACCGACATGTCCAGCTGCTGCTTTAAGGAGTCGAGGAGGTTGAGGATCTGTGATTGGATCGTCACGTCCAACCCGGTGGTGGGTTCGTCGGCGATCAGCAGTTTTGGCGAACAGGCGAGCGCGGTCGCGATCACTACGCGCTGACGCATACCGCCGGAGAGTTCGGTGGGGAAGGCCCGATAGCGAGCTTCCGCTGACGGTATGCCCACCATGTTCAAGAGTTCGATCGCCCGCGCCCTCGCCGCCCGTCGATCCATACCGAGGCGTACCCGCAACGTCTCATCGATCTGCCGGCCGATCCGCATGACGGGATTCAACGAGGTCATGGGGTCCTGGAAGACCATCGCCACCTGGGTGGCCCACATCTCGCGCATCACCCGCTCGCTCGCGCCGACGACCTGTTGGCCGTTCAGCAGCACCGACCCGGAGACTTCGATGTTGGTCCGGGGTTGGAGTCCCATGATCGTGCGGGCCAGCACGGTCTTACCCGAGCCGGATTCACCGACTATCCCCAGTGTCTCGTTCGCACCGAGATCGAAGCTCACGCCTCCGACGGCGGGAATGACCCCGGACACCGTGCGGAAGGTCGTTCGCAGGTTCTCCACTACGAGCAACCGATCGGTCATAGTTTCACCTCGGTCACGTCGAAGTAGCTGCGCAACCGGTCACCGATGAAGTTCAGGCAGAGCAGGAACAGACAGAGTGCCAGTGAGGGGAAGATGACCAGCCAGGGGTTCTGGGCCATGACGGTGCGCGATTCGTTGATCATGTTGCCCCACGACGGTGTCGGAGGGTTCACGGAGAGGCCGAGGAACGCGAGGGCCCCTTCCAGGGTCACGACCGTGGCCACCCCAATCAGGAGAAAGGAGACGGCGATGGGGGCGATGTTCGGGAGGAGTTCGCGGAACAGGATTCGGCGGTCGGTGCAGCCCTGCACCTGGGCTGCGATCACGTAATCCTTCGTCGCCACGGCGAGCGTCGCGCCCCGGATTACCCGATAGACCAGCGGTACCGACGCCAAGCCGATGACGATGATGATCTTCAACAGGGTCCGCGGGGTCCAGAACGAGATCACGGCGATCACGGCGATGATCGCGGGGAACGCCAGCAGCACGTACATCACCGCCGTCAGTATCGAATCAAACCGACCGCGCCGGTAGGCAGCCAACATCCCTAAGGGCATTCCGACGCCGAACCCGATCAGCATTGCGCCGCTGCCGACGGCCAGGGAGACGCGGGAGCCGAAAACGATGCGAGACAGGATGTCTCGTCCGAGATCGTCGGTTCCCAGCAGATGGTGCAACGACGGACCGGCGTTGATGACGTTGTAGTTCTGGAACAGTGGGTCGATCAACGGCAGGAAGTTAGCGAGGATCGCCGCGAGAACGTTCAGCGCCAACCACCCGACGCAGACCCAGAACAACGGACCGAGTCGCTTACCGCGCAACGGGGTGAGTACTGTCGGCTCGTCGATAACGTCACTCACGGCTTATCCTCGGATCAACCAGGCTGATGATGAAGTCGAAGAAGAAATTGATTAGCACGACGCCAACCGACACCACCAAGACGATGCCCTGCACGAGGAGGTAGTCGCTGCTGGCGATACCCGCGATGAGCGTGTAGCCGAGCCCGGGAATGCCCAAGAGGTACTGCACCACGAAACTACCGGCGAGGAGACCGCCGATGTTGACCCCCGCGGTACCGAGGAGCGCCACCGAGGAGGGTCGAAACGCGTGGCGCCACATGATGCGACGTCGGCTCAAGCCCTTGGACCGCGCCATGGTGATGAACTCCTCCTGGAGCGTGGCGATCATGTCGCTGCGCAGGATTCGGAAATAGACAACGAAACTCGCAATCGCGAGCGTAAAGGCGGGCAGCGAGAGGCTCTCGAGATTGATCACCCAGTCAGAGGTGAACGGGACAAACGAAGACGGACCCGTGTTGTTGACCCCGAGCTTGATTGAGATGAACAAGACGAGCAATACGATGATGATGAACGGCGGGATCGACAGGAGTGTGAAACTGCCGGCGCTCAAGACCCGGTCCAAGAATCCGTTCGGCTTGCGCGCCGAACGCATGGCCAGTGGGATGGCCGCGGCGAACGCGAGTACCTGGCTCAAGATAATTAATTCGAGATCGATCGGGAACGCGGTGCGGATCGTCGAGGCCACCGAAGTCTGGGAGATGAAGGAAGTCCCGAGGTTGCCGTGCAGAACGTTACCGATCCAGATGAAGTACTGCTCGATAATGGGCTTGTTCAGTCCCAGCTGTTTGTAGAGGATGGCGCGATTTGCGGGACTCGCCCCGGTGCCCAAGATCACCGTCGCCGGGTCACCCGGTAGCAGGTGAATCAGGTAGAAGCTGCCGACGGAGATGACGAAGACGATGCCGACGAGCATCACCAGTCGCCGCACCATGTACTTCAGCACACATCCCCCCTCACGACTAGGTAGGAGATTAGCCAACGCGGTACGCGCCATCGAGACATGCCCCAGATTTATTCGCTGTGACTACCGTGGGATCGTGGAAATCGTGTGCGTGGCCGGCGGCATCGGCGCCGGAAAGAGTACGGTGACTGACTATCTCAGGGGCCGAGGTTGGCCGGTGATCGACGCCGATGACGTTGCCCACGACGTCACGGAGCCGCATCGCCCCGCGTGGCGAGCGTTGCGTGACGCCTTCGGCGACGCGATTCTCGGCGCCGATGACGGCATTGACCGAGCCTTCGTCGCCGAGATCGTCTTCCACGATCCCTCGGCGCTGCGACGCCTGAACCAGATCACCCATGGCCACATCGGCGCCGAGATTCGTGCGCGTCTCGATCACGCGACCGGTCCGGTCGCCTTCGTCGCGTTGCCCCTGTTCAAGCCGGAACATCGGCGAGTCTTCTCGCTGACCCGCGTCTGGGGTGTTCTCGTGTCGCCCGAGGTCGCCGTCGAGCGGCTGGTGCGTTCGCGGGGCCTGACGGAGCGAGACGCGCGCGCCCGTCTCGCAAGTCAGATCTCCAACGAGGAACGGATGAGCGTCGTCGACGACGTGATTTGGAACGAGGGAACCAAGAACGACCTCTACGCACGCGTGAACGAACTCACGTCGACCCTGGGGTTGGCGTGAGCGAGTTCCTGGTCGAATCGCCGTTTCAACCATCGGGGGATCAACCGCGGGCCATCGAGACGTTGTCGCGTGGCGTCACGGATGGGTTGCGCTATCAGACGCTCGAGGGAATCACCGGGAGCGGCAAGACCGCAACGATTGCTTGGCTGGTCGAGCGGGTTCAGCGCCCCACGCTCATCCTCGAGCCCAATAAGTCACTGGCCGCCCAGCTGGCGTCGGAGCTGCGCGAGATGATGCCGCAGAATCGGGTGGAGTTCTTCGTCTCGTATTACGACTACTACCAGCCCGAGGCGTACATCCCTCGTACCGACACGTTCATCGAGAAGGACAGCTCGATCAACGAGGAGATCGATCGACTGCGCCACGCGGCGACTTCGTCGCTGCTGACGCACCGCGACACGATCGTTGTGGCGTCGGTGTCGTGTATCTACGGGCTGGGTAGCCCGCTCGAGTATCGCGAGCGGATGTTGCCGCTGGCGCGTGGCGAGACGGTCGACCAGCGTCAGCTACTTCGACGACTGGTCGAAATGCAGTACCACCGCAACGAGACCGTGCTCGAACGCGGTACCTTCCGGATGAAGGGCGACACGCTCGAGATTCAACCGGCGTACACCAATGAGGCGATTCGGGTGTCGTTCTTCTTCGACGAGATCGAGGCCATCACCTTCTTCAATCCGCTCACCCAGGAGATGCGGGGTGCGGTCGACGAGGTGACGCTCTTCGCCGCCACGCACTATGCGACCAGCTCGGCGACCCTGCATCGCGCCTGTCGCTCCATTGAGACGGAACTCCAGCTCCAGTTGGCGAAGTTCGAAACCGAGGGGAAGCTGCTCGAGGCGCAGCGGCTGCGCTCTCGGACCGAACACGACCTCGAGATGCTCGAGCAGACTGGGGTCTGCGCCGGTATCGAGAACTATTCGGCGCACCTCGATGGTCGCAGCCGTGGCGAGCGCCCGTTCACCCTCCTCGACTATTTCCCCGACGACTACCTCGTGGTCATCGACGAATCGCACGTCGCGGTACCCCAAGTCCGCGGACAGTACGCGGGGGACCGCTCGCGCAAGGAGACACTGGTCGAACACGGCTTCCGTCTACCGAGTGCGATGGACAACCGTCCGCTCAACTTCGAGGAGTTCATCGATCTCGTCCCCCAGATCGTGTTCGTGTCGGCGACGCCGGGACCGTACGAACTTGAGGTGAGCGACCAGGTCGCCGAGCAAGTCATCCGTCCGACCGGGCTCGTCGACCCGATCGTCCACGTGGTTCCGACGCGCAATCAGATCGATGACCTCCGGGGACGGCTCGATGAGGTCATCGAGCGGAACGAACGGGTGTTGATCACGACGTTGACCAAGCGTATGGCCGAAGACCTGACGACCTTTCTCACGAAGGCCGGCTACCGGGTGCAGTACCTCCACAGTGATATCGACACGATCCAGCGGATCGAGATACTGCGCTCCTTGCGGCTCGGTGAATTCGACATCCTCGTCGGGATCAACCTCCTTCGAGAGGGACTCGACCTTCCCGAGGTGTCACTCGTCGCAATCCTCGACGCCGACAAAGAGGGTTTCCTGCGCTCGCGCAGTGCGCTGATTCAGACGATCGGTCGGGCCGCGCGTAACGCCAACGGAAACGCAGTGCTGTACGCCGACCGAATTACCGATTCGATGCGCGACGCCATCGGACTCACCGAGCGACGTCGACATCGTCAAATCGCTTACAACCTCGAGCACGGGATTGAACCGAGGACCGTGACGAAAAACGTAGCGGACATCCTCAACCGTCTGCGAAGCGACGGGGGTCCGGCTCGGCAACGAACTCCCGCCTTTGACCAACTGGAGGGGTCGTTGCCCGACGACCTGTCACGTGAGATCGCCCGCGTGGAAGCGGCGATGCTCGAAGCCGCTCGCGAACTGCGATTCGAAGAAGCCGCCACCTTGCGCGACCTGCTCCAGACCCTGCAACGCCAGGGGGTCGATCAGGGGGTCCTCGGCGGGACATTGGACACGTAACCGGTAGATTCACCACATGCCCCAGTCCATACGCGTTCAGGGTGCGCGCGTCCACAACCTGAAGAGCCTGACGGTGGAGATCCCCCGGGACCAGCTCGTGGTGTTCACCGGCCTTTCGGGCTCGGGCAAGTCATCGCTGGCCTTCGACACGATCTACGCCGAGGGGCAGCGACGTTACGTCGAGAGCCTGTCGGCGTACGCCCGCCAGTTCTTGGGTCAGATGGACAAACCCGACGTCGATTTCATCGAGGGGCTCTCGCCGGCGATTTCCATCGACCAAAAGACGGCGTCACGCAACCCGAGGTCCACCGTAGGGACGATCACCGAGATCCATGACTACCTCCGACTGATCTACGCGCGAATTGGCGTCCCCCACTGCCCGAACTGTGGAAAGCCGGTGAGCCGTCAGACGCCCCAGCAGATCGTCGACCTGGTCCTCAGCCGGCCCGCCAACCAGCGATTCATGGTCCTCGCGACCGTGGTCGACGGACGGAAGGGTGAATACAGTGCCCTCCTGGAGGACTTGGCGAGCCAGGGGTTTTCGCGGGTCCGCGTCGACGGGACGGTGCTCGAGCTCGCGGATCGTGAAGCCCTCACCTTGGCCCGATACGAGCAACACAGCATCGACGTTGTGCTCGACCGTCTGACGGTGAAAGGCTCGAACCGGCAACGGCTGACGGAGTCGGTCGAAACGGCGCTCGCGCTCACCAAGGGGACCGTCTCGGTGCTCTTCTTGCCCGATGAGGAGGTCGTACGGTACTCCGAGAAGTTGGCCTGCGCTGATTGCGGCATCAGCTTCAGTGAACTCGCGCCCCGTGATTTCTCCTTCAACTCACCCTACGGTGCCTGCCCGGTCTGCACGGGCCTAGGGACCCGATACGAGGTCGACCCCGACCTGGTGGTCCCCGAACCCGGCCGTTCGTTGGCGGACGGCGCGCTCGCGCCGTGGGCGGGTCAACGATTCAAATACTTCGAACGGTTGATCACCGGTATCGCGGACATGGGTGGCTTCTCCCTTGACGTGCCGTGGAACAAGTTGCGAGCCAAGGATCGCAAGCTGGTGCTCTACGGCGTCGACAACAAGTCGGTGCCCGTGCGGTATCGAAATCGCTACGGCCGGGTGCGAACCTACGACACCACCTACAACGGCATCGTGGAGTGGTTGGAGCGTAAGCGCAATGAGGCGGACGGCGATTGGTCGCGCGAACAGGCCGAACAGTACATGCGCGAGGTCGAGTGCACTGCCTGTCGCGGACAACGTCTGAAGCCCGAGGTGCTCGCCGTACGAATCGCCGAACGAAGCATCGCGGACGTCAGTGCGATGACCATCGACGAAGCGATCGGCTTCTTTCGCGGACTCAACCTCTCACAACGCGATGAGGCCATCGCTCACCAGGTCGTGAAGGAAATCAACGAACGGCTGAGCTTCCTGATGGACGTGGGGCTGGACTACCTGACGCTGAGTCGTGGGTCGGCGACGTTGTCGGGTGGCGAGGCGCAACGAATTCGTCTGGCGTCCCAGATTGGGAGCTACCTCGTCGGCGTGCTGTACGTGCTCGACGAACCCTCGATTGGACTGCACCAACGCGACAATCGTCGATTGATCGCGACGCTCGAGCGGCTGCGCGATTTGGGAAACTCCGTCATCGTCGTCGAACACGACGAGGAGACGATACGCAGCGCGGACTTCATCGTCGATATCGGCCCCGGCGCCGGTGAGTTCGGTGGCCGGGTCGTGCACGCCGGCTCCTACGCCGATCTGCTCGCCAACGACGAGTCGATAACGGGCCAGTACCTGTCGGGTCGTCGCTCAATCGCGGTTCCACCGACGCGACGACCCGGCGACGGGAACGCGCTCGTCGTCGTTGGGGCGCGGGCGAACAATCTGCGCGACGTAACCGTGGCCTTCCCGCTAGGCACGTTCACTGCCGTCACCGGAGTCTCGGGGTCGGGGAAGTCGACCCTCGTGAACGCGATACTGCTCAATGCGTTGGAGCGTTCCATCAACGGGGCGCGCGTGACGGCCGCGGCACACGACTCGATCGAGGGGATCGAGTACATCGACAAAGTGGTGGCCGTCAACCAACAGCCAATCGGCCGTACGCCGCGGTCGAACCCGGCGACCTACACCGGGGTCTTCGACAAGATCCGCAAGTTGTTCGCCGAGACCTCGGAGTCAAAGGTGCGCGGCTATCTGCCCGGTCGGTTCTCGTTCAACGTCAAGGGCGGCCGGTGCGAAACGTGCGCCGGTGACGGGACCATCAAGATCGAGATGCATTTCTTGCCCGACGTCTACGTGAACTGCGAAGTGTGCAACGGGGCCCGTTACAACCGCGAGACCCTCGAGATCCTGTACCGGGGTAAATCGATCAGTGATGTCTTGAACATGCCAGTGGCCGAAGCGCTGACGTTCTTCGAACGCCAGCCATCGATCATGCGCCACATCCAGAGCCTGTTCGACGTCGGGCTCGGGTACGTCCGACTCGGTCAGCCCGCGCCGACATTGTCGGGTGGCGAAGCCCAACGGGTGAAGTTGGCGGCGGAGCTGGCCCGTCGACCGACCGGTCACACCCTGTACGTGTTGGACGAGCCGACGACGGGCCTGCACTTCGACGACGTTCACCGACTCCTCGAAGTGCTCCACCGCCTGGTAGACCAAGGGAACACCGTGCTGGTCATCGAGCACAACCTGGACGTCATCAAGACGGCCGACTGGATCGTTGACCTAGGGCCCGACGGCGGGCGACGAGGTGGACTCGTCGTGGGGGAGGGTACGCCCGAATCCATTGCCGGGTTGGACAGCGCCACCGGCAACGTCGTGCGCGACGCGCTCCGAGCGCACGCGAGGGTCTAGTGCTGTCCAAGCCCGGCGCCATTCCACGGGCGAGCGGGTGTTACCTCTTTCGTAATGAGCGCGGCACCGTCATCTACGTGGGTAAGGCGCGTTCGCTCAATCAACGACTGGGTAGCTATTTCCAGCGCCGCGACGGACTGAGCGCCAAGACGCAAGCCCTCATGGATGAGGCGACCGCCGTCGAGTGGATCGTGACCCCGAGTGAGGTCGACGCACTGATTCTGGAGAACGAGCTGATCAAGGAGAATCAGCCGCACTACAACCTGCGCTTGAAGGACGATAAGACGTATCCCTACGTGGCACTCGACGTGCGTAACCCCTTCCCGGTGCCGTACGTGACCCGGGGACAGCACGTGGCCGGCGTGCGGTACTTCGGACCGTTCGTCGACGTGCGCGCGCTTCGCGCGACGATGGATGAACTGCTGCAAGTGTTCCCACTGCGCACGTGTTCGCGCCACAAGTATGACTACCAGCGACGGATCGGTCGCCCGTGCCTCCTCTTCGATATCGGCAAGTGTTCGGGGCCCTGCGTGGGCGCCATCGACACCGACGCGTACGGGGCACTCGTCCGGTCGTGGGCAAGCTTCTTCGAAGGTGACGTGCGGCCGCTGCGCCGGACGCTCGAAGTTCGTATGAAGGAGTCGTCCGCTCAACGGCACTACGAAGCGGCCGCGCGGATACGCGACGGACTGGCGGCCTTGGCGCGCGCGTCGAACGACCAGGTCATCGTGCTGGACGACCACTCGAATCTCGACGCCGTCGCCGTGCGAATCTCCGGGGTGCGCGCGGGCGTCGTCCGATTCCGGGTTCGACACGGCCGGATCATCGGTCGACAGGTCCACTTCGTCGACCGGGCCCTCGATGAATCGGCGCTCGAGGTCTTGGAGTCGGTGCTGCCGTCACTCTACGTCGACCAGTTGGACGTTCCGCGCGAGGTTGTCACCAACGTCGAGGTCGACTCGCCGTTGATCACGGCTTTCCTTACGGAGCGACGCGGCGGCCCGGTGACGGTGTCCATCCCACAGCGCGGACGCCGACGACGGGTGCTCGAAATGGCCGAGGCCGACGCCGACGCGGTGATGGAACGCGATTCGCACCGTCGGGAGTTCGATTACAACGTCCGTTCTCGAGCGCTGCAAGAGATCGGGACCTCGCTGGGTCTCTCGCGGCCGCCGTACCGTATCGAATGTTTCGACATGAGCCATCTCCAGGGCACCAATTACGTGGGGTCGATGGTCGTGTTCGAAGACGGGGTCGCTAAGAAGTCTGACTACCGCCGGTTTCACGTTCGAGAGACCGTCGGCAACGACGACGTCGGCGCAATGTTCGAAGTCGTTCGGCGTCGGCTCAGCCACTGGGGTGACAGCGGTGACTCGGCCAAGTTCGCCCGGCCCGATCTGATCGTGATCGACGGAGGACTGCCGCAACTTCACGCCGCGATGGCGGCGGCCGACGCAGTCGGGCTCACCGACGGCGTCGAGTTCACGGCGCTCGCCAAGCGCGAGGAGCTGCTGTATCGACCGGGAGAGCCGACGCCGATCATGCTGGAACGAGGGTCCGAGGCGCTCTACCTCGTGCAACGCATTCGCGATGAGGCCCACCGCTTCGCAATCAATTTTCACCGTTCGAAGCGAGGCCGCGCAATGGTGGCCACTTCCCTGGAGGGCGTGGCCGGTCTCGGCCCGCAACGTCGGAGTCGTCTGATGATCCAGTGCGGCTCCCTGGACAATCTTCGAGCAATGACCCTGGAGGAGTTGGTCGCGATTGACTGGCTACCTGACGCCGTCGCTCGGAACCTCTACGATCACCTACGGGCGCCGACGTCGCGCCGGCCGTCCAAGGAGATGCCTGACGATGAGTGAGATCTTGCTGGTGACGGGTATGTCGGGGGCCGGTCGATCGACCGTTTCGGCCGCTCTCGAAGATTTGGGCTGGTTCGTTATCGACAATCTGCCACTCGAACTCGTGGTCCGCGTGGGTGAGCTGGCCACGGCCGGCAACCTCGACTACACGGGCGTGGCCTTCGTGGTTGGGCGAAGCGGTCGCGTCCAGCCTGACGCACTGCTGGCGGTCGAGCAGGAACTGCAGTTGAAGCACGGCGGCGCCAAGATCCTGTTCTTGGACGCGCCCGACGACGTGTTGATTCACCGCTACGAAGGAAATCGGCGACGACACCCGTACCCGGCTCCGACCCTCGCCGATTCGATCGCGAGCGAGCGACTGCTGCTCCAACCGTTGCGCGACGCCGCGGACTTGGTCATTGATACGGGTTCGATCAATACGAATCAGCTGCGCTCGCGAATCGTCGAGACCTTCGCGACGGTCGGCAACGATTCGCTACGGGTGTCGCTGGTCTCGTTCGGGTACGCCAATGGCATCCCCCGTGACGTCGACCTGGTCTTCGACTGTCGCTTCCTGCCCAATCCCCACTGGGTCGAAGAGTTGCGACCGATGACGGGTTTGGATGAGCCGGTGTCGACGTACGTCCTCGATCACGAGCCGGCCCAGCACCTCGTCCGCGACGTCGTATCCCTACTCGAGTGGCAGATTCCAGCCTTCGCCAAGGAGGGTAAGTCGTACCTCTCGGTGGCGTTCGGCTGCACCGGTGGGCGTCATCGTTCGGTGGCCATCGCCGAGGAGATCCGTCGTCGGTTGCACATCACCAACGACGTCTACCACCGCGATATCGCTCGATGAGGGCCGCGGCGGTTGGGGGAGGACACGGCACCGCCGTGTCGCTGCGAGCGTTGAAGCTCCTGACGTCCGACGTCACGGGTATCGTCTCGGTCGCCGACGACGGGGGTTCGACGGGACGCCTACGGGCGATGCTGAACGTTGCGGCGGTCGGCGACCTGCGCAAGTGCCTCGGGGCACTCGCCGACCCCGAGAACCCCTTGACCCGGTCCTTCGAACATCGGTTTAGCGTCGGCGAACTCGCCGGACACGCCGTCGGCAATCTGCTGCTGGTGGGCCTGGTAGACGCCACCGGTGATTTGGAGGAGTCCGTACTGGCGCTGGCCGAGGTCATGGGGGTCACCGGTTCGATCATTCCCGCCAGTACGACCGGTGTCGTGCTCTGCGCCAGTACCGAAGAAGGCGACACCCGGGGCCAGAGCGCGATTGCCGATTCGGCCACGATTCGGCGGATCAGTATCGATCCGGAGAACGCGGCGGCCCCGATCCGCGCCGTCGAGGCGATTGAACGAGCCGACGTGGTGGTGGTCGGTCCCGGGTCACTGTTCACCAGCGTCATCGCGGCCGCGGCGATTCCCGGGATCACCCAGGCCCTCGCGGGCACGTCGGCCCGCGTGATCTACGTGGCGAACCTCCACCCCGAGATCCCTGAGACCACCGGCTACAGCCTTCAGGCGCACGTCGATGCGCTCGCGCGTCACGGTGTCTTCCCCGACGTGGTCCTCGTGGACCGCGAGGGTGAATACGCCAACGATCCCTGCTCGCTCCCGACCCACGTCGCACCGCTTTCGCGAAGCGGGGGACTCGTGCACGATGTGCAACACTTGTCTGACGCCATTCGCGCCGCCACGAGGTGATCACGGGCGTCTAGAAGGAGAGAGACATGACTATCCGCGTTGCGATCAACGGGTTCGGTCGGATCGGCCGGGGGTTCTTGCGAGCGTCGCTTTCGAACCCCGCTATCGAGATCGTGGCCGTCAACGATCTAACGTCGCCAGAAACGAACGCCCACCTCCTCAAATACGACTCGACGCAGGGTCGCTTGGCCCAGACGGTGACGGTGACCGAGGGCGGCATGTTGGTCGGTGAGCGTTTCATCCGGGTGCTGGCCGAACGCGATCCGTCGCAGCTCCCCTGGCGGGATCTGGACATCGACGTGGTCATCGAATCGACGGGCCGGTTCACCAGCCGCGAGTCCGCCGCGGTGCACCTAGCGGCGGGCGCTCGGAAGGTCATCATCTCCGCACCGGCGAGCGACGTCGACGCGACGTTCGTGATGGGCGTGAACCAAGATACCTACGACGAGGCGAACCACCACGTCATTTCGAACGCGTCGTGCACGACGAACTGCTTCGTTCCGATGGTCAAGGTTCTTGATGACGCCTTCGGGGTGAAGTCGGGGTTGATGACGACGGTGCACGCCTACACCAACGACCAGAATCTGCTCGATCTGCCCCACAAGGATCTGCGGCGTGCTCGAGCCGCCGCGGTGAACATCGTGCCGTCGTCGACGGGCGCGGCGCGCGCCACCAGCCTGGTTCTGGCCGCGATGAAGGGCCGCCTCGACGGCACCTCCCTGCGGGTGCCGATCCCCGACGGGAGCATCACCGATTTCACGGCCGTGGTGCGTTCGACGACCGTTGACGAAGTCAACGCCGCGTTCCGCACAGCCGCGGAAGGACCGCTCCAAGGCGTGCTGATCTACACCGAGGACCCGATCGTCTCGTCGGACATCGTCGGATCACCGGCGTCGTGCACGTTCGATTCACAGATGACCATGGTGCAACGGATCGACGACGAGTCGTGCCTGGTCAAGGTGTTCGGCTGGTACGACAACGAGTGGGGGTACTCGAACCGGCTCGTCGACCTCGCCGCGCACGTCGGACGGTAATGGTGTCGGGAACCTTACCGACGTCCGATGGGTGGGACGTTCGGGGCAAGCGAGTCTTAGTCCGGGTTGACTTCAACACGCCGGTCGCGGACGTCGACGGGAAATGGGAGATAACGGACGACTTTCGGATTCGGGCGGCGGTGCCGTTGTTCAAGGATCTATTGGCCCGTGGGGCCACGGTCGTGGCCTGCACGCACTTCGGGCGGCCCAATGGAAAGATCGATGAGCGGTTTCGAGTCGAGCCGATTCGCCGACGGCTCAATGAGCTATGCCCGGGCATCGAATTACTCGAAAACCTGCGGTTCAACCCGGGGGAGGAGTCGAACGACCCGCAGTTCGGCGCCTCGCTCGTGGACGGTATCGACTTCTACATCAACGAGGCGTTCGGGGCGTCACACCGCGCCCACTCGTCGATCATGATTCCTCCGACGTTGGTACCGAGCGCCGCTGGGCCGAACCTCCGTCGGGAGGTGAGCTACCTGCTCGACCTGCTCGATAGTCCGGCGAGACCGTTCGTCGCCATCGTCGGTGGAGCGAAAGTGGGCGACAAGCTCGGCATCGTCAAGGTCCTCGCCGAGCGAGCCGACGTTGTTCTCGTCGGCGGAGGGATGGCCTACACCTTCGAATCGGCCCAGGGCCGATCGATCGGCTCGTCGTTGTTCAATGCGTCATTCCTCGACGAGTGCGCCGCGCTGCTCGACGGCGGAAAGGTACAGATTCCGGTGGACACCCGGGGTCTGGCTGACGGCACACCGTTTGGTACTGGCGGTGGTCCCGACCCGGTCATCGACTTTGGCGCCAATATTCCCGACGGTTACGAGGGGTTCGATATCGGCCCCGAATCCATCGGTCAGTTCGCCCGAGTCATCGCATCGGCCAAGACGATTCTCTGGAACGGTCCGGTCGGCGTCTTTGAGGACCCTCGCTTCGGCGTTGGAACCGAAGCGGTCGCGCGCGCCGTCGCGGCCTCCTCTGCGCTTTCGGTTATCGGTGGGGGAGATTCCGTGGCGGCTCTGCAGCAGTTCGGCCTCGAAGGCGACGTCAGTTTCGTTTCCACCGGTGGCGGCGCGTCGTTGGAATTGGTGGAGTTCGGTGACTTACCTGGTCTGCGGGCGCTCCGGGAGGCGAAGTCGTGAGCAAGGCACTCGTTATCGGTAACTGGAAGATGAATCTCGATCACGTTGAGGCCGTGCACTTGACCCAACAGATCGCCGCGTTGCTCGCGAGCCGACCGGCCGATCGGGTGGACGTGGTGTTGGCGCCGCCCTTCGTCGATCTTCGAAGCGTCACCTCGGTCCTCGAGGCCGAGCACTCGGTGATTACCGCAGCGGCCCAACACGCCAGCGATCGTGACAACGGCGCTTTCACGGGCGAGGTCAGCGTCTCGATGTTGAAGCGGCTCGGAGTCTCGTCGGTCATTGTCGGTCATTCCGAGCGACGAACGTTGTACCACATGGACGACGCACTCGTCGCTAGCACCGTTCGTGCAGTTGTCCGCGGTGGACTCGACGCGGTGCTCTGCATCGGTGAGAACCTGGCGACCCGCGAGGCGCAGGAACACGACGATTTCGTTCGCCAGCAACTGCTGAGCGCCTTGGAGGGTGTGCAGGAGTCCAACGAGCGGGTCACCGTCGCCTACGAGCCGATCTGGGCTATCGGTACGGGACAGACCGCGACGACCGAGCAGATTCGCGACATGATGTCGACGATCCGTACGCAGCTCTCGGCGCTGAGGTTCTCGACGAGTCGGGTGCTCTACGGCGGGTCGGTGAACGCCGAGAATGCCGCGACCATCGTCACCGACGGTGGCGTCGATGGATTCCTCGTCGGTGGGGCGAGCCTCAAGACGGATTCCTTCGCCGCCATCATCGGGGCTTGCAACGACTGCTACGCTGAGAGGCGCTAATCGGAGGTCGCAGTGTTCACCTGGTCGTTCATCGTTATTGAGGTCCTGTCGGCGGTCGGCCTCATCTTTCTGGTCTTGCTGCACTCGGGGCGTGGTGGCGGTATCTCGGATTTGATGGGCGGCAGCCTCGGCGCCGCCGCGTCGGGCTCAACCGTGGTGGAGAAGAATCTCGACCGGATTACCGTTGCGGTCGCACTCATATTCACGTTCGCGACGTTGACCCTCGACCTTCGCTTGCAGTAACCAGATGTCTTGGTACGGTTCGCGTCGGCGTGCCGTCGGTGTCATCGTCGCGACCGCGTTGGTGGTCGTGTCGAGCAATCTTTCGGGCGCGACGACGCCAATTGGTGACAACGGGCGAACCCTGCAGCTTGCGATCCCCGGACCGTTCAATGGTTGCACCTATTTGAGCAGCGGGGCAACACCCACGAGCAACGCAATTCTCGACCTCGTTCGACCGTCGGCCTTCCTCACCAATACGAACGGTGCCTTGTTCGGGGCTCAAGGTCCCATCGCTTCGGCCGAGTTGACGTCACTCAGTCCCGAGACGGTCGTGTACACGATCGCTCCCAAGCAACGCTGGAGCAATAATCGACCGTTCGACGGTCGCGACCTGATCGCGTGGTGGCACAAGGCTCGTTCGACGGCCAGCGTCGTGAGCGCCGGTTATCGGATGATTGCCTCGATGGCACTCTCGAACGCGGGGCTGACCGTGACCGCGAAGTTCGCGCATCCCTACTCGGATTGGAACCTACTGTTCCGAGACGTCGAGAGTCGGTTCGCGGTCGGGGGATGCTCGCTGCGCGATTTGGAGAGTCGACCTTCGCTGGGACCGTACCGCATCGTGTCGGCGAGTGGCTCGGCGATCGTGCTCGCCATGAACCGGAAGTGGCCGACCGATAGCAACCGGTTCGGTCGGATCGTGATTCGGCCGAACGCGCCGATGCCGAAGAACACCAACTCGTGGTTCGCGTCCTATTCGCTCACGGTGAACCGCGAGCAGATCCAAACGCTGAGCGCACACCCGTCGGTACTCAGTCACATCGGTTCCTCCAGCTCGATCGAGGAGATCCTCTACAACGCGCATCGTCCGCTGACGAGTGCGTTGGCCGTCCGCGAGGCACTTAGTTGGTACCTGAATCGACAGGCCATGATCAGCGGACTGTGGGGACTCGTGACGTTCTCACCCTCGCCCGCTGCATCGGCCTTGTACTCCCAAGGTTCGACCGGATATCCCGGAACGGTCGGCCAAGCGCCGAGCGAGCCTTCCACGACGACCACGACGACTGCGCCATCATCGTCCACCACCGTCGGTCTGGCGGACTGTCCGGCGTGCGCCGTTCAGGTGTTAGCCAAAGCCGGCTACGTGCGGACGGCCTTGGGATGGATCACGCCTCGTGGGCGACCCTTGTCGATACGGCTCGTGACCGGTCCGTCCGCGCTTGACCGAGCAACGGCTACCGTGGTTGTCCGAGAGTGGGCAGCGCTCGGCGTTTCAACCTACGTCGTTACCGCCCCGAGTGAGACTGCGGCGGCGACGACCTTGGCCTTCAATAACGCGGACGTCGCTCTCTTCGACCGACCGACCCAGTCGGCACCCTCCTTTACTGCGAGTTCGTGGTCGGGACCGGCGTTCATCGATTCGTACCCATCGGGATTGCGTCTAGCGTCACTGAACGCGCTGTACTCGACCGCGATGGACACGTTCAACTCCGTCACGGCTCGGGCTACCTGGATGACGTATGACAAGACGCTGATGGATGCATTTTGGGTTCGACCGCTGTTCACGCCTCCGTCGTTGGTCGAATGGTCTCCGCAATTACAAGGGGTCATTGGGTCGCAGTCGATACCCGGGTTCGTTGATGAGATTACAACGTGGAACAGCATGGCTACGGCGAGTGCGTCATCGTGAGTGACGGGAATCGGTTAAACTGAGTAGCCGCGTCGGAGTGGCGGAATAGGCAGACGCGCCAGCTTGAGGGGCTGGTGCCCTTAGGGGCGTGCGGGTTCAAGTCCCGCCTCCGACACTAGTTGTACAAGATTGTTGCAGATGTTGTACAATACTGACGTGGTCAAAATATCGGTCAGTAAGGCTCGCGAGAGATTGTCCGAAGTCGTCGAACTGTCGCAATCGGAGCCTGTTGAACTCGAGCACTACGGTCGGCGCGCCGCCGTGATTATCAGCCCGGCACAGTACGACGAGATGCTAGAAGCGCTGGAAGAATCTCAGGACGTCGCTGCGTTTGATGCTGCGATCGGTGAGCCGGGCGACAATATTCCGTGGAACCTAGTCAAAGCTGACCTTGGCTGGCAGTGAGCGAATACCAAATTCAGTTCCGCTCGGCTGCACTTCGTGAACTTCGAAAGATTGACCGAGCAGTGCACGCTCGCCTTCACGGTGCAATTGCACTACTCGCAATTGATCCACGTCCGCCCGCCTCACGTCGACTTCGTGGACGAGATGGCTATCGCCTCTGGGTCGGCGATTTCCGGATTATCTACACCATCAATGACGCAATTCTTCTCATCGTTGTCGTGACCGTTGGTCATCGCCGGGATGTTTATCAATAGCGCTGGTTCTCAACCGGTAGTCGCCAGTCTCTTCCGCCGCCCTTACCCGTTCGATACATCTTCCCTTGGAGCGACTCCCTCCGTGATTCGTGCACGCATCGGTACTCCGAAGAAGTAGCCCTGAGCGAGCAACTGTCCGCCCTCCATCGCTGATCCCAGCGATCGGATCATCTCGGCTTCCGCGTTGGTTTCAACGCCTTCGGCAATGACTCTGACCCCGACCCTTTTTGCGAAGTGGCACAGTGACTCCACCAAGGCCTGGCGAGTTGGATTTGTGTCGACGTTTCGGACCAGTGAAATATCGAGCTTCAGAAAACTCGGTTCCAACTCGACAACTTCGCTGAGGCACGTGTATCCAGCGCCCATGTCGTCTATCGAGAGTTGGCAACCCGGCATATGACTAATAGCCTCTTTGATTGCTGAATAGTCGATGGCAAGGTCATGTTCAGTGATTTCGATGACGACTTGACGCTTCGAACCACGAACGATCTCCGCCGCCGAGCCGCCAAGGATCGCCTCAGCAGAAAAGTTCAGGCTCAGAAACGCGTCCTCGGGCAACGTAGCTCCCAATCGCACCGCCGCCGAGGCTGTCGCGCATTCCAGTTCAATTCCCAATTCAACAACGTTCGCGTCGGCGAAACGCTGGGCGGGATTGACCCCATCGTCGAACCGACTCAGTGCTTCATATCCGACCGGTTGAGAGGTAGCAAGATCTACGATTGGCTGAAAGACACTCGTGAAGCGGTTCGCATCGATGATGTCCTTGACGTAGGCATACATTTCTTGGTCGTGGTTGTACTTCTCGCTCCGATGCCCGATGAGCGCCCCAACGAAAAATCCGAGTTTCTCGAACAACATGAGTCGCGAGTCGACGCTCTTCTCGGTCGCCGGGTCTCGCGACGCGCAGATCAACGCACCTATCACCTTGCCACCAAATCTGACCGAGGCGGCCACGACCCATACGGCACCATCTTCAATGAGGCGTTGTTGAAACTGCTCAAGGTCGGGCCAGTCGACGCGGGTCATCGGCAGTCGCATCGGACCGGTGGCCAATTGCTCGAGTACGGAGGATGAAACACGGTCGACGAAAGGCTCAATCTTGTTTGGATCGTAGACCGTCGTGCCAGCGACGGCAATCGCGCGCATCTTCGAGCCGCCGAAAGGATGGAAGAGAACGACCATGTCGATGTCCGCAAGTCGCACTACCTCGTCGCAGAATGACTGCGCGGTTTCCCGCAAATTGTCCGTGGGATTCACGTCACGCATGATCTGGGCGACTGCATCCTGGTCGGACCTAACCAGATCCAACTCTCCCTGAACGTTCCGAGCGCCGGTGAGCTCCTGCTTGATCTCGATGTACGCGATGATCGATTCGTCTTCATCGAAGATCGGTGAGATCGTCGCGTCTTCTTGATAGATCGCCCCGGACTTTCGTCGATTGATGAAAACGCCGTGCCATGGCAAACCCGCCAGTACGACCTTCTCGTACTGAGCGTAGAAATCCTTAGAATGCCATCCGCTGCCGAAGATTACTGGGCTCGCGCCTACGATCTCTTCGAGGGGATACTCGCTCGTTCGAGTTGCCGAAGCGTTGGCGAAGACAATGTGGAAGTTCGGGTCGAGAATGAGGATCGAGTAGTCAATCTGGTCGATGGCATTGGCGAGCAGCGCCAGCATTTTGACATTGCGCAAGCGCCCCCTGGTGTCCCTCGCGACAAATCCGTCGAGCAGGTCACGAACATCGTCCTCGAGACGGTGGTCTTGCGTCGCGGGTCCCTCAGCCGCCTCTGAGTGCAGATGTAGTTCGTTGTCTGGGGGGGCGTCTCCGGGACCACCTGCATAGTCGGAGTCGTGGTCGCGGCTGGGAGGAGTCTTACTCACGACTTACCCTCCACTCAGACAAGGAATTCTTCGTCGTTGATGGGTCATGCCTTCAATCCTGGGTGCCCGGCCAGTCGGCGACGTCGGGCACTGCGAGCATGATAGTTGGATTGGTCAACGGGTTGGCGGAAAGAGCAATGATCGCCGCAGAACTGCTGCAATTCATCCGATGGGAGGGCTCGCAGACTCAACAGAGACGAGCAGTTCAATCAACCTTCGGCACGGGCGGACAGGCACGTAACGGATTTATCTCAAACGAAGCACCCAGAAGTCAGACACGCCATCGCCCAGCCCCGCTCGCCCAGAACTCGTCATGGCCGAGGTTCCCTCCGGGGCAAGTCGACCGTGCTTCTTGCCAGCAGCGGGAGTCGATCGTTGGAAGTAGATCGCTTGCCCTCTTTCCTCGCGTGCCCAGTTCGTCAACTTTCAGTCGGATTGTTGACGTTGGGCCGCCGACACGCAACAGCCTCAGCGATCAAGCCGCCAGTCGAAGAACGGGTAGGTTCCTCCTCCGACAGCAAAAGGTCGCCAAGGTATTTCAGTCCGAACTCACCGAAGGCGACGATTGCCTCCCTCGGACCTCTCCAACTTCCGCTGGACCTGCCTGCGAAGTTGAAGGATGCGAAGCGAACCTAGCGCCAGCGTCATGAGTGCGCCAAGAACCACCGCGCCAAGGAGTGCCACCGAGAGGGGAAGGGTGCCAGCGAACGTGAAGAGGCTCACCTTGACATCCTTCGGATTCTGGAACACGAAGACCAAGATCACGACCATGACGACCAGTGCGGGAAGTAACCGTATCCAGGCCCTCGACGTTCGCGTCGACAAGATCACTTCCGATGTAGCAACTGGCTCAACTTCAGCCTCGTCCGGAACATCTCCTTGCTCGAGATTGTCTTGTGGTGCGCTGTCTTCACTGTCTGGCTGGTTTCCCATGAAAGCCTCCAATCTGCCCCGCAATCGACGTGGAACGAACCCCAAGGAGCCTGCATGCTCTTCGTGACGAACGTTCCTCGTGCTCTTGATTATGCAGCATGGGAGGCCGGGTGAATGTCAGCCTGCATCTGATCGTGAACATGATCACCCCATGAGCCCTCACCATTCTCGAAGGCGCCAGTCGGGGAATGTGTACGTCGCGCCGCAGACCAGAACCCACACGGTCAAGCTCAAGCGCCAGTGCGAGGTTGTAGATCTGTCGAATTGACCACGCTCGCCGAAATCTCCCCAGACCTGCTCGTTGAAATTCCCCACCTGTGAACCCGTTGGTGGTCTGAGAATCCACCACTGAGGGTGGCCCCCTCCTG
>LMAD01000055.1 GCA_001443545.1 Acidimicrobiaceae bacterium RAAP-2
CTTTAGCGCAGGGACAGGCAGAGTACCGGCACGATACCACTTATATGCCGTTTGAGGATGTATACCTTGGGACAGTGCCCACTCACGTAAGTTCATTACATATCGTTATAGAACATCTTTGTGCCAACTGTTACAACCCCATATTTAGTGGACACCTGTTAAGCCAACGTAGATTGTTGGTAGAAAGGATGTCACCATGGGAGCAACAAGGCGTAAATTTACCCTTGAGTTCAAGACTGAAGCTGCTCATCGAGTTATAGATTCCGGAAGGAACATTCCAGAACTTGCGACTCGATATGTCAAGGGCATATGTCGTGCGCTCGAGTAACCAGCAGGGTCAACTTATGTTGGGGAAAACCCAATGTGGCACGGCCATAATCCATCAGAAACGACGACGGAGCCGAAGTTTGAGGGGGCGACCGTCGGGATCGAAAATTAACCGGTACGCAATTCCGGCCCAACGTCGACTACTAGTTGGGACGGAATCAATGACGTGCGAACGGACTCGACTCAGCGGACGGTTCCCTTCTCCGAGACTCGGCCGCCAGTCTTCGAGTTCGCGGGCCGTCTTCTTCCAGAGATCGGAACCGTGAGCCAAATCCAAAAGCTCCAAATCGGCGGGCGAGCGTCCGAGGTGTTCAGCCCAAAGCGCCAGCCGCAACTCGCGCGCAAACTTGCGGCTTCCGTCACCGAGTCCACCCGGATCCACAGGAATCCGGTCGTCGAGTGCGCTATCAATCACCGCGCAGGAAAGTTCCGAATCATGGGTCCACGAGCGGCGATTCAGATTGTCCGAACCGACAGTGGCCCATACGTCGTCAATAACACAGACCTTGGCGTGAACGTAGATGGGGGTTCCCGATTCGTTCTCGACGTCGTAGATCCCTACCCGCTCGCCGCCGGCTTTCTTGATGATATCAATGGCCCTCGCCTGAGCGAGCCTGCTTGGTGGCCCCGACAACTTTCCGTCCTTATCCGGGTAACGTGGGACGACACCGATGACTTGCAGCCCCGGCTGTCGACATAATGCTTCGGCGAGTAGTCGTGCAATTTCGATAGACCAAAAATATTGGTCCTCGATGTAGATCAACGACCGTGCTCTCTCAATCGCCTTGGCAAACGCTCGCGCTACGCTTCGTTCGCCTTCAGGCGCGAAAGGATACTTGGGACGTTTCGAAGGATAGGTCCGAAGCACTTGCACGGCGTGACCGCCCTGTGTCGGTGGATCGTCGAGACGCGCGGGGAGGGGACGAGCGACACGATCGCGCGACATGACTTGTGAGAACAACGCCCTCAGTCGACCCGCGTGATTGAGTGCGGTCTGATCTTCCCATCGTTCCCGGAACGTGCCGTCGAGTTCAGAAATGGCTGGTCCACGGATTTCTAGTTGGACATCGTGCCAGGGAGGACGGCGACCGAAACGAGGGTCTAATTTGATGACTTGATGATCTCCAAGGTGGTCGGTGTCATCTCGACGACCATGACTCAGGTCGATTCCGCCGATGAATGCAACGTCATGCGCAGGACAAGTGGGATGTCGAAGAATGACCAACTTTTGGTGGTGCGATCCGCCTCGGCGCACTCGCTCGTCAAGCAGAACTTCGCCACCCGCCTCGGTCACGTCGATTGCCAGGCGTCGATTCCTCTTAGAGCTAAACCCGAAACGGTCACTGTGCGAACGCCAGAGCAACCCTCGAATGTCGACTCCTTGTCGACATAAGTCAGCCAATAGGGTCGCGATAGACGTCCCGTCACCGGAGACGCGTTCGTCCGCGTCTCCTCGCCAATCGGTGAAACGGACTTCATCATGAAGCTCCAGGCTCGAGAAGACTTCTTCCAGTCTGGTGAAATACGAGAACCCATCAATATGGAACGAAACGTGATTACCTTCGGTCCACGCGACTCCCGTGGACCGATGCAAGTCGATCTGGGTCATTGGGTTGCCCCGCTCTATTGAGTTCAGAAACCAGTCATCGTAACGTATCATGACCAAACGTACTATATTAAGTATCGAGACGTCCAATCATCGCTGCAACGCACCAAAGCTGCCGACCGCGCAATCTGTTACACCGCCTGATGCTCCATCACAGGCTTCCACCTTTGTGCACGATCCTCGTCGCGCCAATATGAAACCGTAATACCAAGACCATCGTGTGCACTATAAATCGTTAACGTTAAAACCAGTGTTCTGTGACTATGGAGGTTGGCTTCGAATGTGGTGATGGCCATGAAAATGCTTTATGGCAGAATCAATAAATCAAGGTCTTATCCACGATAGGCGAACTCGTTTAACGATCCATATTGACGAACGCTGTCAGAGTGATATCCAATAAGTAAGAGGGGATGTTCACGGTGGATACTAGAAGAATAACAGGAAAGATCGCAGTTGGATTGGGGGCATTGGCTGTTAGTGCGCCAGCCATTGGCGTTAGTGCAACCACTGCATCTGCACAAAGCGCGAATATTTCGGCGGTCTCCGGAAAGAGTGTAATTTCCATAAAACCCACACCTATGAGTGAGAATTATTATTACCAATATCGAAGTACTGTCGCGACGCCGGGTCTGGCCATCTCGCCTAATCTCCTTGTGGGTGGAGGCGGAAGTGCTGACACGTATTCAATTATCGAGATCACGCCATCTGAAGAGGAAACGATTTTGGCTGCAGGAGCGACCGGAATCGGAGCCATGATTACCCTTGGATGCACCCTATGGTGGTCAGGGATAGGAGCAACCGCATGCGTCGGGGCTATCGGGGCGGCGGGCTATACCGTCATCACGCTGATCCAACGTGGACAGTTCCCCTATATTTACGTATGGTGGGACGATACCACTTCTAGTTATGCAGGAACAACCGTTGTCTGGTAGCTCGTCGTGGGGGGGTACGACAGAGGCGAAATTTCACGGGTCTGGCAGTCGCATTCACAATAAATGTGAGCGTACTGGCCACGGCCTCCGCCAAGGGGGACTCGTTCGAGAGATTGCTAGTGTTGTTGGTAATCCCTATGTCTTTTGCTGGGCTGTGCATCTTCGTCGCGGATCGGAGATGGCAAAGGAAACATTCCCCTCGATAGCAAACCACTAGGCGTTGTTAATAACTGAACGAGCCGAGCCAAGTGCCCCACTTACCGCTCGAACTCCCATCAATGAGAAGCTATAGTGGCGTGCGGTTCTCAAGCGAAATGGACCGGGTACGAGGGGGTCTTGTACCCCATTCCCTCGCAACAGGAGTTGAATCTTTGAGGATATTATTCAGTTCATGTTAACAGTGATAAACCGACAAAAAATGACGTGATCAGCCGCCTTTTTGGACACCTGATGATCAAAGTCACAAAGTGATAGCTTTGCTTTGGAGTTGATCTTCTTCGCAGCTACCAGCCTTCTGTACTTCTTTGATCCATTCTTGCACTTACTGATCTTGTGCTGAAGTTGACCGAAAGCCTTGTTTCTTTGACGCTTGATAGCTCGGCCTTCTCTCCCATTGATGATTGTCACATCTATGGTCTTGGCATCTACCCAAGTGGCTAATGCCATAGGGTTAATGATCCCCTCATCAATAGCGGTGACGGCGTCTCCATGGGAACTTTCGCGCACCGTCTCATAAGGGATATGCAGGCTGAACCGCGGGTGATCTCGGTCCCAGCACAGTTGGACCTCACCCCAGAGCTCAGGGTTGACATTCTTGTTGGTTTAGGAGGCTCTCCTAAACCTCATGTGGGTCACCAAGACCCCATAACCGATAAGTAACGCCTGTACGATAAGAACTTTTGGGTCTTTAAAAGCATTGAATGAAACGTGCACGGTTTGTGACCTCTAAATTTGAAGTTACTAACACACA
>LMAD01000056.1 GCA_001443545.1 Acidimicrobiaceae bacterium RAAP-2
CGTCAAGATCAGTGACCAACAACTCGCCGCGCTGCCACTGCGTCCACACGACTTTCACGGCGAGTGGAACTACACCCTCAACGCCCAATCAATCTCGGTGTGAGCCCTTAGGCAATAAATCTACGAACAAATCCTCAGTAAAGCAAGTTTTCACAATTTTATTCCACAGTGCCATGAGGAGGGGACTGGCTAGTTCAGGGTGCTTTGGACCACTGCATTGACTGGCACAATGAATAGCTCCTGCAATCTGACCGCTGTTCTGACCCAATTCTGGATATCGTCGAACGTCAGTGATAGTGGGGAGCGTTTGGACTGGAATGAACGATGATGAACTTCAAATTGTCGCCGACCTTCGTCACCGAATTGAGGAGTTGGAACAAGAAAACGACAGGCTTGCAGAAATTCTGGGTCTGAAGTCCTCAATGGCCCTCGAAAGTGAACGTCAAGACGGTGGTCAAGACGCTGAGACCAAACTGGAAGACAGCCAAGGTGTACCGACCGAATTCGACACTCCACACATTCAGATCGACCGTACTTCAACAGCTGACGCCAAGATTGAATTATTCCGATCAGTGTTTATAGGGCGTGACGATGTTTACGCGCTCAGGTGGGAAAGTGGCAGGACGGGAAAGCATGGTTGGTCGCCGGCTGTTCTGGGTGGTTTCGCCAACGCTCGATCTACAGGCAGGGAGTACCTACCACTCACGCAGAGCGTGATCGCCGATCACCTCGCTGGGAAGATCCACGTCGGACTCTATCCGCTACTCCGCGACGACGGTTGCCGCCTCATTGCGTGCGATTTCGACGGACCAGGTTGGGCGCTTGACGCGCTCGCATACTTCAATGCCGCGAAGTCGATGGATATAAGCTCGGCGCTCGAGCGTTCGCGTTCAGGCGACGGCGCCCACGTGTGGATCTTCTTTCGTGACACTGTGCCAGCGACGCTCGCCCGGAGACTTGGTACGCTCCTCCTTCGTGAAGCAATGAATCTTCGAGGGGAGTTGGACCTCGCGAGCTATGACCGCTTGTTCCCCGCGCAGGACTTCATCCCGAAGGGGTCATTCGGAAACTTGATTGCCCTCCCGTTGCAGAAGGAATGTCGAGATCGTGGGACGACCGCATTTCTTGATCCTGGCACCATGAAACCGATGGAGGATCAATGGGCATATCTCTCATCAATCAAGCGGATCTCGCAGACTGAAGTCGAATCGATTCTCGCGAGTTCGCCGGTGGTGGGAGCGGGCCCCGAGGAAAGTACGTTTCAGCGTTCTCGCGAAGTCTCTCCCATCGCGATGCCCGAGGCGGTGGTCGCCGTCGCTGCGGCGATGTTGGAGATCGAGCGGTCCGGTCTCCCACCGGCGTTGCTCACGGCTCTCAAACATCTGGCCTCACTGCACAACCCAGCGTTCTATGAAAAGGAGCGGCTCAGATTCTCAACGTGGGATACGCCGCGGATGATCCGGTGCTACGCAGAGACCTTCGAGTCGCTGTTACTTCCTCGAGGTCTCACTGAGAAGGCTGCGGGCGTGATTGCGGAGGCGGGAGGCAAGTTAGTGGTCCTCGAGAGTCGACCGGATCCCGAGCAGATTGAATTCGAGCCGACCTTCGAACTTCGCGAAGAGCAAGAGGCTGCACTTGGAGCGCTCATCACCCATGAACTGGGCGTTCTCGTGGCCGTGCCCGGTGCCGGGAAGACCGTTGTCGCCTGCGCACTCATTGCGCATCACCGACGACCCACCCTCATCATCGTTGATCGTAAACCGTTGGTCGAGCAGTGGACTGAACGACTGGCAACTCACCTTGGTTTGTCGGCGAAGGAGATTGGCCAGATTGGTGGAGGCCGGAACAAGACCACCGGTATCGTCGACATCGCGATGGCGCAGAGTCTTGCTCGACGAGAGGATCTCGACGAGATGTCCAGCCGTTACGGGCTCGTCGTTGTTGACGAATGTCATCACGTTCCGGCCGTGACGTTTGAGTGGTGCGTCAAGCAGATCCGTGCTCGACGGTGGCTCGGTCTTACCGCAACGCCCTACCGGCGCGATGGACTCCAGGGCTTGATCACTATGTACTGCGGGCCGATTCGACACCGGATGAATGAGAAGATCGACGCTGAGAACGACTTCAGCCGAGAACTCATCGTGCACCAGACGAGTCTTGAAGTGAGTGATGACGTCACGCACATTCAGGACCTTTTTCGTGCGGTGGTGGAAGACGAGGTCCGAACGATGGCGATCTGCGACGACGTGGCCGCTGCAGCTGCCAATGGCAGGAACTGTCTCGTTCTGACGCAGTGGACCGAACATCTCTCGTCGGTCGTCGCTGCGCTCACTGCGAGGGGACTCACTCCTCTCGTCCTCCAAGGTGGAATGGGGAAGAAGGCTCGTGCCAAAGTCATGGCGGACTTGGATGATGCTTCCAAGCGAGGCGGGCTGGTGCTTGCGGCGACTGGCAGCTTCCTTGGCGAAGGGTTCGATTGTCCACCGCTCGATACGGTATTTATGGCGTTTCCAATTGCCTTTCGAGGAAGAGTCGTCCAGTACGTTGGCCGAATTTTGCGACCCTTGGATGGGAAATCATCTGTTGAAGTCCACGATTACGTCGACGCTAAGAGCCCAGTACTCGTACGGATGCACCGAAAGAGACTCCCAGGGTACGCTGCACTCGGTTTCGACGTCGGTAAGGAGCGCAAAAATCGAACCGTCGCTAAGTAGAGAACTGTCGGTGAATGCTGGCTGTGTGGACGACGCCGATCTGGTTCACCTGTTGCCAGTTCCTATTGACCACGCACTAGAAAGAGATTCTTCTCGTCGATATCTCCGTCCAATTTCCCATTGTTGCGACCGTTGGGGAATACGAGGAGGAACAGAGAAGATGAAGTTCGTGAGTTTCAAATGCGGCGGTTTCGCCTACTCCACGCAGCACGAGGTGGGTGGAGAATCAGTAATGGTGCCAATGATGGGACAGAGCGTGGGATTTCTCGCAACACAGAACCACTAAACAGTTCCACAACCCTTTGTTTTACTGGTGGGCCGCCCGGGTCTCGATCCCGGCACCTTGGGATTAAAAGTCCCCTGCTCTTCCCGATGAGCTAGCGGCCCGGTGGATGGAGATTTGCATTAAGA
>LMAD01000057.1 GCA_001443545.1 Acidimicrobiaceae bacterium RAAP-2
CGATGAGGCCGCAAATTTCCCTCTCCCGAACCTCGACTCTTTGCTCTCTGAGGGTTCGGGCAGCGGAATATTCACCGCGGTGTTTGTACAGTCAATGGCCCAGATACGTGATCGCTGGGGTTTCGAAAAGGCAGGCGCGATCGCCGCCGCCGCTTCTGTGACCTTGATACTCGGCGGCAATTCGACGAAAGATCTCCAAGAATTAGCCTCGCTCATCGGTGACGTCGACGTCGACATCGACACATCTACGACGGACCACGAGGGTGGCGGGCGCAGTACGTCCACGTCGTCGCGGCGGCGTCCGGTGCTCGAGTTGAGCACCATTCGCGAGATGAAGGAATCGTGGGCACTGATGTTGGTACCTCGCTCAAAACCCATTGCGTTGCGAATGACCGCTTGGGACAAAGCGGGCACCCGACGCGACGCCAAGAGGTTGCGGCAAGGTAAGCAAAAGGTGGAAGAGATGCTCCAACAGGCCGCCATTACGAAGCGAGCCGCCCGAGAAGCGAGCGGATCGTGATTAGGTGGATCGCCGCGTGGTGGGAGTGGTTACGCGATGTGCTGCGCAACGAAGACGACGACGAGTACCCGACGTACCACGACTACCCGGACGAGGCGAAGAGCCCCGAGTGGGTCGCTCGCCGCAAACGCTGGGTGCGCGAATGGTTCGAGGTGAAGAGTTACGCGCCGACCTGTCTCGTGTGCCACCGAGGCTGGACGCTCGCCGACGATTTGCACCACCTGACCTACCTTCACCTTGGGGAGGAACTCTTCAGCGAATTGGTGCCGCTCTGTCACGACGACCACGTGAAGGTGCACGAACTCTTTGAATGCGACCCCTCGTACTTACGCGCGGGTCGACTGCACGCCACGACGTTGGTGATTCGCCAACTCCGCGCACTCCATTCGACTGAGAGTGTTCAACGACTCATCGCTGAGAGCGAGGACGAGTGAGCGACCAGGGATCGGCACGTCCGGCACCCAGAAGCGCGGCGACTCCGAACGAGGCAAAGGGACCTGTTAATTGGTCCACGCTTTCGCCGTTGCAGGCCGCAGAAGAGTGGGTCGCCCTACGGCACTACGTGGACGATCTTCGCGCCCGATATCCCGAGGATCTCGACCACCATGCAGTGCCTGCTGCGTGCTGGTTTAGACACCCGGCCGTCATGGGGGTCTTGTCCGCGATACGCGATTTCGAACGTGTCGCCTACGACCCCTCCTCGCCCGCATCGGGGGCCGTCGACTGGCATCGCGCTTACCGCGACATGGTGGCGCTGCTGCGCACGTTTACGGCCAACCTCAGGTGCACCAACACCGAGCATTTCGCCAGCCGCCCGGTCCCCAGTATCGACGACAAGTTGTTCGACGAATTCGTCGCTGAAGACGTCGCTCGACGTCGCCGCGAGGCCATTGATCGTGCGCTCGACGACGATGTGACGGACCCGGAAATACGGGGCTAGATAGAGAGTATGAACACAACGACAGCAACCGTGAAGCACATCTGCGGACACGAGCGCCAGTACAACCTTGCAAGTACTCCATCGCTACTGCGCGCAGGTGTGTTGAATCGACTGGCGGAGCGCAACTGCGTGTTGTGCCGGCGTATGGAAGACGCGCAACGTCACGACGACACGATGACTTCGTTGCTCGCTCAGGTTGCTGTCGAGACTGCTCGCTCGGAGCGTGAGGCCTGGGAACAGCACGAAGCAATGCCAATGCTCGAAGGAACGCAGTGGGCGGTCGCTGCGGGTTCGCGGGTGCGCTACATCTTGATGAGCGAAGCCGACGAATGGTGTAGCGACCGTGAGTGGACCGAAGAGGAGTTCACGCAGCGCATCGTCGTACCAGCCCGCCGGCGCCTCGACGCGGCGTGGTGGCTCAGTAATTTTGACTGTACGCAGTGGGACCTCGAAGAG
>LMAD01000058.1 GCA_001443545.1 Acidimicrobiaceae bacterium RAAP-2
CTACCTCGATAATGAGCCCGCGGCCTGGGTGCACGAACTCAGTGGCCGAGACGTACCCGCCCTCACGAGTGCACAGTTCGAGGACGAGATCCTGCTCGATGTCGCCACTACGGCGCTACAGGTCGTGAGTTCGAAGCGCCCGACGTTCTCTCGCGCCAACGTCCAGGCGGAGGTCTTTCGCCAGATGCAGGGCGTCCGCTTCACCACACCCGCCGAGAGGATTCTCACCGCCACTCGGACTACCGACCTCGCCGTTTCCCAGGCGCTGCTCATCACTACCCCCGACCTGCACCACACGCCACGCTTCCTCCTTCGCGCCGACGGCACCTCCAAGTTCCGAGCCACTGGTCACTGGATCTACACCACCACGACATTGCTCGATGCCGAAGCACGGCTGCTCGACGCGGGCCAGCGCACTGACGCCGCCGTTGTTAGCAGCGCCACCGTCGCAAACATCACCGAGCAACCCCTACCCGGCAAGACCTTCACGCTCTCTGCCGATCAGGCCCTCGCCGTCGAGAAGATCACCACCTCGGGTTATGCCCTCGATCTTCTCGTCGGCCCCGCGGGCACCGGCAAGTCAACGGCCATGGCCGGGCTGCGTGCCGCGTGGGAAGCGGAGCATGGCGCCGGATCGGTCACCGGTCTCGCGCCTTCGGCGGCGGCGGCCGAAGTCCTGGGTGAGGACATGGGCATCGACACCGACAATCTCGCCAAATGGCTCTACGAACACCGCCAGCAGAGCCAGCGCACTCGTGAACTCGAGGAGTTACGTGAGAAGGTCCGCATCATCGAACGCACCGGTGGCGTGTCGAATCCCCGCTTACTCGCGAACATCGCCAGTCGCGAAGAGGTTCTGTCTCGTTGGACCCTTCGAGAGGGTCAGTTGATAGTCGTTGACGAGGCCAGTCTCGCTTCCACGTTCGCCATCGATGAACTCACGTCAGCCGCACTCGACGCGCGGGCCAAGGTCGTCCTCGTCGGTGACGGAGCCCAACTCTCCAGCGTCGACGCCGGAGGAATGTTTCGCACCCTCGTGCGCGACCGGGGTGAGGACGCCCCGACGCTGGCGGACGTTCGTCGCTTCAGCGCCGCGTGGGAGAAGGAGGCCAGTCTCGGTATCCGTAACGGAACGAGTTCAGCCCTTGGCGCGTACGCGACCCACGAGCGGATCGCTGACGGTACCCGCGACGAGATGCTCGACGCCCTCTACAACGCGTGGCGGGCCGATGGCGAACGAGGCTTGCACTCGTTGATGCTCGCGAGCGACACCGCGACCGTGAATGAACTCAATGCCCGTGCTCGGGCCGAGCGAGTCGCGAGCGGTGCGGTCGTCGACGATGGAGTCGACGTCGCGGGGGCCATGATTGCCGGCGTCAACGATCTCGTCGTGACGCGTGAGAACAACCGACGGCTGAAGACGGCCGACAGTTGGGTTAAGAACGGCGATGAGTGGACCGTCTCCGCAACGTACGCAGACGGTTCGATGACCGTCACCCGAACGAATGGACAAGGCTCGGTCATC
>LMAD01000008.1 GCA_001443545.1 Acidimicrobiaceae bacterium RAAP-2
CCCGGGCAGCTGCCCGGGGGTTTTTCATTACCGAACTGCGGTCTAGCCCTTGACTGCCTTCTTGAAGGTTGAGCCAATCGAAACCTTGGGCGCCTTGGATGCGGCGACCTGAATGGCTTCACCGGTCTGAGGATTGCGGGCGGTTCGGGCCTTTCGCTGGACCCGCTCGAAGGATAGGAAACCCGAAAGGACGATCTTCTCGCCCTTCGACACATTCTTCACGACGACGTCCTCAAAGGCCTTCAGCACCTCGGCTACCGTGTTCTTGGCTGCGCCACTCTCGGCAGCAATTGCATCTACCAACTCGGCCTTGTTCACCGGTCGACTCCTTACTCTTCACTGAATCGGACTGGGGATTCCCAGCAACCGGAGCCATCTTTATCGAAGAATCGTTGAAATAAAGGGATTTTCGATAAGTTTTCCCTGAGACCTGAGGCGACCGGGGAGTAAAATCCCTAGTGAGGATGCAGATTCGGTATTACGGAGAGCCTTGGCAGGCGCGAAGGCCATCTACGATGGCTCCATGCAGACCATAGATCGCACGTATTTGGCCCAACTGGTGAACGCCGAGCGCGAACGTTACGAGCGTGAGCACCCGGCGTCTCGGCGTCTTCACGACGAGGCCAATCACCTCTTCGGCCGTGTCCCGATGACGTGGATGAGTAAGTGGGCCGGAGGTTTTCCACTCGGCTTCGCCTCGGCCCACGGCGCGACGATCACCGACCTGGACGGTCACGAGCTCGTCGACTTCGCGCTGGGCGATACCGGGGCGATGGCCGGACACTCTCCAGCGCCGCTGGTGCGTGCGGTGCACGAACGACTGGGCGTCAACGGTGGGGTGACCACCATGCTGCCCAACGAGGATGGCGAATGGGTCGCCGCGGAGCTCTCTCGGCGATTCGGTCTGGCGCAGTGGTCCTTTACGTTGTCGGCGACGGACGCCAATCGTTGGCTGTTGCGGCTCGTTCGCCTCGTTACCCAGCGGCCGAAGATTCTGGTCTTCTCCTACAGCTACCACGGATCGGTCGATGAATCGTTCGTCATCGTCGACGACGCTGGCCGCCCCCAGTCGCGGCCCGGCAACGTCGCACCGGCGGTGAATCCCACGGAGACCACGCGAGTGGTGGAATTTAACGATCTGGCCGCCTTGGAGCGCGAACTGGCCTTCGGCGACGTCGCGGCGGTGCTGACCGAGCCCGCCATGACCAATATCGGGATTGTGCTTCCCGAGCCGGGCTTCCTCGAGGGCGTGCGCCAACTGTGCGATCGAACCGGGACGCTGCTGATCATCGATGAGACGCATACGTTCTCGGCCGGTCCCGGCGGCGCGACGCGGCGATTCGACCTTCGCCCCGACGCGCTCACGATTGGCAAGTCCCTCGGCGGCGGCGTCCCGTGCGGCGCGTACGGACTCACCGAGGAGCTCGCCGACCGCGTATTCGCTGCGGTCGCTGCCGGCGATGATCTCGCGGACCTCGTCGACGTCGGCGGTGTCGGTGGAACCCTCGCCGGGAATCCGCTCAGTCTCGCGGCCATGCGCGCGGTTCTTGGTGAGGTCTTGACCGACGAGGCCTTTACGGCGATGGAGGACCTCGCCACCACGTTCGCTGAGGGCGTGCGAAGCACGATTGCCGATCGCGATCTCCCCTGGTCGGTGAGTCAGCTGGGCGCGCGGTGCGAGTATCGGTTCGCGAGTCCGGCGCCGGTGAGCGGCGGTGCGTCGGCCGCGAGCGCGGACCCCCTCTTGGAGGACTACCTCCATCTCTTCGGGGTGAATCGTGGGGTGCTGCTCACCCCATTCCACAACATGGCGCTGATGTGTCCCGACACGAGCGCCGACGACGTCGCGCGTCACCAACGGGTCTTCGACGAAGCCCTGGATCTGTTAGTCGGCTAGGTTCGGCGCCGGGCTCGTAGGATTGACCGGTGTCCGCCTTCGTTGATTCTGCCCAGTTGCACGCTAAAGCCGGCGACGGCGGGGCGGGCTGCGTGAGTTTTCGCCGCGAAGCACACGTCGCCAAGGGTGGGCCCGACGGTGGCGACGGTGGCCGCGGTGGCGACGTCTGGCTGGTCGCGGATCCGAATCAGGCGTCCCTGCTCGGCTTTCGTGACCATCCGTATCGTCGCGCGACCGACGGCGCGCACGGCACGTCGAAACGCCAGCACGGTTCTCGTGGTCAGGAACTGATCGTGTCGGTCCCCGTTGGAACTGTCGTTCACGGCCGCGACGGTGGTGTGCTGGTCGATCTGGCCGGACCGGGGGATCGGTGGCGCGCGGCCGAGGGTGGACTCGGTGGCGCCGGGAACGCCCGATTCCTCTCCAACCAGCGACGGGCCCCGGCCTTCGCCGAGCAGGGCGAGGTGGGCGAGGAGCAGTGGTTCGATCTCGAGCTCAAACTTCGTGCCGACGTCGCGCTCATCGGTTTTCCCAATGTTGGCAAGTCGACGTTGATCGCGCGGGTGTCGGCCGCGAGGCCCAAGATCGCGGATTACCCCTTCACCACCCTCGTGCCCAATCTCGGCGTCGTTCGTATCGGTGAACGAAGTGGTCGGCCGGGAGACGCCACGGAGTTCGTCATGGCCGACATCCCGGGGTTGATCGAGGGTGCCGCCCAAGGACGCGGGCTCGGTCACGATTTCTTGCGCCACGTCGAGAACGCCAAGGTGCTGTGCGTGTTATTGGACCGATCGGCGGGTGCCCCAATGGCGCCCGAGGCGCAGTTGAATGTGTTGCTTCGTGAGTTGGGCGACTATCAGGCGGATCTGCTCGATCGACCCCGGGTCATCGTGGGTTCGAAGTCGGACGTCGCCGAATCGGAGGAGCTGGCGGGCGGCCTCGCGATCTCGGCGGTGACCGGCGATGGCGTGCGCCCATTGGTGGCGCAGTTGGCGGAACTCGTGACGATTGCGCGGCGTGAGGCGGCGGAGTCGAGTGAGCACGTCGTCGTCGTCCATCACCCGATCCAGGACGACGTCGAGGTGGAGTCCACCGGCCCCAACTCGTGGGTGGTCCGTGGCCGAACCGCCCTGCGCGCGGTCCGGTTCCAGGATTTGACCGACGACGAGGCGCTCGCCGAGATTGTCAAGCGACTGCGAGCGATCGGCGTGGATCGTCTACTGACTCGGGCCGGCGCCCTCGACGGCGACCTCGTCCAAGTGGGTCCGTTGAGCTTTGAGTGGTGGCGCGACGCCGTGGGCGCCGGGCTGGACCGCGGCGATCACCATCGCGCGACTCGCCGCGAACGACTCGCGCGCCACGGTCGTCTAGGGGACAACAATGGCGGCGCGTAGCGCGGTGATCAAGATCGGCACCACGTCGGTGACCGACGGGGCGGGGGGTGTCGACTACGACGTGTTGGTCAACGTCGCCGCCGACGTCGTGGCGATGCGTGACGACGGATGGTCCATGGTCGTCGTGACCTCGGGCGCGATCACGGCCGGGTGGGCCGACGTGGGCGGTGGGCGGCGACGGCCGACCGACGCGGCAACCCTGCAGGCGGTCTCGGCGGTCGGACAACCGCTTTTGATGCACGCGTGGCGAAACGCTTTCTCCGAGGTCGGCGCGACGGTGGGACAGGTCTTGCTCGCGCCACTCGATTTTTCCCACCGCGGACAGTACCTGCACGCTCGTGGAACGCTGGAGGCGCTGCACGATCTGCGCGTCATCGCCATCGTCAACGAGAATGATGCGGTCGCGGATGAAGAGATTCGTTTCGGTGACAACGACCGATTAGCGGCGTTGGTGGCGAACCTCGTTGGCGCGACCCACCTCGTGCTGCTCACCGACACCAGCGGGCTGTTGACCGCCGACCCTCGCCTCGATCCGACGGCGACCTTGATTGAAGAGGTGAGCGCGATCGACACCGCGATCGAAGGGATGGCCGGTCGAAGTCGTTCGGGCGTGGGTAGCGGTGGAATGTCGTCGAAATTGGCGGCTGCGCGCATGGCCACGTGGTCCGGGGTGACGACGGTGATCGCACCGGCCCGCGCCGAGAACCCGGTGCGACGGGCGCTGGTCGCCGGCGGCGGCACTGGAACGACGTTCCTCGCCCGCGCCGAGCGCCTCTCGGCGCGAAAGGCGTGGATCGCTTTCGCGGTGGCGAGTCGCGGGACGCTCGAGATCAATCACGGCGCGATGCAGGCGCTGGAGCACGACGGTCGGAGTCTGCTCCGCGTGGGCGTCGTGGCCCACGACGGAGGATTCCTTGAAGGCGACGCCGTCGACATCGTCGGGCCAGCGCGTGAGTTAGTCGCTAAGGGACTGGTGCGGGTCAACGCCGAGATGTTCGCCGACGGAGACGACGTCGTCGTGCATCGCGATGACCTCGTCCTCCTGCGTCAGTCGTAGGCTCCATTACGCTACGTAACATGGATACGACGGCGCTGCGGACTCAAGGCGACGCGGTCCGCGCAGCGGCCCGCCAACTCGCGTTAGCGAGTGACGCGGTGCGCCAAGCGGTACTACGGCGGGTCGCATCGGATCTCGAAGACCGGCGCGCCGAACTCCTCGCGGTGAACCAAGAGGAGGTCCGGGCCTACGGCGATGACGGCGCCGGACTCGATCGGCTCGTCTTGAACGACGCCCGCGTGGACGCCATGGTGAGTGCGTTGCGCGAGATCGCCGACGCTCCCGATCCGCTCTTCGAATCGTTCGATCACGACGTGCGCCCGAATGGCCTTCGCGTCGAACGGGTTCGGGTGCCCCTGGGGGTCATCGGCGTGGTCTACGAGAATCGACCGAACGTCACCAGCGACGTGGCCGGACTCTGCGTGCGCAGCGGCAACGCGGCGTTCTTGCGCGGCTCATCGTCGGCGATGCGGTCCAATCAGTTCATCGTCGACCGGTGGCGTGAGGCACTGGTCGGCGCGGGACTGCCGGCCGATGGCGTGGCGATGGTCCAAGATCCGTCGCACGACGCGGCGGTGGCGTTCATGCAGCTCTCCGGCGTGCTGGACTGTCTAATCCCGCGCGGCGGTCCCCGGTTGATCGCGGCGATGCGAGAGCACGCGCGGGTCCCCTACGTCCTGGACGGCGACGGGAACTGCCATATCTTCGTCGACGACACGGCACAGCTCGATCAAGCGTTGGCCATCGTGGAGAACGCCAAGACCTCACGACCCGGCGTGTGCAATGCCGTCGAGACGGTCTTGGTGCACCGTGGCATCGCCGGGGAGTTCCTTCCCCGACTCGCGCAACGACTCGGGTCCGTCGAGCTGCGCGTCGACCAACGAGCCGCGGCGATCCTGCCCGACGCGCGACGCGCGACGGAGGACGACTTCGCCCGCGAGTTCTTGGGGCTGATCCTCGCGGTGAAGGTGGTCGACTCGTTGGACGAGGCGATCGAACACGTCGCGCGCTACGGGACGGGTCACAGCGAAGCAATCCTGACCCAGGACCCAGACCACGCCGATGCGTGGGTGCGTCGAGTCGACGCGGCGGCGGTCCTGGTCAATGCGTCGACTCGGTTCATCGACGGTGGAGAGTTGGGGCTCGGCGCCGAGGTCGGAATTTCGACTCAGAAATTACACGCGCGTGGACCCATGGGTTTACGCGAATTGACCTGTCTGAAGTGGGTCGTGCGAGGAGAAGGGCAGATTCGATGACGTCACTGGATCCACGTCAGGAATTGGCGAAACGCTTGGGGTTGGAACATCTGCCGCCCGTCCGTTTCGAGTCGGCCGCCGACGTACGCGCTCGCCTGGCCACGAACGACTACCTGAGCGACGACTCAATTGCGTCGGTCTCGTTCCTCGCCGACCGGTTGGCCAAGCCCGTGCTGGTCGAGGGTCCAGCGGGTACGGGCAAGACCGCCCTGGCTAAAGCGGTTGCTGACGCCGTCGGCGCGCGATTGGTCCGCCTGCAGTGTTACGAGGGGCTCGACGAATCGAAGGCGCTCTACGAGTGGAACTATCGCAAGCAGTTGCTGCGAATTCAGGCCGGGCGCTCCGAAGGGGAGACGGAGTCGTGGAGCGAACTCGAAGAAGACATTTTCTCGAGTGAATTCCTACTCACGCGGCCGTTGCTGGAGGCGATTTCGGCGACGGACCCTGTCGTGTTGCTCATCGACGAGGTCGATCGGGTCGAGTTGGAGACCGAGGCGTTGCTACTCGAGATCCTCTCGGAGTACCAAGTTTCCATACCGGAATTGGGAACGGTACGCGCCAAGCAGATTCCGATGGTCTTTCTCACCTCCAACAACACCCGAGAACTCTCCGAAGCACTGAAGCGTCGGTGCCTCTACCTCTATATTGGCTACCCCGACGTCGAGCGGGAACGCGACATCATCCTGGCCCGTGTGCCCGAGATCACCTCGGCGCTCGCGGAACAGATCGCGCAAGTCGTGCGTTCGTTACGGACGCTCGACTTGAAGAAAGCACCGTCGGTGTCCGAGACCCTGGACTGGGCTCGCACCCTGGTCATCCTGGGACGCGACGAGATCGGCGCCGAGGAGACGGTGGCGACGTTGCACATCTTGCTCAAGTATCAGTCCGACATCGAGCGCGCGACCAAGGAGATCCTTGGTCACACCGTGAACCTTGCTTAACGTTCTCGCGGACTTCGTCGGCGAGCTACGCGCCGCCGGTCTCCCCGTGTCGATGTCCGAGCACATCGACGCCGCCCGAGCGATGCGGGTCATCGATCTCGGCGATCGACGCGCCCTTCGAGACTCCTTGGCCGCGACGCTCGTGAAGGACGGTGACCACTTGCCGGTGTTCTACACGGCCTTCGACGTCTTCTTCGCCGATCGCGGCGCGTCGTTGCAGGACGATGGGGTGACCCAGGACGGCGAGTCGCCCGATGGGGCGGCGGGGGCGGAGGGACCGGGGCAGTCCCGCGGAGACGGCGGGGGTGGTTCATCGCCACTGAGCGCCGAGCAACTCGCCGACATGCTCTTCCGGGCCCTGCGCGACGGTGACCAATCGGCGCTCAGCCGGGCCGCCCGAGCGGCCGTGGCTCGCTACGCGGGCATGGAGCCGGGCCGGCCGGTCGGCGGGACCTACTACCTCTACCGGACGTTACGGAGCCTGGAGTTGGATCGCCTCGAGGCCCGACTGACCGACGAGCGCGCGCCAGGGGACGACCAGCTCTCCCAGCGCCTGGCGCGCGACGAGGCTCGATCGCGCATCGAGAATTTGAAACGGGCCGTGGAGCGGGCCATTCGAGAGCGACTGGTCGAGGATCGTGGATCGGCTGCGCTGGCCAAGTCGGTCCGCAAACCCCTGCCCGAAGACCTGGACGTCATGCACGCGAACCGCGAGGAGCTGGCCCAACTCGAGCGAGCCCTGCGTCCGTTGAGCCGCAAGCTGGCGACCCGACTGGCGCGGCGCCGTCGCCGTCGGCGCCGTGGGCCGGTCGACCTTCGTCATACGGTGCGCCGCAGCCTCTCCACCGGCGGCGTGCCACTCGACCTCCGCTTCAAGCCGCCGCGCCCGGCCAAACCCGAGATCGTCATCATTGCGGACGTCTCGGGATCGGTCGCCTCGTTCGCCCGTTTCACCCTCCACTTGGTTCACGCCATCAGCTCCCAATTCTCCAAGGTCCGCAGTTTCGTCTTCGTCGACGGACTCGACGAGGTGACGGATTACTTCGATGGCGTCGATGATCCGGCCGTCGCGGTTGCGCGGATCAACGCCGAGGCCGACGTCGTGGCCTTCGACGGTCACTCGGATTACGGTCGCGCGTTTCTCACCTTCCACGAGCACTTCGCCAAGGATGTGACTCGTCGCACGACGGTGCTGATCCTCGGTGACGGTCGCAACAACTACCACCAAGCCCACGCCGAGGTGGTCGCGGACCTCCAGCGACGGGCGCGCAACGTCTTCTGGCTGAATCCAGAACCGACGAGCTACTGGAACAGTGGCGATTCGGTTATCGACCAGTACGCACCGTATTGCGCCCGCGTCGTGGAGTGCCGGACCTTGCGCCAGCTCGAAGCTTTCGTGGGAGGGCTCACGTGAACGCCTGGAGCGTTGAACCACCGGAGGGATTCCGCACGAGTGGCGTGACGCCGACGGGCGCGCGGCTGGTCCTGATCCGTCACGGCGAGGCCGTGTGCAACGTGCGAGGGGTGGTCGGCGGGCCATTGGGCTGCCAGGGTCTGACCGAGTTGGGCCGAGCGCAGGCGTCCGCCCTCGCCGATCGACTCGTTCGGACCAGGGAGTTCGGTGACGTGGCGGCGCTGTACACCTCGGTACTGCCCCGTGCGATCGAGACCGCCACCATTCTCGCCAGGGGACTACCCGGTGAAGTCGTGGCCCAAGCCGACTGCGATCTGTGCGAACTGCACCCGGGCGATGCCGACGGCCTGACCTGGCAAGCGATGCTCGACCAATTCGGCGGGCCCGATTGGGACGTCGATCCCGATCAACGATTCGCCCCCGGAGGTGAATCGTGGACCGGCTTCTTCGCCCGTTGCGTCGCGGCCTTCGAACGGATCGCGGCCCAACACGTCGGACAACGAGTGGTCTTGGTCGTCCACGGCGGCGTGATCGAACAGATGATGAAACTCGTTGGGCGAACGGGACCCGCCGAGCGGCTCCAGCTGCGCACCGAACACTGCTCGATCACCGAAGTCGAGTTCGACGGCGACCAGCGGCGACTCTTGAGCTATAACGACCGGGCGCCGCTCGACGTCGCGTAGTTCTGGAGGAACTCCGCCACGTGGAACGCCATGTCCAAGCTCTGCGTCGCGTTCAAGCGGGGGTCACAGATCGTGGTGTAGTTGAGATCGAGGTCGGATTCGTTCAGGCGTGAACCACCACCGAGGCACTCGGTGACGTCGTCTCCGGTGAGTTCGATGTGCAGACCACCGGGCCACGTGCCGAGAGCCTGGTGGATCGCGAAGAACTGCGCCGTCTCGGACAAGACGTCGTCGAAGTGCCGGGTCTTCTGACCACCGACTACGCGGAAGGTGTTGCCGTGCATCGGGTCACAGGCCCAGACCACGGCACGGCCATCGTCGCGCAGCGCCTCGACGAGCGTGGGTAGTCGTTCGCTGATCCGTTCCACACCCATTCGTGAGATCAGGGTGAGCCGCCCCGGTACGTTCTCGGGGTTCATCACTTCGACGAGACGACGCAACTCGTCGACCTCGACGCTCGGCCCGACCTTCAGGCCGAGCGGGTTGGAGACTCCTCGCAAGAACTCGACGTGCGCACCGTCGAGGTGGCGGGTGCGGTCACCGATCCACAGCATGTGCGCCGAGCAGTCGTACCAGTCGCCGGTGAGCGAGTCCTGGCGGGTGAGCGCCTGTTCGTACGGCAGGATGAGGGCTTCGTGGCTCGTGTAGAAATCGACGCTCTGCAGGGCGGAGTCGTCTTGGAAGTCGATTCCACAGGCCTTCATGAACTGCAGTGCCCGTTCGATCTCGTCGGCGACCATGGCGTAGCGCTTGCCCTCGAGCGAATTGGCCACGAATTCCTGGTTCCACGCGTGCACGCGCGAGAGGGCGGCGAAGCCGCCCGTCGTAAAGGCGCGCAGCAGGTTTAAGGTCGCGACACTCTGGTGGTAGGCGGCGAGGAGCCGGTCAGGGTCGGGACGCCGAGCCGCCGGTGTGAAGTCGTCGGAATTGACGATGTGGCCCCGGAAGGCGTCGAGACGGACGCCATCGCGCTCCTCGAAATCCTCCGAGCGAGGCTTGGCGAACTGGCCAGCGATGCGGCCGACCTTGATGACGGGCACGCCGGCCGCGTACGTGAGCGCGACCGCCATCTGAAGGATGACCTTCAACTTGTCGCGGATGGAGTCGGCAGACCCCTCATCGAAGGATTCGGCGCAGTCGCCAGCCTGCAGGAGGAAGGCTTGACCATTGGCAACGTCGCGAAGGTGTTGCTGCAGGCGACGAGCCTCGCCCGCGAAGACGAGCGGTGGCTTGGCCGCCAATTCGCGTTCGACGCGCTCCAGGTGCTCGGGGTCGGGCCAGGTAGGACTCTGGCGGAGCTGGCGGGTCCGCCACGTGGTGGGTGACCAATCTGGATGCGACGATTGCATGGATGTAGCGTAGGGCCTTCGTCGCTCATCGGGCAATCGCTCTAGGCTTGGCCCGTGACACTACGGCGCCTCGGTCTCTTTGGGGGGACCTTCGACCCGCCACACTTCGGCCACGTCGCGGCCCTGCGAGCGGCGGCGCGAACCCATCGGTTCAATCGCATCGAGGTCACGGTGGCGGGCGACCCCTACCAAAAGAGCGTCCAGGGGGCGGTCCGGCCCGCTCCACTACGCCTGGCCATGGCGGTGGTCGCCTTCGAGGGGCTCGACCTCGTCGAGGTTTCGGACCGCGAGATACGTCGCGCCGGGCCGTCCTACACGATTGATACGGTGCGCGAGTTGCTCGAAGAGGCCGATGAGGTCGACCTCATCATCGGGGCGGATTTGGCGTCCCAACTCGACCGATGGCACGAGGCCGCCGCGCTTCGGTCGCTGGTTCGCGTCGGCGTTGTTCCTCGACCGGGCGGCCAGTCCGTGATGCCCTCGGGCTGGATCAGTTACGAAATCGCCATGGAGCCGGTCGATCTGTCGAGTACTTACATCCGCGATTCCCATCCCAACCGCGCGAATCTCCGAGATTTCGTTCCCGATGGTGTAATTCCGCTCTACGAAGGATTTCGGGGATAAGGTTTGGCGGTCATGGCGGTTCGAAACTTTGATGTGACTAGTTCGCGCGCGGCGCGCTACGCGACCCTCGAACCCGCACCTCGCGGACGGGTCGACGCACGTCGAACGAAGCAGCGGTGGGCGATGGTGGCGATTGGTGGCCTCGCGGCTCCCTTCGTCGCGGTCGTCATCGTGATCGGGGTGGTCCACTGAGCGAGATCGCGCCCGGCAACGTGGTGGCGCCCGGAGTCTTCGCGGCCTTCGTGTCGGAGCTCGTGAACGCAGCCGTCGTCGGCGCCGATGAGAAGGCTGCGTTGGACGTCGTCGTTTTGGACATGCGCCCGCTCGTCGACTCCTTTGATGCACTGGTGATCGCGTCGGGAAGCACGGACCGTCAGGTTCGCGCCATCGCCGAGGAAGTCGAGCGACGGGTTGCCCAGGTGCTGGACTATCGACCACTTCGCGTCGAGGGCGCAGTCGAAGCGCAGTGGATTGCCCTGGACTACGGCGACGTGATCGTGCACGTGCTCGATTCCTCGACTCGCGATTTCTACGACCTCGAACATCTGTGGAGTGCGGCGACGTCCTATCGCCCCATCAGCCGTTGAGCAGCGATTGAAAATCGTTGGCGGTGACGAGTTCGCTCGACGTGCCGTTGGGGAGTGGTAGTCGCTCCGGTACCCCGTTGACGGTGACGCGAATCCCGTGCGTCGCCCCTACGCCAAACGCGGTGAGCGTCAACTGACCGACGGCGAGAATGAGCTGCCGGTACGGAATGGTCGACAGGGAGCGAGTGAGGTCGATGACGCCGACTCCGTGAACGACCGTTGCCTGGGTGACGACGAGGTTGCTAGGCAACGCGCTCGTGTATCCGGTGCCGACCTCGATGTCGGTGGGGCCGAGGATGAGTTCACGCAGTACCGAAGACAGCGTTGGCGGCGACGGGACGATTCGACTCGAAGGGGCGAGGTGTCCGGTGGCGTCGACGATGTAGACCGGCTGGGTAATGAAGATGACGTGACCATTCCCGGTACCAGGAATGGTCCTGCCGAGCAGGCCCAATGGAACCAGACCGGGATTGATGCGCGACGGTGCCTTGGACGTCGGCACCAAGGTGCACGAGCTCAGGAGTACTGAAGCGATGGCGAGTCCGGCGACCGCCCGCGCGCGAGTCATTCCGTCACCTCCTCAGAGATTGGCAGGCGTATCTGGATTCGGGTGCCACCTTCGGGGCTGTCCAGGGCGCTGATTGTTCCTCCGAAGGCCGAGACGTGGTCGCGCACCAGGGCGAGACCGAGACCGGTTCCGCGCACCACGCCGCGGTCGTTCGCCGCGCGGCCACGGAAGAATCGATCAAAGATCAGGTCCCGTTCGTTCGCTGCGATACCGGGCCCGTCGTCGTCCACGTTGATGATGAGTTGGTCCTCGACCTCGTCGATGCGAATCGCGATCACGCCGTGGGCGTAGCGTTCGGCGTTCGAGACGAGGTTGGTCATGATCCGTTCGAAGCGACGACGGTCTACGTGCACGTAGGGATCGTGGACGGCGGCGTCCACCTGGATGAGCGGGACGGGTAGCCCGTGGCGCTGGGCGGCGCTACGGGCCGACTGGCGGACGAGTTCGATGGCGGGCACGTGCTCGATGACGTGGGGGGCGGCGCCCGCGTCGATGCGGGCCAGTTCGAGCAGGTCGTCCACCAGCGACTGGAAGATCGCGAGGTCCGCGATGAGCAGGTCGAGACTCTCTCTTCCGGCAATCGATAGATCGCCCCGGTGCTGCTGCAGGACCGACGCGGTGGTCGCGAGTGTGGTGAGGGGCGAACGCAGCTCGTGACTAACGTCGCTCGCGAACCGTGCGTCGCGCTCGAGGCGGTCCACGAGACGACTCACCATCGTGTTGAACGACTCAGTCAACTGTTCGACTTCCTTGTCGGCCTGGGTGATTGATAGTCGGGTCGTCAGATCTCCGTCAGCGATCGCCGCAGCCGCCAACGACACCCGCTCGAGTGGGCGCACGGCGCGTCGCGAGACCCAGAGTCCACCGGCGAGTCCAATAAGCGACGTGAGCACGGCACCGAGTCCGAGCACGGTGACCAGGGTGCGCAACGTGCTCTCCAGGCCGTCGAGCTTGAACACCTCAAAGACCTGGGTCTCGACCGCGGGGATGGGGACGCCGACGACGAAGATGAGCCGACCCTGGACGTCGAGGGTCTGCTGGACCACGTGGCCGTGGTCGACCATGGCGATGATCGTATGCGTGACGTCGGCGATGGCGGCCCCGTTGCTGCGCGACAGCCACTGGAGATGCGTATGGACCAGGATGCTCGAATCCGTCGCCCGTTCGATCGAGTTGAGCTGGTTGGCGAGGTCGGGGGGTGAGGAGTACAGCGTCGAGCGGATGAGTGCCGCGTTCACGTAGCTCTGTTTCAAGTCGGTCTGTTGCTGATTGTTGATGAGGACGCGTTGGATGCCGAGGAACGTGACGGTCACGAAGACTGAGCTCAACAAGAGGGAACTCAATCCGAAGGTGACGAGCAGGCGCAGACGAAGGCTCCGGCGCCGCATTACAGCACCAGCTTGTACCCCGCCCCGCGCACGGTCACCAAGAAGTTTGGGTTGCTCGGGTCGGGTTCGATCTTGGTTCGTAGCCGGCGAATGTGCACGTCGACCAATCGACTGTCGCCGAAATAGTCGTATCCCCAGACCCGCTCAAGGAGATCCTCGCGCGAAAGCACGCGCCCCTCGGCCGATGCCAAATCGATGAGAAGACGGAACTCGGTCGAGGTGAGATGGAGCTCGGTGCCGTCGTCGTGGCGCACGACGCCTTCTTCTGGCACAACGTACAAATCGCCCAGCTTGAAGGAATGCGTTGTTTTGTCGGGTCGGCGCCGCAGGTGGGCCCGTACCCGCGCCAATAGTTCCTCGGGAATGAACGGCTTCGTCACGTAGTCGTCGGCACCGGATTCGAGGCCGAGCACGACGTCGGCGGTGTCGTCGCGCGCCGACACGATCACGATCGGTAGATCGCTCGATTCCCGTAACGACTGGCACGTCTCGAAGCCGGTCATCCCGGGCAGCATGACGTCGACGATGGCGAGATCGGAGGTCATCCGTTGGAACAGCGCGATACCCACCTCGCCCGTCGACGCATCGTCCACGGTGAAACCTTCTCCTTCGAACATCAAGCGAAGGGCCGTCCGAATGTGGTCGTCGTCCTCAATGATCAGGATTCGCGGCACCAACACTCCTTTGGTCATGGCCAGACTACCCAGGTCATCGGGCGGGACCGAGGCTATGGGTAACGTAGGGGCGTGTCGGAGCCGCGAGGTGACCAGGGGCCCACGTCGGTGTGGGCCGTGGAAGGGTTTACCGCCATGTTGCGCGCTGCTGACCGGTCTCCCGCCACGGTGGTCGCTTACGGTGGCGACGTGGCTCGGTTCATCGACTGGGCTGTCTCGAACAATCTGGGCGAACCCGCCGCAGTCAGCACCCGCGACCTGCGGTCCTACCTCGTCGCGTTGACCGAACGGGGAGACGCCCGAAGCTCCATCGGGCGCCGACGAGCCTCGCTGCGCACGTACTTCGCCTGGCTCGCCGATCGCGGCCTGATCCCAACGGATCCCTCTGCTCGGCTGTTGGCGCCCCGGCCGACCCTGACGCTGCCCACCGTGGTGGTTCGTGAACAGCTGGAATCACTCCTGGACGAGGAGTGGGGCGACGACGAGTGGGCATTGCTGGACCGGGCCGTCTGCGAGGTCCTGTACGGCGCGGGGCTGCGGGTTTCGGAGCTTTGCGGGCTCGATCGGTCCAGCGTCGACTGGTCGCGCCAACTGCTGCGCGTGATGGGTAAGGGTCGCAAGGAACGACTGGTCCCCTTACACGACCGCGGTTTCGGAGCTATTCGGATCTGGCTGGATGAGGGGCGCGACGAAGTCGCCACCGAGGAGTCGCCGGCCGACGCGCTCTTCCTCAATCGCCGGAGCCGGCGTCTCGGTCCACGTGACGTGCGCCGAATCTTGGATCGACGCGTTGCTCGGGGCCACGTCTATCCCCACGCACTACGTCACACCTACGCGACGCACCTCTTGGAAGGCGGCGCGGATTTGCGCGTGGTTCAGGAGCTCCTTGGCCACGAGAGCCTCACCACCACTCAGCTGTATACCCACGTCTCGAAGTCGCGGCTGCAGAGCGTGCATCGTCAGACTCATCCTCGGGGCTGAATCGACTAGCATGGCTGGAGCCCTCCCACCGTGGGCGGGTAATTGATTGGGCCCTGGGGTTTCGTGCGGTCACCGTTCGCGGTGCTCCCCAAGGCGTCAGTAACCGAACGGAAGGATACGAACGTGGCGTTGGTCACACTTCAGGAACTACTGGATTCAGGCGTGCACTTCGGGCACCAGACCCGTCGTTGGAACCCCAAAATGCGTCGATTCATCCTCGGCGAACGCAATGGGATCTACCTCATTGACCTGCGCAAGACGCTCGCGGGTATCGAATCGAGTTACGGCTACGTACGCGAGTTGGTCGCCAATGGTGGCACCATCCTCTTCGTTGGCACGAAAAAGCAGACCCAGGGGCCCATCGCGGACTACGCACAGGCCTGTGGTATGCCCTTCGTCAACCAGCGTTGGCTCGGTGGCATGCTCACCAACTTCTCAACCGTCGCTGGACGCGTGAAGCGAATGGGCGAACTGCGCACGATGCAGCGCGCGGGTGACTTTGAGAATATGCCGAAGCGCGAGGCTCTTCGCCACTCGCGCGAACTTGAGAAGCTCGACCGCAACCTCAGTGGTATCGCGAACCTCGACCGGGTGCCCGACGCCGTCTTCGTCATCGATACGAAGAAAGAGCACATCGCCGTGACTGAAGCTCGCAAGCTCGGACTCCCCGTTGTGGCGGTGGTAGACACCAACTGCGACCCCGACATTATCGACTACGTCATTCCGGGCAACGATGACGCCATCCGAGCCGGTGCGCTCCTTTGTCGCCTGATGGCCGACGCAGTGACGGAAGGACGTTTCATTCGTCAGAACCGTGGGGCTGCCATGAAGGCGGCCGCCGCGGCAGTGGCCAGTGCCGCACCCGCGGCTGCGACCGTGGTCGAAGAGACGGTGTCCGCCCCCGTCGAGGAAACCCCTGTCGCCCCCGTCGACGAGACGGTGTCGGCCCCGGTCGACGAAACCCCTGTCGCCCCCGTCGAGGAGACGGCAGGCGCTGCGAAGTCGGTAGCCAGTGAAACTGAGGGCGACCACGTCGCTGAGTCCGACGAGACTGCGGCCAACGCGTAAGTCGATTGACGACGAGAACAACGGAGGAGAATCAAGGTGGCAATCACCGCAAAGGACGTCCAGACCCTGCGCCAGTCGACGGGAGTCGGGATGATGGACGCAAAAAAAGCACTCGAAGCGAACAACGGTGACATGGAAGCCGCGACGCAGTGGCTCCGCGTACAAGGGTTGGCCTCAGCGGCCAAGCGCTCCGACCGAATCGCTGGCGAAGGCGCCGTCGCGGTGGTCCGCGATGGTAACGCCGCCGGCATCGTCGAACTTCGTTGTGAGACGGACTTCGTAGCGAAATCTGAGGAGTTCGTGGGTCTCGTCGACGAGATTGCCGCGCGGGTCGCCGCAGAAGGCGAAGGCGCGACAGCACAGTTCCAAGATCGACTTGAGACGCTCCTGACGACGCTTAAGGAGAACATCTCCCTCGGTCGCGTTTTTCGGGTCGAGGCCGGCGACGGGGAAGTCGTTGAAACGTACATCCATCAACAGTCGGGCCGCGGTGTCAACGCCGTCGCCGTCGTCGTACGTGGCGCGGATCGTGACGTCGCCCACGAGGTTGCCGTGCACATCGCCTTCGCTAAGCCGTTGTACCTGAAACGTGAAGATGTCCCGAGCGCTGAGGTGGACGCTGAGCGTGCGACGGTGGAGGAGATTTCGCGCAACGAGGGCAAGCCAGAGGCCGCCCTGCCGAAGATCATCGAAGGTCGGCTCAATGGCTGGTTCAAGGAGCGCGTGCTGCTAGAACAGGCGTACGTGAAGGATGAGAAGCAGACCATCGAGCAGTATCTGCACGGCGCCACGATTACGGCGTTCGCGCAGGTGGTCGTCGGAGGCTAACGGTGCGACGAGTCGTCTTGAAGTTGTCGGGAGAGGCGCTCGCCTCAGCCGCCAGCGACGAGACGATCGATGCGTCGACCGTGGATTTTCTCGCCACCGAAGTGGCGCAGGCGATGGATCGCGGTGGCTTGGAGTTGGCGGTCGTCGTCGGGGGTGGCAACATCTGGCGCGGTGCCACCGGCGCGATGGCCGGCATGAATCGAGCGAACTCGGACCTCATGGGAATGCTAGGCACCGTCATCAACGCCTTGGCCCTGCAGGACGCCATGGAAACTCACGGACGCGCCACGCGAGTGATGTCGGCGATCGGAATGGATCAGGTGGCTGAGCCGTACATTCGCCGGCGCGCGGTTCGGCACTTGGAGAAGGGTCGCGTCGTGATTTTCGCGGCCGGTATGGGTAACCCCTACTTCACGACCGACACTCCGGCGGCCCAGCGTGCCGCGGAGATCGAGGCCGAGGTCGTTCTGAAGGGTACCCACGGTGGCGTTGATGGGGTGTACAGCGAGGATCCGCGCGTCAATCCCGCGGCGGTTCGCTTCGAAGAGATCTCCTTCAATGAGGTCATCGCGAAGGACTTGAGGGTGATGGACATGACGGCGATTACGTTCTGCAAGGACAATCACTTGCCAATCCGAGTGTTCGACCTGATGGCTCCGGGTAATCTTGGTCGCGCGCTCGACGGTCACGCCGTCGGTACGCTGGTGAAGTAATGGATAACGAACTCGTCGATCTGGTAATGGATGACACCCGCGAGAAGATGGCGCGCGCGATTGAACATGTGAAGGGCGAGTTCGCCTCGGTCCGTACGGGTCGCGCGTCGTCGGCCCTGATCGAGAATCTGCTGGTCGACTACTACGGGTCCGAAACCCCCTTGAAGCAGTTGGCGAATTTCTCGGTACCCGAACCACGACTCTTGATCGTTTCGCCGTTTGACAAGGGTGCCATGGGGGCCATCGAGAAGGCGATCGGCAACGCGGACCTTGGGCTGAACCCGTCCAACGATGGACACATCATTCGACTCACGTTCCCCACACTGACCGAGGAGCGTCGAAAGGCGTTCGTGAAGATCGTGCGAACCAAGGCGGAAGAGGGCAAAGTTGCGTTGCGGGGTATCCGCCGTCACGCCCGTCAGGAACTGGAGACCCTCGAGAAGGACCAGGGGCTGCCCAAAGACGAGATCGAGCGTCTGGAGAAGGTGCTCGACAAGATGACCCAAGACGACGTCGCGAAGGTGGACGAATTGTTGGCCCACAAGGAGCAAGAACTTCTTGAAGTCTGACGACGGGTCCTTTTTCGAAGAGCCGACGGGCGAGATGCCGGCGGTGAGTTCAACCGACCCCCGCGTCACGTTCACGGGAGTCGAGCGAGCCGCCGACACCGACGACGCCTTCGAGGACGAACCTTCGATGCTTCCGCACTGGACGGAGGCGCCGACCGGCCAGGTCCCCATCGTCGTCGCGCGCGACGCCGCGACCCAAGATGATCCGTGGTCGGCGATACCGGCGCCGGCGTGGCGCGAGGGCGAAGCGGATTGGGTCGCGCACGAGGATCAGTTCGACGCCTCCTTCTTGGCGGGAGAGGTCCGCGAGGACGACACCCGGCCCTGGGAGTTCGCCGTCACCCCCGAACCCGTCGTCGAAGAGGCGATCCTCGACGAGACGCCGCGGCCCGAGCCGGTCCGTCGTACGCGCACGAGGCGACCGGCGACCCACCATCCGCTAGCCGGTCGGGCGGTCCGCCAGGGTTCGACGCGCAGCGTCTCACTCGCGACCTTCACCGGTGTGGTGTTGGCGCTACTGGTCTCGGTGATCTTCCTCGCTGGTTCGATTCCCGTCTCGGTCCTCGTCCTGGCCGCGCTCGGTCTGGCCAGCGCGGAGGCCTACGCCGGATTCCGGCGAGCCGGAGCGCACCCGGCGTCGGTACTAGGAATCGTGGCCGTCTTGACGCTCGGGATTGCGGCGTACAACAAGGGCTTGCCGGCGATCGGGGCCGTGACGGTCCTGATGGTCGTGTTCGGGTTCGTGTGGTATCTCAGCGCGAAGCAGTCGATCGACACCCTCGATGGGCTGGGCGCAACCATCTTCGTCTACGCGTGGATTGGTGTCCTGGGCTCGTTCGCGTTTTTGCTCATCGCGCCGATGTACTCGACCAGTCGTCATGGATTGGCCTACCTCTTCGGGGCGGTAGTACTGACCGTGGCGAACGATTCGGGCGCGCTCTTCATCGGCCGGTGGTTGGGTCGACGTCCGCTCAATCGGGAACTGTCACCTAACAAGACCGTTGAAGGGTTCATCGGTGGGACCTTGATCACGATTGTCGTGGGGGCGGCGTTGCTGCCCCGGATCAGTCCGTGGACGACCACAGCGGCCCTCGAGGTTGCCGTGGCCTTGTCCATCGTCGTCCCCCTCGGTGACCTTTTCGAGTCGATGGTGAAACGAACTCTCGGCGTGAAGGACCTTGGTCGACTGTTGCCGGGACACGGTGGCATGCTGGACCGCATCGACGGGCTGCTCTTCGCGTTGCCGACCGTCTTCTACTTCGTACACATCCTCAAGCTGGGCTAGGGCGGTGACCACGCGTCGCCGAGTGGCGGTCCTGGGCGCGACCGGTTCCATCGGACGCCAGACATTGGACGTCTTGCGACTCGAACCGGATTCGTTCGAACTCGTGTCGATCGCCGGCGGGACGAGGCTCGCCGAACTCGCCCAAGTCGCCGAGGAGTTCCACGTTCGACGCGTCGGCGTGTCGCGGCCCGAGGACTACATTGCCGCTCGCGAAATCCTCGGGGACGGGGTCGAGGTCGTGGTGGGCGGGGACGGGCTCGCGGAGCTCGCGACGGACGCCGACGTGGTGGTCAACGCGGTGGTCGGGTTCGCGGGACTGCCGGTGACGATCAATGCGCTCGCGGCCGGTCGCACGCTCGCGTTGGCCAACAAGGAATCCTTCATCGCCGCCGCCCCGTTGGTCGAGCGTGTTCGCGACACCCCGGGGGCTTCAGTGCTCCCAATTGATTCCGAGCACTGCGCGATCTACCAGTGTCTCGCTGATTCGAACACCGGTCCCGGTCACCCCGACGTGCGCCGGCTCCTGCTCACCGCGTCGGGTGGTCCCTTTCGAGGGTGGTCGCGCGAGCGCCTCGAATCGGTGACCCGTCACGAGGCGTTGAAACATCCAACCTGGTCGATGGGGCCAAAGATCACCATCGACTCGTCAACACTGATGAACAAGGGCCTCGAGGTGCTCGAGGCATCCGCGCTCTTCGGCGTCGACGTCGAGCGCATCGACGTCGTGGTACACCCTCAATCGATCGTGCACTCGATGGTGGAGTACGTGGACGGATCGGTCATCGCGCAGTTGTCACAGCCAGACATGCGCCTCCCCATTGCGTTTTGCCTGGGTCGCCCGATCCGGTTCGATCACGCGTGGGGGGCGTTGGACTTCACCCAGGCGCAGTCGCTGACGTTTGAACCGCCCGACGTGGACGCATTCCCCGCTCTTCCCTTGGCCTACGCCGCCGCCCGACGGGCGGGTGCGGCACCGGCCTGGCTTTCGGCAGCCAACGAGGTCGCGGTCGCGGCCTTCCTGCACGACGAGATCGCCTGGACCGATATTGTGCCGATCGTGTCGGCCGTGATGGATCAGTTTGATGACGCCCCGCTTCGCTCCGTCGAGGACCTCGTCGCTCACGACGCGCAGGCCCGGCGACGTGCCACGACCGTGATTGCGGGTGGCCGGTGAACGCCGCGCGATGGTCCCTGGTTCGATTCGTCACCGGCGTGGTGATCGCCGTGTTCCTGTTGGATGTCTGGGCGGGATGGGCGCTGCCCGTCGTCATTCTCGCCATCTTGGTCATGGTCATGGGGCACGAATTCGGCCACTTCATTACCGCCAAGCGCGCGGGACTTCTGGTCACGGACTTTTTCGTTGGTTTCGGGCCCGTGGTGTGGGCGACGAAGGTTGGTGAGACCCGTTACGGCGTGCGGCTCCTGCCGCTCGGTGGATACGTCAAGGTACCGGGCATGACCTGGAGCGACGCCATTGCGCCCGAGTTGGAAGGTCGAACCTACCGCGCGGCGTCGTACCCACGCAAGGTGCTCTTTGCTTCCGCCGGCTCCTTGATGCACCTCGTCATGGCGCTGGCGCTGGCGTGGGCGTCGCTCACCTTCGTCGGCTTGCCGTCGGCGAGCCATATCGGCATCGGGAGCTTCACCCACTGGGACGGGTACCGTGAAAACGCCGCGCAGGTCGCCGGGATCCGACTGGGTGACCAGATCGTGTCGATTGACGGAGTCGCGGTGACCAACGCGACCAAACTCGTGAACCTCGTGCACGACCACACTGGAAAACGCCTCGTTATCGTGGTGAGACGGAATGGTGTCGAACGCACCCTGTACGCCACACCCGTCGATGGGCGACGCCTGCGAGTGGCCGGTCAGCCCGTGGCGACCGGCGCCACGCCAGTCGGCTATCTCGGCATCGGTCTTAAGGACCTCATCGTGCACGAGTCCTGGCTCGGCGCGATCCCGGCGTCGGTCAGCAAGGTCGTCTCTACGGTGGGCGTCGCGGCCAAGGGCATCGTTCACGTGTTCTCGCCGGGGGAGTTCTCGAGTCTCTTCCATCAGGTGACCAATCCCGCCGCCGCGTCGAATCCGACCGCGCAGTTGAACCGCCCGGAGTCGATCGTCGGCGTGGTTCGCATCGCGGTGCAGAGCACCCAGCTCGGCGCCGGCGTGCTGCTCGAGATCCTGATGATTGTGAACATCTTCGTCGGATTGCTCAATATGGTGCCGATGTTGCCCCTCGACGGCGGATACGTCCTGGTCGCCACCTACGAGCGACTCCGTAGTCGCCGGGGTCGGCCGTATCACGCCGACATCCAGCGGCTAACCCCGATCGTCTACGCGTTCGCTACGGTCCTACTCGTGCTGTTCGCGTTCACCCTCTACCTCGATATCGCCCACCCGATCGTGAACCCATTCCAGTAGTGGGTCGGTGCGCTGTCCGGCACGGCAGAATGGTGTCATGGACGTAACCGCAAGCCCGCTCACGCCACGTCGCGCAACTCGCCAAATCGCCGTTGGGTCGGTCAAGGTCGGTGGCGACGCTCCGATATCCGTCCAGTCCATGACCACGACCAAGACCGCTGACGTCGAGGGCACGTTGCAGCAGATTTACGCGCTGGCCGCGGCCGGTGCGGACATCGTGCGCTGTACCTGCAACGAACGGGCCGCCGCCGAAGGGCTCGCCCAGATCGTGCCACGATCGCCGGTGCCGATCGTGGCCGACATCCACTTCCACGTCGAGATGGCCCTCGCCGCCCTCGACGCGGGCGTCCACGGGTTACGCCTCAACCCGGGAAACCTTCGTAAACCCGAGGAGATCAGGCTGGTGGCGAGCGAGGCGCGCGACCGCGGCGTGCCGATCCGCATCGGGGTCAACGCCGGGAGCCTGCACCCCGATATCTACGAGCGCTTCGGTGGTGCAACGCCCGAGGCCCTGGTCGAATCGGCACGCCTGGAGCTGGCCTACTTCGACGAAGTGGGGTTCTCCGACGTCAAGATTTCGGTCAAGGCGTCGTCGGTGGCGACCATGATTGCGGCCTACCGACTGGCCTCGGAGACCTTCGACTACCCACTGCACCTCGGCGTCACCGAGGCTGGTCCGCTGCCCGGTGGGCTGATCAAGGGGACGGCCGGCATCGCCACGTTGCTCGCTGAGGGCATCGGCGACACCCTGCGCTATTCGTTGACCGCGGATCCGGTCGAGGAGGCGCGCGCCGGTCGTCAACTCCTGGAGTCCTTAGGACTGCGCGAGCGCAAGGGGCTCGACCTCATCGCGTGTCCGAGTTGTGGTCGAGCCGAAGTCGACGTGATTCGGGTGGCCAACGAGGCCCAGGCGGCACTGAGCGCCCTCGAGCTGCCCATCCAGGTCGCGGTGATGGGTTGCGTGGTCAACGGTCCCGGCGAAGCCCGTCACGCCGATCTCGGTATCGCGGCCGGCAAGCATCGGGGACATTTGTTCATCCAGGGACAGATCGTGCGCGTGGTTCCCGAGGCTGACATGGTCGCGGCGTTGGTCGACGAGGCGAAGAAGATCGCGGCCGAGGGCGTCGCCGCCCGTCTCGCCGCGCGCGATGTTTCGGCCGAGGCGGAAGCCGCGGCGGACCGTGCCCTGCTGTTGGGCGACCGCGGCCCCGACGTGAACCATTCGGGTGAGCGAATTGATCGGATCCGACGTCGCGGCGACTAGCGGCGTTCCTTGGCTAGGCTTTCGCCACTCGAATGAAGGAGAATCGTGGCGTCACCTAGTGCCCTGACCTCGCAGTCCGACGACTTCCCTCGTTGGTATCAGGACGTCGTCGCCAAAGCTGAGATGGCCGACAACGGCCCCGTTCGCGGGACCATGGTGATTCGACCGTACGGGTACGCACTGTGGGAGCGCATCCAGGCCGAGATGGACGCCCGTATCAAGGTTGCCGGAGCGCAGAACGCCTACTTCCCGCTGTTCATCCCCCAGAGCTACTTCGCGCGTGAAGCCGAGCACGTGGAAGGGTTCAGTCCCGAACTGGCGGTGGTGACCTACGCGGGCGGCGAGGAGCTCGCCGAACCGGTCGTGGTTCGACCGACGTCGGAAACGGTCATCGGCGAGTTCATGGCCAAGTGGATTCAGAGCTACCGGGACCTGCCACTGCTGCTCAATCAATGGGCGAACGTCGTGCGCTGGGAACTGCGGCCCCGACTCTTTCTGCGCTCGTCGGAGTTTCTCTGGCAGGAGGGGCACACGGCCCACGACTCCTACGAGGATGCCGCCGCCTACGCGATGCGCATCCACCTCGAGGTGTACTACGACTTCTTGGCCAACGTGATGGCGGTGCCGGCCTACGTGGGGATTAAATCACCGCGCGAGCGTTTCGCCGGAGCAATCAACTCGTTGACCTGCGAGGGGATGATGCGAGATGGCAAGGCGCTCCAGATGTCGACGAGTCACGAACTTGGTCAGAATTTCGCGCGGGCGTTCAACATCGTCTACCAGAATGAATCCGGCCAGTCGGAACTCTGCCACACGACGTCGTGGGGCGCGTCAACTCGTCTCGTCGGGGGCTTGATCATGGCCCACGGCGACGACCGAGGACTGATCGTGCCGCCTCGGCTCGCCCCGATCCAGGCGGTGATCATCGCGGTGCGAGACGAGCCGGAGGTCTTGGAGGCGTGCGCGTCGATTGACGCGAGATTGCGCGATGGCGGGGTTTCGACGGCGCTCGACCGAGGTCGCGGCTCGTTCGGGCGGCGGGTCACTGACTGGGAGATCAAGGGCGTGCCACTTCGGATCGAAGTCGGTCCCCGCGACCTGGCCGGCGGGGTGGTGACCATGGTTCGACGCGATGACGGATCCAAGCACGTGGTCGCGCTCGATCGACTGGCCACCACGTGCCAGGGCCTGCTCGAAGAACAGCAACGCGCGCTCTTCAACGTCGCCCTCGCCCGACGCGACGACGCCACGACCGACGTCACCTCCGTCGACGAAGCCATCGAAGCGGCCCAGACGGGATTCGCTCGAATGGCCTGGGACCAGATCGGTGAGCTGGGGGAGGCTCGACTCAATGAAGTGGCGGTGTCGGTGCGTTGCATCCAACGGGCGGATGGCACCACCCCGGTCAGCCCCGACGAACCCGACCTCGTGGCCATCGTCGCGAAGTCGTACTGAGCGGGTCATCAGCCAAAACACCCGTTCGACCATCGGTTGGTTCCGCGGCGGCGACGTTGCTCGGCGACGGATGAAACTGCTACAATGGTCCGACAGTCCGCCAAGGACGTTTGGACTCGTTTAAGCGCGGGCCTCGGGCCCGCGCTTTTTCATTGTCCTGCCCGGCGACATAGAGAGGAGATGGCCATGGATCTGGAGACACCCGTGCGATCACTCCTTAGTCCACTCGGACTCGACCTCTACGACCTCGAACTCGTGGCCGGCGCGCTCAACGTGGTCGTTCAGCGCGAGGGCGGGGTCGACGTCGACGCGCTGACGGCCGCCAACCGGGCGATTTCCGCGTGGCTCGACGAAAAGGATCCGATCGAGGGCCACTTCACCCTGGACGTCTCGAGTCCGGGACTGGAACGCCGTTTACGCACACCCGAGCATTTCGCGAGCGCGGTTGGTGAGATCGTGACCCTTCGGGAACATCGCGACGACGCGCCGACCCGCCGACTCGAGGGGGTCGTGCTGAACAGCACGCTGACGACCGTGACGATCAGTGACGCCGAACACGGCGACGTCACCGTCCAGTTCGACGCGATTGAACGTGCTCGAACCGTCTTTCACTGGGGTCCGGAGACGACGTCGGCGAAAAAGCCCAAGGCCTCGACGGCGAGTAAGAAAGGAAACTGATGGCGAACTTCGAATTCCTTGAGGCGCTCGGCCAGATCGCGCGCGACCAGAACATCGACGAGGGAGAGCTCTTGATCGCCCTGGCCAACGCGCTGTTGGCGGCCTACAAGCGTCGACCCGACTCCGCCGAGGACGCGGAGGTCGAGATCAACCCGGAGACCGGTGAGATCAAGGTGTGGGGGTTGGACCTCGACGTCGAAGGCAACGTCACGCGCGAATGGGACGCGACACCCGAGGACTTCGGGCGCATCGCGGCTCAGACCGCCAAACAGGTGTTGATGCAGTTGATTCGCGACATCCAGCGCCGCCAGATGTACGAGGAGTTCGCGAACCGCGAAGGTGACATCGTCTCGGGCACGGTACAGCAGAACGACAACCGCTACACGCTGCTCGACCTCGGTCGGGTCGAGGCCCTGCTGCCCCAGGCTGAGCAGATCGCGTTCGAGCGATACGAACACGGTGCCCGGATCAAGGTGTATATCGTCGAGGTTCGCAAGACGAACAAGGGGCCCCAGATCGTGGTCAGCCGCACGCACCCCGCCCTGGTCGCGAAGTTGTTCGAGATCGAGGTGCCCGAAATAGCGAACGGTATCGTGGAGATCAAAGCCATCGCTCGTGAGCCGGGTCACCGGAGCAAGATCGCGGTGGCCTCGAACGACGCCATGGTCGATCCGGTCGGGGCGTGCGTGGGCGCGCGCGGTTCGCGAGTTCGCAACATCACCAACGAGCTTCGCTCGGAGCGAATCGACGTGGTCCCGTTCAGCGACGACCCGGTCGAGTTCATTCAAGCGGCGCTCGCGCCGGCCCGCGTCCGTGAGGTCCGCCTCGACGAGGAACAGGGTGTGGCGACCGTGATCGTGCACGATCAGCAGCTGTCGCTAGCGATTGGCAAGGAGGGTCAGAACGCCCGGCTCGCCGCTCGCTTGACTGGATGGCGCATCGACATCCGCTCCGAGAACGAAGGCGTCGAGGAGGAAGTGGTCGACGAGGTCTGGACGGAGGATGACGTCGTGGTCGACGAAGTCGTCCACGTGGTGACCGTGGCCGATGGTCACCCCGCGAACGTCGACGACGACGCGGCAATGGTGCAGGAGGGCGAGGCATAGCCCCCTATCGAACGTGCGTGGCGTGCCGCGCACGGCGTCCGGACGCAGAACTGTACCGGGCTGGACGTCGTGAGGACGGGTCGTGGTACCTCGGCCGGGGGACCGGGCGAGGGGCGTGGTGGTGTCGGGACCGAGATTGTGGGTCGCGAATGCGGGTGGGTGCGTTGTCGCGGGCGCTGCGGACGAGTTTGTCCGCAGCGGACCTGGAGGACCTGGTCGCGCTCGTTGGTTCGGTGACGGGCTCGGACCACTGATGGTTGTGAAAGAATATGTGACTGTGTGTGCGCGCGTCGCTCACACTCCGATGTAAGGGAACGTTTTGGCGCTGAAGAAGATCCGGGTACACGAGCTCTCGAAGGAACTCGGGATGACGAGCAAGGAGTTGCTCGCGCTCGCTCAGAAGTTAGGCATTGGTGCGTCCAGCCCCTCGGCGTCCATTGAGGACGCCCAGGCCGACCGTATCCGTCGGCGAGCGGACGCTGACGGCTTGCGTCGTCACGTCCAACCCGACGAGACCAAGGGCGCGAAATCATCGGCGCCAACGACGCACGATGAAACGAGCGAACGCGTGCCGAGTGCGGCGCCGGCCGTCGCGGAGCCGACCCCAGTGTCCACTGCGCCGTCCGCCCCGGTCGCCGTGGCCGAAGTTTCTGCTCCGGCCGAGACCACCGAGGCACCCAAGGTCGTGCGCAGTCGCGTCACCCCGCCGAAGCCGGCACCGACGCGCACCGTCTCGCCCGATGGCCCGACGACGATTCGTCCGACCCAGCGTCCATCGACCGGCGACGGGTCCGAGTCACCGCAGCCCAAACGCCCACCTCTCTCGATGACCGGTCGACCGATTCCGCCACCCCCGGGTCGACCGTTGAGCCCGTCGGGTCGACCGATTCCGCCCCCCCCCGGGGCGCGACGGCCGGTGGGCAGTGCGCCGAGCCGACCTGGTGGACCGGGCGCGCGTCCCTCGACTCGCCCCGGCGGCCCGCCGCGAACCGGCGCGCCGCGAACCGGCGGCGCCGGCTTCGGTGGTCCGCGCACGGGTCCGGGCTCGGGGCCTGCGGCAACGCCCGGACGTCCGCCCGCTCGCGGTGGCGGTGGCCCACGGGGCTCCCAGCGCAAGGCGACGCGCCGTCGTCGCCGTAACGTCGAAGAGCTCGAGCCGACCCAGATGACCACCTGGCAGCCGAGCAGTGCGCCCGTGCCCGACGGTGAAGTCATCATCGAGCGAGGCTCGACGGCCAAAGACGTCGGACCGAAGTTGAACCGTAGCGCGGCCGACATCATCCGTTTCTTGTTCCTCCAGGGTGAGATTGTGACCGCGGTTCAAGGTCTGAGCGATGACATGATCGAGTTGTACGCGGCCGAAGTCGGCGCTTCGGTGCGCATGGTCGACCCCGGCGAGCAGCAAGAGGCCGCGTTGTTGGCGAAGTTCTTCGACGAGGACGACCTCGACGACGAGATTGCCGCGACGCCACGCCCACCAGTCGTGACCGTGATGGGACACGTCGACCACGGCAAGACCAAACTGCTCGACCAGATTCGAAAGACTAACGTCGTGGCCGGAGAGGCCGGCGGTATTACCCAGCACATCGGGGCGTACACGGTGTCCTGGCGGGGACGCTCCATCACCTTCCTCGACACGCCGGGCCACGAAGCATTCACGGCGATGCGCGCCCGCGGCGCGAAAGTGACCGACATCGTGATTCTCGTGGTCGCGGCCGATGACGGCGTGATGCCGCAGACCGTCGAAGCGATCAACCACGCCAAGGCCGCCAACGTGTCGCTCATCGTGGCGGTAAACAAGATCGACAAGGCCGACGCCAATCCGGATCGTGTCTTGCAACAGATCAGCGAGTACGGACTCGTTCCCGAGAAGTGGGGTGGTGACACTATCTGCGTCGAGATATCGGCCCTTCAGAACGTGGGGATCGACGAGTTGCTCGAGCAGGTGCTGTTAGTGGCTGAGATGGGTGAGCTCGTCGCTCGTCCGACCGGTCGAGCCATCGGCACGGTGCTCGAAGCCAACCTGGAGGTCGGTCGTGGACCGGTCGCCACCGTGATGGTACAGAAGGGGTTGCTGGCCGTCGGGGATCCGGTGGTTGCCGGTGCGGCCTACGGCAAGGTCAAGGCGCTCATCAACGACCGGGGTCAGCAGGTCAAGTCCGCCGGTCCCTCGACGCCGGTGCAGGTCCTCGGATTCAGCGAACCACCGTTGGCCGGTGACGAGATGCGAGTGGCCGACGACCTTGGTCACGCCCGATCGCTCGCCGAAGCTCGAGCCCAGCGAGTTCGCCTCGTTGGCCACCAGCCCGTCGCCGCCGCGAGTGGCGCGCGCCTGGAGGATCTCTTCGAGCAGATTCAACGCGGGGAGACCGCGACCCTCAACGTGGTCTTGAAGGCCGACGTCCAGGGTTCACTCGAGGCCTGTACGGAGTCCTTGCGCAAGCTCGAACGAGACGACGTCAAGTTGGTGCTGGTCCATCGAGGTGTCGGTGGCATCACCGAGAACGACGTGCAACTGGCCAAGGCCTCCAGCGCCACCATCATCGGGTTCAACGTTCGCCCCGATCGGCGCAGTCGCGAACTGGCCGAGTCCGAAGGTGTCGAAGTTCGGACCTACGAGATCATCTACAAGTTGATCGAAGAGATTGAAGCCGCCATGCTCGGTCTGTTGTCGCCGGTCTTCGAGGAAGTCGTGACCGGTGAGGCTGAGGTTCGTGAGGTCTTCCGGGTGCCCAAGATCGGGGCCATCGCCGGTTGCTTCGTTCGCGAAGGCGTGATCACGCGGGGCTCGAAGGTTCGCTTCCTGCGCGAAGGCACGATCATCTGGAAGGGCACCATCACGTCGTTGCGACGGTTCAAGGACGACGCTCGTGAGGTGCAGGCGGGTTTCGAATGCGGGATCGGCCTGTCGGACTACCAGGACCTCAAGGATGGCGACATCATCGAGACGTTCGACGAGCGCGAGATTCCGCGAACGGCGTAAGCCATGGCCCATCCCAGTGGACACCACACCTATCCGCGATCGGCGCGCGTCAACCAGATCGTTCGAGAGATCATCTCGGACGAACTGGTCCGTCTGTCGGACATCGATGAACGGATCGGCATGCTCACGGTCACCGGGGTAGAGACGTCGCCCGATCTACGTCAGGGGATTGTCTTTTTCGATTCACTCTCCGCTGACGCCCGGGTCGTGTTAGAGGAACACCGGCTGCAACTCCAGGGTGCGGTGAACGCCCAGACCCGCCTCAAGCGAACTCCGAAGTTGACCTTCCGCGCCGATCCCGCGATTGCCCAGGGCCAGGCCGTCGAAGAGATACTCCGTCGCCATCGGGACGATGACGCCTAACGGAATGCTGCTGCTCGACAAGCCCGGCGGCATGACGAGCCACGACGTGGTGGCGCGAGTTCGACGGATTATGAGCGAACGACGGGTGGGCCACGCGGGAACCCTCGACCCCATGGCGACCGGCCTGCTCATCGTGGCGGTCGGTCCCGCGACGCGGCTGTTGCGGTTCGTCCAGGCGGAGACGAAGCGGTACGTGGGCACGTTCGAGCTCGGTGCGGCAACCGACACCCTGGACGCCGACGGGGTAGTCGTTGAGCGTATGCCGGTGCCCCCTATCGACGCCGACACGATGTCAAAGGTCGCCTCGACGCTCACGGGGACCTCGGAACAAGTGCCCCCGATGGTCTCGGCGGTCAAGATTGGTGGTGAGCGACTCTACGACCTGGCCCGACGAGGCGTTGAGGTGGAGCGGGCCGCTCGGACCATCACCGTCGACTCGTTCTCGGTGGCGCCGGGGACCGAGACCAATCGGTGGGACTTCGACGTCGTCTGTTCGACCGGGACCTACGTGCGAGTACTCGCGAGTGACCTCGCCCAACGGCTGAGAACCGTTGGCCACCTGACCGCGCTGCGGCGCACGGCGATCGGGGTCCATCGTGTTGATGGAGCGCTCACCCTCGACGAATTGGCCATCGCGGTAGAAGAAGGCCGATCATCGATGCATCCGGCTCGAGCCATGGTCGCCCATCTCGCCTCCGTGGTGGTCGGTGACGACGACGTCCGTCGGATCGGACACGGACAGCGGATCTCGATCACCGATTCGGTGGTGGGGTCGCCGATCGCCGCGTTGGACGGTGCGGGAGACTTGGTCGCCGTGCTCACCCGCCGCGGGGACGATTGGCAGCCCGACGTCGTCATCGCGACCGGCACCCCCACGGCGCGCCGTTAGGTTGGCTGCGATGATCGTGTGGCACGACGGCGACTACGTGGAGCTCGATGAGCGGCGAAGTGCCGTCGCCATCGGGGTGTTCGACGGTCTGCACCGGGGTCATCAGCGCGTCATCGGTCGGGCCCGCGAGTTGGCCGAGATCCACGGATCTCGCCTCGCGGTCGTGACGTTCTTTCCGCATCCTGCCCTCACCGTGCACCCCGACCGGGCTCCTTTGACGATTGGAACTCTCGAGCAGCGTCTCGAGGGATTTGAGTTGCTCGAGGTTGAATTGGTTCGAGTCCTGCACTTCGACGAGCTGCTGGCACTGGAGTCGGCGGACTCGTTCGTCGATCGGGTACTCGTCAATGATCTACGCGCCGCCGACGTCATCGTTGGCGAAGACTTCAAATTCGGGCACGACCGCGCCGGCGACGTTGCCTCATTGGCCAGTTCTGGAATACTCGACGACTTCCGGGTTCACGCGATCAAACTGGCCGGAGACGGTCATCGTTGGTCGTCGACGGCCATACGCGAGTCGGTGGCGACGGCGGATCTCGAGCGGGCGACCACCGCACTCGGACGGCCCTTCACGCTTCGAGCGGTCGTCGAGCACGGCGACGCCCGTGGTCGCGAACTCGGTTTCCCGACCGCGAACCTCCGGGTCGACGAGCGAACCCTTCGTCCGCCTTCGGGTATCTACGCGGCGGCCGTGCGTACGCCCGACCACGTGTGGTGGTGCGGCGCGGTATCGATCGGCCGTCGACCTCAGTTCTACGAGGCGGGTGAGTCCCTCATCGAGGTCCACCTCGTCGACTTCTCTGGCGACCTGTACGGTCGCACCCTCGACGTGGCGTTTCTGAGGCGACTGCGCGGCGAGGTGCGATTCGATTCGGTCGAGGACCTAATCGCCCAAATGGGGCGAGATGTGGTCGAAAGCACGGAAATATTCGCGAATTCGCCCCCGACGACCTGGACGCTGCTAGGCTAGGACCTCGGTCAGCGACGCTGATCGTGTGGGTCGTCAAGTGGGCGGCTCGCAGCTGGACCCCCGACTCATAAGGCAAACGACGTTATGGCTGAGAAGCAGCAGATCATTAAGGACTTTCAGGCCCACGACACGGACACCGGCTCGCCCGAAGTCCAGATCGCAATTCTGACGGACCGGATCTCGCACTTGACCGAGCACTTGAAGGTGCACAAGGGTGATCATCACACCCGCCGTGGGCTCATGAAGCTCATCGGCCAACGACGTCGGCTGCTCGATTATGTGCAGCGCGACAACGTTGAACGTTATCGCTCCCTGATCGGACGTCTCGGTATTCGTCGCTAGCCGTCACGCCGACGCCGTCGGCGCGCGCAACACATCCGAGACCTCGGAGGCCAGTGGAGAATCGTCGCCGTCGTCGACGGTTGCCCACTGGGATCCGGGCGGAGTGTTGCTTACTGCTAAGGAGCAACCATGACTGACGCCATTCGCGTAAGCCGCCCGCTATCGGGCACTGATAAGACACTGAGTTTTGAGGCTGGACGTCTCGCCCAACTCGCCGACGGGGCGGTGGTCGCACGCATCGGTGACACGATGCTGCTCGCTACGGTTACCGCCGCACGAACGGTTCGTGAGGGGATGGATTTCTTCCCGCTGACCGTGGACATCGAAGAGCGGTCCTACGCCGCTGGCAAGATTCCCGGGGCGTTCTTCCGTCGTGAAGGCAAGCCTTCGGACCAAGCGGTCCTGATCTGCCGCTTGATCGACCGCCCCCTTCGCCCCTCGTTCCCCAAGGGCTTCCGTAATGAGGTCCAGGTCGTCGGCACGATCTTCAGTGCGGACCAAGAGAATCCGCACGACATCCTCGCCATCAACGCAGCCTCGGCCGCGCTGATGCTGTCGGGCATCCCGTTCGACGGCCCCATCGGTGCGGTGCGCATGGCGTACACCACCGAAGGCACGTGGCTGGCCCACCCGACCTACGCCGAGGGTGACGAGTCGGTCTTCGAACTCGTCGTCGCGGGCCGGGCGCTTGGCGATGACGCCGACGCCGACGTCGCGATCATGATGGTCGAAGCCGGAGGGACCGAGGGTTCCTTCGAGAAGTACGCCGACGGTGCACCGAAGGTCGACGAGGACGTCCTCGCGGCCGGGCTCGAAGCGTCCAAGCAGTGGATCCGTGAGTCGATCAATCTGCAGCGCGAACTGGTCGACGCCTACGTTGCGGTGCGCGGTCCGATTGAGACGATTCCCTATCAGGTGTTCCGTGACTACGAGGACGACGTCTACGCCCGGGTCCAAGCCGTTGGCTTGTCGGCCCTGGACTCGGCGAATCGGATCAGCGAGAAGCAGCCCCGTGCGACGGCGTTGGCCGAGGCCACGGCGGGCATCGTGGCGCAGCTGAGCGAGGAGTTCGCCGAGCGCGCAGGAGAGATCAAGGCGGCGGTGAAGGCCGTGACCAAGAAGTTGGTCCGCGACCGGATCGTGAGCGATGGCGTTCGAATCGACGGTCGCGGTACGACCGATATCCGACCGCTGTCGGCCGAAGTCGACCTTTTCCCGATGACCCACGGTTCGGCGCTCTTCCAGCGTGGCGAGACCCAGGTCGTCAATGTCACGACGTTGGGGATGCCGCGGATGCGTCAACAGCTCGACACCATCAGCCCCGACGAATTTCGTCGGTACATGCACCACTACAACTTCCCGCCCTATTCGGTCGGCGAGACCGGTCGCGTGGGCATGCCCAAGCGCCGAGAGATCGGACACGGCATGCTTGCTGAGCGCGCCCTGATCCCCGTACTGCCCAGTGAGCAGGACTTCGCCTACACGCTCCGCGTCGTGTCGGACATCATGCAGTCGAATGGATCGACGTCAATGGCCTCGGTTTGTGGTTCGACTCTTTCGCTGATGGCCGCCGGTGTGCCGATCAAGGCCCCCGTCGCGGGCATCGCGATGGGACTGGTCTACGAAAACGGGGCGTACGTCACGTTGACCGACATCCTCGGGGCTGAAGACGCCTTCGGTGACATGGACTTCAAGGTCGCCGGAACCGCTGACGCCGTCACTGCGCTGCAGCTCGACACGAAGATTGACGGGTTGCCCGCGAACGTGCTGGCCGACGCGCTGCGCCAGGCTCTTCGAGCCCGACTCGCGATTCTCGACGTGATCACTTCGACGATCGATGCGCCGCGAGCCCAGGTGTCCGAAGTGGCGCCAAAGATTGTCACGCTCGAGATCCCCATCGACAAGATCGGTGAGGTCATCGGACCGAAGGGCAAGGTCATCAACACCCTGCAACAGGAGACCGGCGCCGACATCGCAGTCGACGACGATGGCGTGGTCGGCACCGTCACCATCGGTGCCAAGGACGGTCGGGCCGTGGAAGAGGCTCGTCGGCGTATCGCGCTGATTCTCGATCCGCCCACGGCAGAGGTCGGAGCAACGTACGCGGGCCGCGTCGTGAATATCGCGAAGTTTGGCGCGTTCATCAGCCTGATGCCCGGCCGCGACGGTCTGCTCCACATCTCAAAGATGTCGCCGCTCAACGGCGGTAAGCGAATCGGTCAAGTCGAGGATGTCCTAGAGCTCGGACAGGCGATCGAAGTCCGCGTCGATGACATCGACCCCCAGGGCAAGGTGTCGCTCTCGCTCGCCGGCGAGTACGCCGACGTGGCATCCGACACTGGCGAGTCCGATGGTCAGCGCTCGCGAGCACCTCGTGAGCGCAGTGACCGCGGAGAGCGCAGTGACCGCAGTGACCGCGGAGACCGCAGTGACCGCGGAGACCGCGGAGACCGCGGAGACCGCGGTGGACGTGGTCCCGGTGGCACCCGCCCCTCTTCGACCTCCTTTGAAGCTTCCTTCGAAGCGGAGTTAGCGGGCGAGATCGGTGACCTAGGTCCCAGTGACACTTCGTTCGGTGAAGGCGACGGCGGCGCGGGCCGCCGGGGTCCGCGCTCGCGCCGACGCTAGGTCGTCGGTGAGCCTCGGTTCACTTGTGATATTTCGCTCTCGCCCGCCGTCACCTCAAGGCTGATGGCGGGCGAGAGCGCGTTCGGGTCATGGTGGCGGCCCCTCGGGCGCGGCGACCGATGGGCCATCTTCGTCTTGGTCGTGGTGCCGCTCGCGCTCTTCGGCGTGCCCGCGCTCTTCGGCCATCCGGCGATTGCCCAGGACAACCTGATTCAGAATTTTCCCCTGCGGGCCCTTACGGGCCAGCAACTGCGTAGCGGGCATCTCCCGCTGCTGAACCCGCTCGCGAATTCGGGGACGCCGCTTCTCGGTGGGATGAACGCCGGATCGTTCTTCCCGCTGACGTTGCTGTTCATCGTCCCCGCGCCGATCCTGATGTGGGTGGTCAACCTCGTCGCCGTGTACCTCGGGGCCGGCGTGGGGCTCTTCGCGCTGCTCCGCTGGTATCGGGTGAGTACGTGGTCGGCGTTGGTTCCCGCACTCCTGTACGCCTATACGGGGGCAATGAACGGTCAGCTCGTGCACCTCGGTGTCGTGCAGGGGTACGCGCTCTTACCCTGGTACGTGCTGGCGATCGCGTCGCTCGAACGCACTGTGAGTTCGTGGCCCCACGAACTAGCACTCCTGGAGCGACTGCGTACCGCCGCGCCCGCCGTGCTCGGTATCACCGCGCTCTGGGCGCTCACGACGTTGTCGGGCGAGCCCCGGGCCATTGCGGAGATGGAGTTGCTCGGCGCCGTCCTGATCATTGTCGGCCTCGTGGCGCCACGGTCCAATCCCGCACCGTCGTGGCGACGGCGAATCGAGTTCGTGGCGGCCAACGCCGTCGGAATCGCGTGGGGTGCGCTCATCGGACTGGCCCAACTCCTTCCGGGATGGTCGTTCATCAATATCTCTCAACGCACCGGTCTCGGATATCAGTTCTTCGGCGCCGGGTCGTTGCCCGTGCGTTGGACGAGCCTGCTACTGATTCCCGACCTGGTCGGGGGCAATGGGGTCGCGCATCAGCCGGCCTACTTCGCGCACTACAACCTGCCCGAAGTTACGGGTTACGTCGGTCTGGCCGCCCTCGTCGCCGTGTTCGCGTTCGTTCTGCGCGCGAACCGTCACGGATGGCGAGGGGCCGAGCGACCGTTCGTGCCGGTTCTCATCCTCGGCGCTGTGGGCCTACTCGCGACGTGGGGGTCCTACACGCCGATCGGTCACCTCTTCCAGGCCATTCCACTCTTTGGCAGCACTCGGCTGCAGAGCCGAAACGTGATACTGGTGGACTTGGCGGCCCTGGTCCTGCTCGGATGGTGGTTGGACCGGTTCCGCACCGAAGGGGGCGACGAGCGTGCGATGAAATCGTGGCGCGAGTGGGCCGCGCTCGCGCCCGCGCTGGCCACCATCGCGCTCAGTGGCGCGCTGCTGATCGACGGGCCGCCCATTCTTCGCTGGTTTGGCGTTTCGCAGTCGGCGTCAGCGCTCGTCCACGATCAGCGGCCGACCCTGATCGCCCACCTCGTCGTCGCCGTCGGCTTGGTGGTGGTCACTCACTGGTGGCGATCGCGCCGCGCCGCGTTGCGATGGCTCTACGCGCTGATCGCCGCCGACGCACTGCTCTTCTTCACGTTCACCTCCACCGGATTCGTAGCCGGCCACGCCCCGGCGATGCCGAGTTCGGCGGTGGCCGCGGCCCACCTCGGTACGGACGGCCGTTTCGCCCTCATCGACCCGTCGGGGTCACATCAGGGACTGTTCGAGACCCTCGGTTCGCCCAACGAGAACGTGTTCACCGGAATCGCGAGCGTCCAGGGCTATGGTTCGCTCGTCAACGCCCTCTACGGCAACGTCACCGCGACGCACCCGCTGTTCAGTCTCGATCCGTGTCAGCTCGCCAACGGCACGTTTCGACAGCTACGTCTCGAGACCGTGGTCGTCTCAGCGGACAAACTCGCTACGCCGATGTCCGGTGTGACGCCGTCGCCGAAATCGTGTCTGCCACTGGGTCCCACGACGCGCACCGAGCGGTACTTCGGACGGCTCCTGCCCGTACGAACGATCGTGCTGGCTAGCGTGAACCAACGAAGGGTGTCGTCGGGGACGGTCTCGGTGCAGCTGCTCGATCACGCTGGCCATCGCATCGGTCCGGTGATGAGTGCCACGGGAGCGGCGTCGTTGCGCTTTGACTTCGGTTCGTTCCGCGCCGAAAGTGCGGGTATCGTCGTCGATTCGCCGGACCAGGCAATGTTCAACTTCGCCGAAGTCGTCACCCGTGGCGTCCCGTCCCGGGCGTACCGCTTGATGACATCGTTCCAACAGGCGCTCTCCTCACCGGGCTGGCGATTGGCCGATACCACGGGGACCGTCGCCTACTTTCGTGCGACGTCCCTGCGACCGACGTCCTGGCTCGGATCTCACGCCGGATCGTCGAGAGTTGTGGGCATTCGTGACACGTCGTACGGCGATTCGTGGGTGACGGTCCACGCGAATGAATCGACGGTACTCAAGCATTCCGTGGAGTGGATTCCCGGGTGGCGGGCGTCGGCGCAGAATACGGTGACCCATCGCACCGTGGCCCTCCACGTCGTGCGCTCCGGGTTGATCGAGCAGGTCGTCGTACCTCGGGGCGAGTGGACCGTCCACTTTTACTACCACGCGCCGCACATCGAACTGGGGCTCATCGGCACGGGAGTGGGCGTGACGGGCTGGCTGGGCGCGATCGGTTTCTCGTACCGACGCCGACGACGCGCTAGGGTACCCACGTGATCGGCATCGCTATCGTCGGTGGCGCTGGCCGGATGGGTCGGGTCATGACCGAGGGCCTGGGGTCGCTCGCGGAGTTCGACGTCGTCGCGCTCATCGACCGTGCGCCTGGCCCAACGGACGGCGAGGCGCGGTGGTTCACGAGTCTCGACGAGCTCGATGCGTCCAGCGTTGATGCCGTCGTCGATTTCTCGACGCCCGACGGCGTGGTGGCGTCGGCCACGTGGTGCGCGAAGCACTCGGTCGCCCTCGTGGTCGGGGCGACGGGACTCTCAGAATCGGATCGAACCGTCTTGGCCACCATGGCCGAACGCACCGCGATTGTCGTGGCCAGCAACTTTTCGATCGGTGCCGTGCTCGCCGAGCGATTCGCCGCTGCGGCCGCACCCTACTTCGATCGAGTCGAGATCATCGAACTCCACCACGACGCCAAGGTCGACGCCCCGTCGGGCACCTCGATCGCGACGGCCCGCGCCATCGCGAGGGCTAGGGCGGTCGCGGACCGGACGACCGCCGCTGATCCGACCGTTCGCCAGACGGTTCCTGGCTCCCGAGGGGCCACGGTCGACGGGGTGCCGGTTCACGCAGTGCGGCTACCGGGACTCGTCGCGCATCAGGAGGTGTTGTTTGGTGCACCCGGCGAAGGGTTGACGATCCGGCACGATTCGTTCGATCGACTGAGTTTCGTCGCCGGTGTGGCCACCGTGCTGCGCCAGCTGCCGACCGTTCCGGGCCTGTTCGAGGGACTCGATCGATTTCTCGACGTCCCGTGACCCCGACGTCGAGTCGCTGGTAACTTCGAGGTATGGCGTCGGCACCTTTTGGAACGGTCTTGACGGCCATGGTGACACCATTCGACGCCGACGGTTCCGTTGATTTGGACACCGCGGCGGCCGTCGCACGGTTCCTCGTCGCGGACGGAAGCGATGGCATCGTGGTTGCCGGTTCCACCGGCGAGGGGACGGCGCTGAGCGACGAGGAGAAGATGGACCTGTTCGCGTGCGTCGCCGGTGCCGTGACGGTGCCGGTGCTGGCGGGCTCGACGTCCTCGGACACCGCTCGGTCGGTCGCGCTGACCCGGCGCGTCGCTGAGACCGGCGTCGCCGGAGTGCTCGCGACGACCCCCGCGTACGCGCGGCCGAGCCAGGCGGGAATCGTCGGCCACCTCGGCGCGGTGGCCCAGAGCACGGCGCTGCCCATCATGCTCTACGACATCCCGTCGCGAACGGGACGAAAGATCGCTGCGGCGACCACCATCGGACTTGTCCATTCACACCCGAATATCACGGCGTTGAAGGACGCCTCGGGGGACCTGCCCGGTGCTGCGCACGTGGCCGAGACCCTCGGCTCCGCACTCAGTCTCTACAGCGGTGACGACGCGCTGCTCCTGCCGTTCCTCGCAATCGGTGCCGTGGGAATCGTGTCCGTCGCGGCGCACTGGGCCGGACCGGAGTTCGCCGCGATCGTACGGTGCGTCGAGCACGACGATTGGGCGACGGCGCGAACAATCAACGAACGGCTCGCGCGGAGTTGCGCCTTCGAGTCGACGGAGTCCGCACCCAATCCGATCCCCGCCAAGGCCGCGATGCGTTCGATGGGTTTCCCGGTTGGCCAATGCCGTTTACCGCTGGGACCGGCTGAGCACGACATCGACGTGACCGCGGCGTCGATCGTGACCGAGTTACGGGCTGCCCGTGTCTAACGCCCGCGTGCGGGTCACCTTCCTGGGTGGGCTCGGTGAGATCGGCCGCAACTGTCTGGCGCTCGAGCAGGATGGCCGGATCGTCGTAATCGACGCCGGGCTCATGTTCCCCGAACCGACCATGTACGGCGTCGATCTCATCCTGCCGGACTTTCGGTGGTTGATCGAGCGACGGGACCGGGTCGACGGCATCGTGTTGACCCACGGTCACGAAGACCACACCGGCGCGCTTCGCTACCTCGTAAAGGACGTCAACGTTCCGATCTACGGTTCGGCGCTGACCCTGGGTTTCGCCCGCCACCGACTGACCGAGGCGAAGGTTGCGGGCAAGTGCACCTTCATCGAGGTCGCCGACGGGGAACGTCGTAAAATCGGACCCTTCGAGTTCGAGTTCATCCCCGTCACGCACTCCGTGCCGAGTGCCCACGCCCTCGCGGTTCGTACGTCGGTCGGCATCGTGGTCCACTCGGGGGACTTCAAACTCGATCAGACCCCGATCGACAACCGTCGCACGGATCTGGCGCGACTCGGTGCACTCGGCGATGAAGGAGTAGCGCTCCTGCTCTGCGACTCGACGAACGCCGAAGAGCCGGGATTCACGTCTTCGGAACGCACGGTGGGCGGCGCACTGCGTCGGCTCTTCCTGGAGCGCCCGCAGCGTCGCATGGTGGTCGCGTGCTTCGCCAGCCACATCCATCGAGTCCAGCAGATCATCGACGTCGCGCGAGAACAGGGGCGCAAGGTGGCGCTGATGGGCCGTTCGATGGAGGCCAACGTGAAATTGGCCCGTAAACTGCACATCTTGAAGGCCGACTCCTCGGACTTCATCGACATCGAGACGGTGGACCGATACGAGCCGGGGGAGGTCTGCGTCATCTGCACGGGGAGCCAGGGCGAACCGATGGCGGCGTTGACCAAGCTTTCGCGCGGCGACGCGAGGTTCCTGCGGGTGGGTAGTGATGACACGGTCATCCTCAGTTCGCACCCGATCCCCGGCAACGAGTGGTCGGTCGGGCGAGTCATCGATGATCTGCACCGCGCTGGGACCGAGGTGATCGATTCGAGTCAAGAGCCAGTTCACGCGTCGGGTCACGCTCGACAAGGCGAACTGCGAACGTTCCACCAACTCGTTCGGCCACGGAACTTCGTGCCGGTCCACGGCGAGTACCGACACCTCGTCCACCACGCCGAACTCGCGACCTCGATGGGTCTGTCGGCCAAGCACATCTTGCTCTGCGAGGACGGGGACCAGGTCGAGGTACGCGCCGACGGAATTCGACGCACCGGGCAGGTTCCAGCGGGGTTGCACTACATCGACGGTTCCGCGGGTGACCTCGACGAACGACCTTTGGAGGAGCGTCGGATGTTGGCCGAATTCGGCGTGCTCTTGCTATCGGCCGGCGTCGATGGCGAGCTCGGTCGGATCGTTCAGCCGGTGCGAGTCGTTGCGCGGGGCTGGTTCGACGGCGACTCGGACCGCCAGTTGATCCTCTCGGTCACCGACGTCGTACGCGACGCGATCGACGAGGCGTTGGCCGATGGAGAACGCAACGAGGGTGCTCTCAACAAGGCCGCGCAGCGAGCCGCGGGGCGCTTACTCGGACAGCGATTCCGTCGTCAACCCGTATTGATGACGGCGGTAGTCGTCTTCTGAACCTACGCGTCTGACTTGTCCGGCTCGCCGTGGTCAGCGTTGTGTCGACCGAGGCGCCAGTAGGCCTTGTGACTGATGGCGTCGTCGCTCAGACCACGGTCACGCAGGGCGTCGCGAAGAGCGCGCACGACGGAGAACTCGCCCAGGACGTAGGCGTGGCCCTGATCGGGTGGAAACGCGAAGGCGCTGAGTCCACTCAGGAGACCGGCGGGGTCATTGCGGTCCCGTTCACGGCGATCGACGAAGATGCCGGTGACCCCGAGGCCATCGTCGAACTCGGCGGTCAACGCATCGTCGTCCTGGTCGATCTCGACGATGAAGATCGCCCGGCCCGGCGTCTCGATACTCTGCGCTAAACGATAGAAAGCCGCCAGTCCGCTCACGTCACCGATAAAGAGGTGCCAGTCGGCCGACTCGTCCAACGTGATCTTCCCGCGTGGCCCGATGACGTCGACGGCGTCGCCGGCCGTGGCTGATTGCGCCCAGGCGCTGCCCGCGCCGAGGTGATCGGTACTCACCCAGATGGAGAAGCGATGATTGTCGTAGTCAACGGCTCGCACGGTGTAGCGACGTCGCACGTGATGACCATCGTGGCGCACGCGTACCATGACGTCGTTGCCCGGCACGCCGGCAAGTTTCGGGTCGCCGTGGAGCACCACTTCGTGGAGCGACGCGCAAATCGGACGCGCGCTGACGACGGTACAGGCGGCCGCACGGGCGCCCAACCGGTCGGCGAGTTCGGTTGAGGAACGGTGGGGGGATGGCACGTCGCAAGCCTAGAGCGATTGTCGCCAGCGACGAACCGGGGTTCGGTAAGTTGAATGGTTGTGGCAGCACCTCGGCACGGCAAGAAGACTTCGGCGCGCAAGGGTTCGTCGCGGCCCAAGACGACCGCGACGCGGGCACCGTCGATCTGGCAGCGCCACGGACGAGACGTCTGGGTGCTCGGTCTGGTGGTCTTGGGAGCCTTCATCGGTCTCGCCGAAGTCCACGCGCTCGGCCCGGTCGGACGGACCTTGTCCCGAGTGGTCAGCGAATTGCTCGGCGTCGGACGGGTGGCGTTGCCGCTCGTACTGATTGGATTGGGTGTCGCGATCATATGGGGCAAGGTCGAGGTCGATGGCGCGCGACTGGGTTGGGGACTCGCCCTGGGCTTGATCAGCGTGACCGGACTCGGGGACTTGATCGGTGGGCGACCGTCGGTTCACGCGACGGTGAATCAGCTAAGCCGCGCTGGCGGATGGCTCGGCATCGTCATCGGTGGTGGACTCGTACGGACCCTTGGCCTCGCCGGCGCGGTCGTCGTGCTACTGGCCATCCTGGTCGTGGCGGTCATCGTGACGACGGGCGTCGGGCTTCGAACTCTCGCCTCCGTGAGCGTGAAGGCCCTCGCTGCCACGGTACGTTCACTCGGACGGTGGTGGGGCAGCCGGCCACGCCCGGCCGACTCTGGCGAGGAAGAGGCCGACGAACCCGTCGTCAAATCACGCCGGGTCGCGTCCGCGGCCAAGACGTCCGAGTCAACGCACACCGTCGATGACCCGGTCGCCGAGGTCGAGGCATGGCCCGACGAGATGGCGGGAGCGGGCATCGCCGGCGACCCGGGCGAAGAGGATGACCGAGGTAACGAATGGACTCCCGGCGAGCGGGTCGTGGTGCCGCCGGTGCCGATCGTCGTGCCCGCGGCGCACGAGACTTCGTGGTCGCTACCACCGATGACGCTGCTCGCGAGAACGCGCGAGCAGCGTCAGGACCGCGCGATCGTTGAGCGGGCCGGCGCGGAACTGGTCGAAGCGTTGGCCGCCCACGGAGTGGACACGGTGCTCGTGGGTTTCACCGTCGGTCCCACCGTCACGCGCTTCGAGCTCGAGCTCGGCCCCGGTATCAAGGTGGCCCGCCTGACCGCGCTGAGCAAGGACATCGCCTACGCCATGGCGACACCCGACGTGCGGATCCTCGCGCCAATCCCCGGCCGATCGGCGATCGGTGTCGAGGTGCCGAACCGGAATCGTACGCTCGTCGCGCTGGGTGACTTGTTGGCGACCGACGAGGCCCGCGACGCCCACCACCCGCTCGACGTACCCATCGGCCGCGACATCGCGGGCCAGACCGTGATCGTCAACCTCGGCGAGATGCCCCACGTCTTGATCTCGGGAGCGACGGGCGCGGGTAAGAGTTCGTGCATTAATTCGCTCGTCACGTCGCTGGTCATGCGGGCCAATCCCGATCAAGTCCGTCTCTTGCTAATCGATCCCAAGCGCGTCGAGATGGGTCACTACCAAGACCTCCCGCATCTCCTCGCGCCGGTGGTGGTCGATCCGAAGAAGGCGGCGGGGGCGTTGACCTGGGCCGTCAAGGAGATGGAGCGGCGCTACGACGTGCTCGCTAGCTGTGGCGCCCGGGACATAACGGGCTATCAGCAGATGATCGACCGCGGAGAGCTGGAACCGGGGCCGTCGATCGCCGAGGAGGTCGCCGAGTCCGTCGAGCGAGCGACGGGGCTCGCGTCGGATGTCGCTCGTCCGCCCGGTCCGGAACGTCTGCCCTACGTCGTCATCGTCGTCGACGAGTTGAACGACCTCATGATGGTCGCGGCGCGCGACGTTGAGGATTCGGTGGTGCGAATCGCCCAGATGGCTCGGGCAGTCGGTATCCACCTCGTGCTGGCGACCCAGCGGCCGAGCGTTGACGTCATTACCGGGGTCATCAAGGCGAACGTACCGAGTCGCATGGCCTTTGCCGTGTCGTCGCTCGCTGACAGCCGGGTGATCTTGGACCAGGCGGGAGCGGAGCGACTCGTGGGCAAGGGTGACATGTTGCTCGTCACCGCGACCAGCAACATCGCCCGCCGGATCCAATCGCCCTGGGTGTCCGAAGTCGAAGTCCAGCGCGTGGTGGAGTACTGGCGCGCCCAGGGCGGCCGAGCGGAGACCGTGGTGGCCCTCGACGTACCGAGCGACCGTGCGGGCGCCGGCGGGGCTGGCGGTGACGACGACGAGGTGCTGCGCCAGGCGCGCGAACTCGTGATCCGTACGCAGTCGGGCTCGACGTCGATGTTGCAACGCAAACTTCGGGTGGGCTTTGCGCGTGCGGGTCGGCTGATGGACGAACTGGAGCAAGAGGGCGTCGTGGCCGCCGGCGACGGATCCAAGGCGCGCAAGGTACTCGTCTCTCGCGAGGAGTACTTCCCCGAAGAGGACCGATAACCGAGCCTGGCCAGGTCGCCCCGTCGACGTGATTCAGCTGACGTACCTCCCAACGCCTACGCTGAATCCATGATTGCGCGAGTGCCAGCGAGTTCGGCGAACCTGGGGCCGGGGTTCGACACGTTGGCGGTGGCGCTGAATCGGTACGTCGAAGTCGAGGTGCGCGAAGCCGACGAGTTTTCCATCGTCACCAGCGGCTTCGGGTCCGGACGCTTCGACGACGAACGCCACCTCGGCGCGGTGGTCGTGGCGTCGGTGCTCGGACACCACCGGTTTTCCATTCGCGTCGACTCACAGATTCCACTATCGCGCGGCCTCGGTTCCTCGGCGTCGTTGGCGCTCGCGGCAGCGACCGCGGCGGGGGCGCCTGACGCACTGGACATCGCCGTTGCGATCGATGGACACGCCGAGAACGCGGCGGCGTCCTGGCGAGGTGGTCTGGTCGCGGCCGGCGTGCGTGACGGCGTGGTGGCGGTGGCCGAGCTCCAGTTGGACGAGGCGTGGCGCTTCGTCGTCGTGGTTCCCGAGATCGAACTGGCGACGGCGGACGCGCGTCGGGTGTTGCCCGAGCTCGTGCCGTTCGTCGATGCGGTCGCCAACCTCACCTCACTCGGACTGCTGATCGCCGGTCTGGCGGACCATCGCGTGTTCGTCCCGTGGGCGATGGACGACCGCCTGCATCAGCCCTATCGTTCCTCGTTGTTGGCGGTCGCCGAGCCGCTGCTCGGGGCGCTTCGCGATGCGGGAGCGAGTGGCGCGTGCTGGTCGGGCGCGGGTTCGACGATGCTCGGTTTGGCGACGGTCGAGACCGCGGATGCGGTAGCCGACGGGGCCCGGCGGACCTTGCTGCACCACGGTGTGGAAGGTACCGTCTCGGTCCTCGAAGCCGATCGGGTGGGGACGGTCGTGCGTTGACAGCGTCGGCGGCGCGCCGACGAACGATCGCCGGCGTCGCATTCATCCTGGCGGGCACGACCACGATTCAATGGTCGGCGGCCATCGTAATGCCCGTGTTCGCGTTGATTGGTCCATCGGCGTCGAGCGCGTGGCGCTTCCTCTTCGGCGCGCTGGCGTTGCTCGCGCTGTCGAGGCCACACGTACGTTCCTGGACGAGGCACCAGTGGGTGGGCGCGCTCGCGCTCGGCGGTTCCACGGCGTTCATGGGATTCTGCTTCTACCAGTCGATCGCGCGGATTCCGCTCGGTAGCGCCGTCGCGATCGAGTATCTCGGACCGTTCCTGGTCGCGGCGTTGAGTAAACGGTCGCTGCGCCACTACGTCTTCGTCGCGCTGGCCGGCGCCGGGGTGCTGGCCCTCGCGCGTCCGGGCGGCGGCTTGACCCTCGTCGGCGTGCTCTTCGCCCTGGGCTCGGGGGCCGGTTGGGCGGGGTACGCGTTCGCGTCGCACCGAGTCGGTGGGTCAATCGAAGGCTTCGGCGGGCTCGCGGTGGCCATGGCGATCGCTACCGTGCTCACGATGCCCTTCGGGTGGGAGGCGACGCACCGACTGTTCGTGCACCCGTCGCTCGCGGGACGGATGGTGGTGGTCGGGGTGGCCGCGATCGCGCTGGGTTTCGGGCTGGAGATGCAGGGGCTGCGACGCATCAAACCATCCGTCGTCAGCGTGCTCATCGCGATGGACCCGGCGGTGGCCTTTCTCATGGGTTGGCTCTTCATCGGTCAGGGGGTCTCGACGTCGGACCTGGTCGGATTGGCCTGCGTCGTCGGAGCCGGCGTCGGCGTGACCTACGACGTGGCCCGAGGGGTTGCGCACGTCGCTCAGTAGGCTGGACCCCGTGTCAACGCCTCGAACTTTCGCGATTCGTACCTTCGGCTGCCAGATGAATGAACACGACTCCGAGCGGTTGGCGGGCCTCCTAGTCAACGAGGGACTGGCCCCCGCTGAGAGCGAGGCCGAGGCCGACGTCGTCATCTTCAATACCTGCACGATCCGTGAGAACGCGGACCTCAAGCTCTACAGCGCCCTCGGTCACCTGAAGGCGGTCAAGGCGGCCCGCCCCACGATGCAGATCGCCGTCGGTGGTTGCATGGCCCAGCACGAGCGCGGCCGGATCATCGAACGCGCGGACTGGGTGGACGTCGTCTTTGGCACCCACAACCTCCACGACGCGCCGTCGCTCCTACGCCGCGCCCGAACGGAGGGCCCGATCGTGGACGTCGACGACGCGCCCGACCCCGTGGTCAGTCGTGACATGGCGCCGGCCCTGACGGCCGTTCGTGAGCTCCCGTGGGCGGCGTGGATGACGATTCAAACCGGGTGCGACAACTCGTGCAGCTACTGCATCGTGCCCGACGTGCGCGGCGGCGAGATCAGCCGACCGTTCGCGGACCTCGTGACCGAGGCGACGGCTCTGGCCGCCGCCGGGGTCACCGAAATCACGGTGCTCGGGCAGAACGTCAACTCCTACGGACGAGACCTCACGAAGCGCCGCCCCCTCTTCGCGGACCTGCTTCGGGCGTTGGGCGACGTGGAGGGGATCGAGCGGATCCGGTTCACGAGCCCGCACCCCAAGGACCTCCGCCCCGAGACAATCGCCGCGATTGCCGAGACCGCGTCGGTGTGCCCGCAGCTCCACCTGCCGCTGCAGTCAGGTTCGAATCGGGTGCTGACGGCGATGCGGCGTGGCTACAGCGCGGAGCGTTATCTCGAACGATTGGCCAGTGCGCGCGCGGCCATCACCGACCTGGCGGTGACCACCGACTTGATCGTCGGATACCCGGGGGAGACCGAGGAAGACTTCGAAGCCACGCTCGCGGTCGTCGCCGAGGCCCAGTACGACTCCGCTTTTACCTTCATTTTCTCGCCGCGCGACGGGACCCGCGCCGCGCGGATGGTGGAAGACTTCGTTCCCGAGGAAGTCATCAAGGACCGCTTCGAGCGATTGAAGAACGTCTTAGACCGGTCAGCGTTACGGGCGCACGCGTCGCGTGAGGGCCGTCTCGAAGAGGTGCTGCTCGAGGGACCATCGAGGCGCAGCGATCAACGGTGGTCGGGTCGGACCCGGCAGGGCAAGTTGGTGCACGTCGACACCGACGAGCAACTGCGCGCCGGTTCGCTGGTCGAGGTGTACGTCGATCACGGGGCGCCGTATCACCTCATGGGCCACGTGACGCGAGTCATCCGCCCACCTCGGCACAAGGTGCGCATCGCCCTACGTGTCTCGTGAATCGAGTCGCGGTCGCGCTGGTCGGTGCCACGGCGTCGGGGAAGTCCGAACTCGCGCACGCGCTGGCGCTCCAAGACCCGAGACGGGCCATTGTCGCCGTCGACGCGATGACGGTCTATCGAGGCATGGACATCGCGACGGCCAAGCCGACCCCCCGCCAGCGCCGCGAGGTTCCCTACCACCTGATTGACGTGGTGGACCCCGACGAGGAGTTCACCGTGGCGATGTATCAGCGTGCGGCCCGGGAGGCTTCGACCGGCATCTGGTCGAGCGACGGACAGGTGATCTACGTGGGCGGAACCGGACTGTACGGCCGCGCCGTGCTCGACGATTTCCGGATTCCCGGCCAATACCCCGACGTGCGCGCCGATCTCGAATCGCGGTGGTCCGCGGGCGAGGCGTTGCACCATGAACTGTCCCGGTTGGACCCCGTGAGCGCGACTCGCATGGAGCCGACCAACGCGCGTCGGGTGATTCGAGCCCTCGAGGTGACCCTGGGTAGCGGTCACCCGTTCTCGTCCTTCGGCCCGGGCGTTTCGCAGTACGGTCGGGTCCGGGTGGTGCAAGTCGGACTTCGGGTCCCGATTAGTGAGCTCGATCAACGCATCGAGCGTCGATTCCGTCAGTGGATGGACGATGGCCTTCTCGCCGAGGTCCGCCGGCTCGCCGAGCGCGCCGGCGGCGTGGGGCGAACGGCGCGTCAGGCGGTGGGCTATCGCGAGTTGCTGGCGCACGTGGAATCCGGCGTCGATCTCGAGCGGTGCGTAACGGACGCCATCACTCAGAGCCGCCGCTTGGCGCGCCGGCAGCGTTCGTGGTTCGAGCGTGATCCCCGTGTCGAATGGTTCGATAGCCCCGACGCGGCGGCGAAGCGCATGGGTCAAGTGCTGAACGGCCCCGACGGGTTCGTGCGAGAATGGGACCAGTGACTCTTCGCTACTTGCAGAAATGGCACGGCGCCGGAAACGATTTCTTGGTCGAGGTGTTGGAGCACGGCACGGCGCCGTGGTGGGACGCCGGACTCGTGCGGGCGGTCTGCCATCGCGCGACGGGCGTCGGCGCCGATGGACTACTCCTGGCCACGGTGGGCTCTGAGGTGACGATGGTGCTCTTCAACGCCGACGGCAGCCGCGCGGAGATGTCGGGCAATGGCGTGCGGTGCCTCGCGGCGGCCGTGCGGCGCTCGACTCGTGGAACGTGGGATTCGTTGGATGTGCAGACCGACGTAGGGATACGCCACGTGACCTTGACCGGTGATCGTGACCGTGGGAGCGGCAGCGTCGACATGGGACCGGTAATCGCCGCGCCTGGACCAGCGGGGACGCTCGGGGTCGCCTCGGTCGGCAATCCGCACGTCGTCGTGCTCGACGAGGCGACCTGGACGACCGAGGACCGTACGAAGCGCGCGCAAGCGTGGTCCGACGAGGTGGGCGGGGCCAACGTGGAGTTCATCACGCCGGTCAGCCGCGATCGCATCGAGTTGCGCGTATTCGAACGCGGTGTTGGCTGGACCCTGGCCTGTGGAACCGGTAGTTGCGCCGTCGCCGTGGTCGCCCGCGCTCAGGGATTCAGTGGCGACGTGGTCACCGTGGGCAACCCCGGTGGTGACCTCACGGTTCGTCTGGACGGCGACCGTGCCAACCTCGGCGGGCCGGTCCAGTTCGTCGCCAACGTCGAGTGGCTCGCGACTTGACGTACATTCCCTCGACCCTCATCGATCGAACGTTCCGCGAGCGGATCGTGCTCGTGGGTGTGCAGTTTCCGGGCGTTAGCGCCGATGAGTTGGAGCGCCAACTCGACGAGTTGGCGCTCCTGGTCGACACGGCGGGGGCCGACGTCGTGGCTCGAATCGTCCAGCGTCGCGACGCCCCGGACCCGGCGACCTTCCTCGGGTCGGGCAAAGTAAACGAGTTGCGAGACGTATGCCTCGCCCTGGATTCGGACACGGTCGTCTTCGAGCACGCCCTCTCGCCGGCGCAGCAGCGAAATCTAGAGAAGATACTTGGCCGCACGGCGATCGATCGAACGGCGGTGATCCTGGACATCTTTGCCCAGAACGCTCGAACGCCCGAGGGCAAGGCGCAGGTGGAACTGGCCCTCTTGCAGTATCGACTCCCTCGGCTTCGTCGCGCTGGGGGCTCGCTCTCCCAACAGGCGGGCGGAATCGGAACTCGGGGCCCGGGCGAGACCCAGCTCGAAGTCGATCGTCGTCGACTGGTGCACCGTATTCACCGGATTCGACAGGAGCTGAAGGAGATTGACCGGACTCGCAGCGTACAGCGACAGGGGCGCGATCGCGGTCGACACCGTGAACTGACCCTGGTGGGCTACACGAACGCGGGCAAATCATCGATGCTGAACGCGCTCACCGACGCCGGTGTCGGGGTGGAGGACCGACTCTTCGCGACCCTCGACCCGCGAACCCGACAGCGCCAACTGCCCGGCGGTGAGACGGTACTAGTCACCGATACGGTCGGGTTCATCTCGAATCTGCCCCACGAGTTGGTCGAGGCGTTCATGAGCACGCTCCGCTCCGTCCAGTTGGCCGACTTGCTAGTTCACGTCGTCGACGCCAGCAGTGACAACGCCGAAGAGCAGATTGCGGCAGTGCACGAGGTGCTGGGCACCATCGGGGCCGATCACGTGCCCGAGCTCTTGGTCTTCAACAGGGCCGACGTCCCTGGTTCGCGCGCCCGTGACCTGGCCAAGCTCTATCCGGGCAGCGTCTACGTCTCGGCCCTGACCGGTGAGAACCTCGACGCGGTCGTCCAGGCGATCGCCGAACGTCTCCGCATTGCGGACCGGGTCATCACGGTTCGCCTCCCGCTCGACCGGGGTGACCTGATCGCGGCGGCGCACCGCGAGGGCGACGTCCTCGACACGACGATCGAAGACGACGCCGTGGTGTTGCGCGTCGCGCTCGACCCCGTCGGTGCCGCGCGGTTCCAGGAGTGGCGGATCTCTCTATGACGTTTACGCCGCCGCCGTACCCTTACGAACGCCTCGACGGAATCAAGGCCGTCGCCGGCGCTCACGAGGGCGGACCCATCGACTGCTCCATCGGGACGCCAATCGATCCACCACCGAGCGTGGTTCTCGACGAGTTGGCTCGCGGTGTTGGCGCTCGCGGGTACCCGCCGTCGGCGGGAACCGATGATTTTCGTCGCAGTGCCGCCGCGTGGCTCCGCCATCGATTCGGGATCGAGGCCGCGCCGGCGGACCTCGCGGCGTGCGTGGGGACCAAGGAGTTCGTCGCCTCACTCGCCGGCTACCTTCACCTGCGTACCCCCACTCGAGACACCGTGCTCTACCCCTCGATCAGTTATCCCACGTACGCGATGGGGGCAACGTTGGCCGGGTTACGTGCAGTACCCGTGCGGCTCGAAGACGGACGATTGGACCTGGCGAGTATCAATCCGATCAATATCGAACGGGCGTTGGTGCTGTGGAGTAATTCGCCCTCGAACCCTACGGGCAGCCTCGAGGACCTCGACGCGGTCGCAGTGTGGGGTCGTCGACACGAGGTGCTCGTGGCGAGCGATGAGTGCTACGCCGATTTCACCTGGTCTGGAAAGCCCAAGACCATTCTTTCCTCGGGTGTCGACGGTGTCGTGGCGGTTCACTCGGCCTCCAAGCGGTCGAACCTCGCGGGACTTCGAGTTGGTTTCTACGCCGGTGACCCCGACGTCGTCGCCTACCTTCGCTCGGTTCGTCAACACGCCGGCTTGATGGTGCCCGGTCCCGTCCAGGCCGCGGCGACGGTCGCGTATCGAGATGAGGAACACGTGGTCGCGCAACGGGCTCGGTACTTCGAGCGTCTCTCGAGGTTGGCCGCCGCACTGGAGGACTTCGGTGTCGACGCCCCGATGCCCGACGGTGGGTTCTACCTGTGGTGTCGACATCGTGAGATGGACGGTTGGGAGCTCGCCGCACGGCTGGCTGAAGTGAGTGGCCTCGTCGCGAGTCCGGGTGAACTGTACGGCGACGCGGGATCGCCCTACGTCCGAATCGCCGTGGTCCAGCCGACCGAACGGATCGAGCTCGCGGCGTCACGGCTCGCGAACGCGAAGTAGCCCGACGGTACGATGGTGCCATGACGACCTTGGAAGGCCGAATCGATGCGTGGTACGAACAGCTTTCCACGCTGACCCCCGACGACGTCGAGGCCCGTCGTGACGTCGAGCTCGTCATCACGAAACTCGATGACGGGCAGTTACGAGTGGCTGACGTTACGCCCGGTGGGAACGTCACGGTGCACGAGTGGGTGCGACGGGCGATTCTGCTGCTGTTTCGACTGCGCGGATTAGAGCGAAGCGAGGTCGGCCCCTTTGAGTATCTCGACAAACTCGAGTTGAAGCGGGACTACGAGCGACGGGGAGTGCGAGTGGTTCCCGGGGCGTCGGCTCGGCGCGGCAGCTTTCTCAGCCCCGGCGTCATCTTGATGCCCAGCTACGTCAATATCGGCGCGTGGGTTGGTCCGGGCACGATGGTGGACACCTGGGCGACCGTCGGGAGTTGCGCTCAGATTGGCGCCAACGTGCACCTGGCCGGTGGGGTGGGGATCGGCGGCGTGCTCGAACCGGCGAACGCCGTTCCGGTCGTCATCGAGGACGACGCGTTCATCGGGAGTCGGTGCATGATCGTCGAGGGTGCCCGCGTCGGACGGGGCTCGGTGTTGGGGGCCGGCACGATCCTCAATCCATCGATACCGGTGATCGACGCCGAGACGGGCCAGGAGGTCTCTCGTGGCCACGTCCCCGACTACTGCGTAGCCGTGTCGGCCAACCGGCGCCGAGAGTTCCCCGGCGGTGAGTTCTACCTACCCTGTGTGTTGATCATCCGCCGTCTCAGCGAGGGTGAGCGTCACGACAAGGTCGCGCTCAACCAAGTCCTACGCGAACACGGCGTCGCGACGTGACGCGACTCGAACTCGCCCGGGACCTGGTCCTGATCGACTCGGTCAGTGGGAACGAGGCGGCACTGGCGAGTTACGTGGCGGCTCGACTGTCCCAGAACCCTCGTTTGGACATCGAACGAGTCGGTGACAACGTGGTGGCCCGCACGACGGGCGCGCACTCGACGCGACTGATCATCGCCGGCCACCTCGACACCGTGCCCGGCGATCCGAGCGCGGCCCGCATCGAGGGTGAGACGTTGATCGGACTCGGCGCGTGCGACATGAAGGGGTCGCTGTCGGTCATACTCGACCTGGCGAGTGTCGACGCGGTCCATGGGGCGGAGCTCACCTGGGTCTTCTACGCGCGCGAGGAGATCGCGCGAGCGAAGTCCGGGCTGCGCGAGCTGCTCGAGCTGCGCCCCGATCTCGTGCGCGGTGACGTGGCGGTGCTGGGCGAGCCCACCGACGGGGTCGTGGAAGTCGGCTGTCAAGGTTCATTGCGCGTGGCGGTCACGATGAGGGGTGTTCGGGCGCACACCGCGCGCCCGTACATGGGACGAAACGCTGTCCACCGCTTGGGCGCGGTGATCTCGCGAGTCGCTGACTACGTTCCTCGAGTCGTCGAGATCGAGGGCGTGGCCTTCACCGAGCAGATGCAGGTGGTCGAGGTAGATGGCGGCGTCGCGGGCAATGTCGTTCCCGACGTCGCCCGCTGCGTCATCAATCACCGGTTCGCGCCCGACCGCACGAGCGACGAAGCTGAATCTTCGTTACGGCACTACCTCGAGGCAGTGATAGAGGTCAGCGACTCGATAGAGGTTCTGGACTGGTCACCCGCCGCGTCCCCGGCCCTCGGCGCGCAACCCCTGCGCTTGCTGGAAGGACTCTCGGGTCGCGTGGCGCGCGCCAAAGTTGGCTGGACCGACGTCGCCACGTTCCAAGAGATGGGTATCCCGGCCGTCAATTTTGGCGCGGGAGACCCCCTATTGGCGCACCATCCTGATGAGCGGGTATCGGCCGAGGAATTGGAGCGCTTCGCCCAGGTCCTCGGCGCCTGGATTGGTTAGCGCGCAACGGCTACTACGACGACGCAGGCGATCCAGAGCGTCGTTCGGACCCAATGCCATGTTTGGAGCTGGGCGATGTCCTGGTCGTCGTGATGGCGAGAGAGTCGGTGGTGTATCGGCATCGCTTGGAGGGCGGTGAGTGCGACTGCGCCGAGTGCCAAGACCGCGTGAGCGAGTGCGAAGAGCCGGTTTGGGCCATGCAGCAGCCACCAGAGCGTTCCTATCCCTTGAACGGCCCACGCCGGTGCAACGGCGAACGAGATTCGCCGAACGTGCGCCTCGTGATACGGAAGCCACTGGCCGGCGCCGACGAGGTGAAAGGCGGGGTAGACGACCACCGCCACCGTCAGGCCGAGGCCGACGAGGTAGATATCGCTAGCCAAGAGCCAAAATTGCACGGTACGAAGTATAAATCCGCCCCCTTTTCGCTGATCGCTCCCACCCAAGTTAGGCGGCGAAGTGGCTATTTGCCGTGCTCCATCATCAGCCGCGTCGGCGTGGGGCCACTAATAGGAACGAAGAACAGCAATGACTCGACCGAATATCGAGACATCGTGGGCGTCGAATTCCATCGGCTCCATTTCGGGGTTCTCCGGCTTGAGCACTACTCGAGATCCTTGGGGGAAGAACCGCTTCACCGTGGCCTCGCCTTCGGGGAGCCCCGCTACGACGATCTCGCCGGTCTCGGCGTTCGACTGTCGATTCACGACCAGAAAATCTCCGGGGAGGATTCCTACGCCGGTCATCGACTCGCCTCGGACCTGGAGGACGAAACTTTCACCACGGCCAGCGAATTGCGCGGGAACGGACATCATCTCGTGGGTGTGCTCATCGGCGAGCACGCCAGTCCCGGCGGCGACATCACCGACGAAGGGGATTCGTCGGACTAGCGAATCAGGGGCGGTCGAGTCCGAGTCTAGGCGGACCGTGAGTGTGCGTGGCTGCTGCGGGTTCTTCGCGATATATCCCGCGTCGCGCAAGACCGTGATGTGGTTCGCGACTGTTGCGGGTGATTTGAGCCCGACGTGATCACCGATCTCGCGAATGGTCGGCGGGAAGTTGCGCTCGCGCTGGCAAGCGATAATGAACTCAAGTATCTGACGGCGCATGGGGGTGAGGACCTCGGCCACGGCACTCCTTTCACGAACGAACAACTGTTCGTAGCGTAGCGACTGCGCCACCGTAAATCAAACACCTGTTCGTATTCGGGCGAATTGTTTTTCCTCGGACCAATCGTTGGGTGACCTAGTGGAGATTCCTCGGCGCTGCTACTGTGCTGCGATGGCCAAGGTGGCCTAACAAGATCCGCTGAGGTTGCACGAACGCGTCCAGTACGTGACGAGGTCGTGTGCCCGGGGGGAATTATTGACACAGTTGAGGAGGACGGGTTGATGAAGCCTCGTTTGAACAAGACGGTGGCGGCGGTTGCGACCAGTGCCCTGCTGTTGATGGCGGTGCCGGCTGTCGGCATTGCGTCAACGTCAGGGGCTTCGGCCAAGCCGACCTACACCATTGGATATCAAGGACCGCTCTCTGGTGGAAACCAGCAGCTCGGTTTGAACATGGTTAATGCGGTGCAGTTGGCCATTAACCAGGCCAACGCCTCGGGCAAGTTGCCCTTCAAGCTGAAGTTGGCAACCTACGACGACCAGGGTGACCCGACGATTGCACCGACTCAGGCGCAAGCCGCCATCGCGAACAAGAATGTGGTCGCGATTGTCGGACCGGCGTTCTCGGGTGCGACGGCTGCTTCGGAGCCCTTCTACCACAAGTATCATTTGGCGACGGTCAGCCCTTCGGCGACGAACCCGGCGTTGGCAACGAACCACTGGAACAACTTCTTCCGCGTTGTTGCGGACGACAGCGTCCAGGGTCCGGCGGATGCGAACTACGTGGTGCAGAAGTTGAATAAGACCAAGGTTTACGTGGTCAATGACGGTACGTCGTACGGTTCAGGCGTCGCGCAGGCCTTCGCGGCCCAGGCGACCAAGGACCACGCGACGGTGACCCCAGCGACCGTTCCTGGCACGTCACAGTGCCAGAACGGAACGGCATCCTCGACCGAGTACACCGCGGCAGCTGCCCAGGTCGTCGCGAATGGCGCGACTGCTCTGTTCTACGGTGGCTACTACTGCGACCTCGGTCTGTTCCTCGGTCAGTTGCAGTCGGCCGGTTACACCGGAATCGTGATGTCGGACGACGGTGCGCTTTCGCCCGCGTTGATCCAGAACACGACCCCGGCTTCGGCCGCCAACGGCGTCTACCTGACGTGCGCCTGCGCTAGTTCGACGAACAAGTCGTTCAACCGTGCGTACCAGGGGCTCGCGCACTTCAGCGCCGCCAACGCGACCTACGCGCCCGAGTCATACGACGCGACCAACGCGATCATTGCGGCAATGAAGAAGTTGCACAAGATCACGCGTGCGGGGATCGTCGCTCAGTTGCACAGGCTGTCCATGAAGGGCATGACCAAGACGATCCGCTTCCTGCCTAACGGCAACATCGCTGGCACGGCAATCTACGTGAACCAGGTGAAGAACGGGAAGATCGTTCAGTTGGGCCTCGAGTAAATACTCGAACTGCAGTGTGGGAAGGGCCGGGGTTCTCCCCGGCCCTTCCTTTTTTGATTACACTTTCCACGGACCGGTCAAGGGGGGCACAGTTGGGAGCGTTCGGGCACTACCTCACGGGGCATTTCGCCACGCTACGTCTCGAGTTCTGGGCGTTGTTCGTCGGTGGTCTCGCCAACGGTGTCCTCTACGGCATGGTGGCGGTCGGCTACACGTTGGTGTACGGCGTGCTCCGTCTCATTAACTTCGCGCACTCCGAGATTTTCATGTCCGGCGGCTTCGCCGGTTACTTCGTCATGAAGGCGATGGTCGGTAACTCGGTTCCTTCGGGCTTCGCATCCGTCAGCTTCATTGTGATCGGAATTCTCGTTGGGGCATTCGTTGGGGCTTTTATGGCCACCCTCGTGGAGCGAGTCGCCTACCGTCCCCTGCGCCGGCGCCATGCGCCAGCGCTCGCCTACTTGATCAGCGCGATCGGTGCCTCCTACTTTCTCTACAACATGGCGGGTAAGGAGTTCGGCCGAGTGCCGATCTCGATGCCGCAGCCCTACATCAACCACCCGATTTTCCATATCTTCAACGCGCCGGTGCAGATGTACTACGTCATCATCCTCATCGCCGGTGCCGTGATGTTCTTAACGCTGGACCGGATTGTGGCGAAGACCAAACTCGGACGGAGTATTCGCGCCGTGGCCCAGGACGCCGAGACGGCGTCGCTGATGGGTGTGAATATCGACCGGACCATTGTCTTGACGTTCATCGTGGGTGGCGCCCTCGGTGGGGCTGCGGGCTTCCTCTTTGGCATGGGTACCGGCGTGTCGAACACGATGGGTTTTGTACCAGCACTCAAGGCGTTTACCGCCGCGGTGTTGGGCGGAATCGGCAACCTTCGTGGCGCGATGATCGGCGGTTTCCTGTTGGGTGTCGTGGAGAGCCTCTCGGTGGTTTTCGTGCAGGCCGCCTACATGGACGTGGTGGCCTTTGGCATCTTGGTCGCGGTACTGCTCTTCCGCCCGACGGGCATTCTCGGTGAGCGACTGGGGAGGGCGGCGTGAAGCGCTACTTCGCGAACACTCATTTCAAGCGGCTGATGTCGAGTGTCGCCGCCATGGCGATTCTCGAGTTGATGACCGGCCCCCCGGGAAGCGCGCTCGACCCGACGGCCGGGTTCACGGGGTCATTTGGTGAGGCCTCGTCATTCTTCGGTCTCTTCCGAACACAACGCTGGGTGGTGTTCCTGTTCATCGCGTTCATCATGTTCGGCCTCTGGACGTCGTGGCTCACGTGGGGCGCTCAGGTGAAGACCGCGACGACTAAGGCGATGAGCGTACCTCGATCGGTTTCGCACAAGCAGCCCGTGCGCTGGGGGGTTACCCTCGTCTTGCTCGTGGTGGCACTCTTGTTGCCGCACTTGATCACCGACCCGTTCTGGCAGGCCGCGATGGTCGAACAGATCGCGGTGTACGTACTACTGGCATTGGGACTCAACGTCGTCGTCGGCTTCGCCGGACTGCTCGACCTCGGATTCGTGGCGTTCTACGCCATCGGTGCCTATACCACGGCGTGGGTCACGGGCGCGCTGCCGACGGCGGCACCCTTCGGAATTCACTTCAACAACTTCTACGCGATCCCCATCGCCATCGGACTCGCTATGGGTGCCGGAATCATTCTCGGCGCACCGACGTTGCGACTGCGCGGTGACTACTTGGCCATCGTGACCTTGGGGTTCGGTGAGATCATCACTATCTTCGCGAATAATCTGTACGGCATCACCGGGGGCTCGCAAGGCACCAAAACTATTCCGCACTTCTCGCTGCACGTTGGGCCGGTTAAGTACTTGTGGGGTCTGACGCCGGTTCCCTACTACTACTTGACGATCGTGTTCGTCATCTTGTTCCTGATCGGATTCCGGTTGTTGGAACACTCTCGAGTCGGTCGGGCCTGGACGGCGATACGTGAGGACGAGGTGGCGGCCGAATCAGTGGGCATCAATCCGCTGAAGTACAAGGTCATGGCCTTCGCCATCGGCGCGTCGACCGCTGGATTTGCTGGCGTGGTGACGGCCAGTCAATCGAACACGATCTTCCCGTCGAGTTTCACGCTGCAGTTCTCTATCAACATTCTGGTGCTGGTTATCTTCGGCGGCATGGGTTCGATTACCGGCGTCGTGCTCGGGGCGATCGTGATTCAGACGGGTTCGATGTACCTCTTGCACACACCGCCCGCCGGGTATCAGCCGCAAGACCTGTACATCTATCTCGGGGCGCTGCTGGTGGTAATGATGATCTTCCGGCCCGCGGGACTCGTCCCGTCGCGTCGGCGACACCGTGAAATCGGGCTCGCCGAAGCCGGTGAGGGTCACATGGATGAAGTCCTAACGGGAGATACGCCATGAGCGACACGATCTTCGACGTCGACCGAATCACCCTTCGATTCGGAGGGGTGGTCTCGTTGAATGACGTGACGCTCCATCAGAACCGCGGCGAAATCCTGGCCGTGATTGGTCCGAACGGGGCGGGTAAAACGTCATTGTTCAACTCGTTGACCGGCGTCTACCAACCCCAGGAGGGGACGATCACGTTCGTCGGAAGTGACGGTAAGCCCATGAACGTCATCGGCAAGAAAGCCCACCGAGTGAGCACCGCCGGCGTGGCGCGAACGTTCCAGGCGTCGCGTATGTTCAGTGCGTTGACCGCGTTCGAGAACATCAAGATCGGTGCGGAATCACACCGCGGCATCGGCGTGCTTGGCGCGATGTTGCGCGGACCAGCCACGCGGCGAGACGAGCACACCTCGGATGAGCGCACCGTGCAACTCTTGGATTTCGTCGGGCTACGCGCGAAGGCCAACGTAATCTCCTCATCACTGTCGTACGGCGATCGGCGTCGACTCGAGATTGCTCGGGGGCTCGCGACTAGCCCGCAGGTGCTGTTGCTCGATGAGCCGGCGGCCGGAACGAACCCGTCAGAGAAGCTCGAGCTGACCGCGCTCATTCGCAAGGTGCGCGACGAGATGGGCGTATCGATTCTGCTGATCGAGCACGACATGAAGTTGGTGATGTCACTCGCCGAGCGGCTCTACGTGTTGAACTTCGGAAGCGTGATCGCCGAAGGAACACCGGAAGAGATCCGCGCGAACGACAAGGTGATCGAGGCCTACCTCGGTTCGACGGCGAGTGAAACGGGGGACCGGTCGTGATGCTCGAGGTGCACGACGCGGTGGTTCGCTACGGCGCCATTACGGCGCTCCACGGGATTTCGTTCGAGGTCGCCCAGGGTGAGATCGTGGCGCTCCTGGGCGCCAACGGGGCCGGCAAGACGACGACCTTGCGGATGTTGTCGGGGCTGCACTCGCCCCAGAGTGGTCAGATCATCTTCGAAGGGCAGGACGTCACCACGACGAAAGCTCACCAGTTCACCTCGCTCGGCATCGGCCACGTGCCCGAGGGGCGCCGCATTTTCCCCCAGATGACCGTGGAGGAGAACTTGGAGATGGGCGCGTTCGGTCGGCGTGGCTCGTACAGCGACGACATGGAGCGGATGTACCAAACGTTTCCAATTCTGAAGGAACGTCGCAAGTTGATTGGCGGCAACCTCTCCGGGGGCGAACAGCAGATGTTGGCCATCGGACGTGCCCTGATGGGACAGCCGCGATTACTGCTGCTCGATGAACCGTCGATGGGTCTCGCACCGATGATCGTGGAGACCATTTTCCGTATTATCGGCGAGATTCGCGACTCCGGCACGACGGTCTTGGTGGTCGAGCAGAACGCCGCGCAGGCGCTTCGGCTCGCGGACCGCGGTTACGTCATGGAGAATGGTCGGATCGTGTTCGGCGATTCCGCGTCGAACCTGTTGACGGACGCGCGCGTGCGTGCCGTGTACCTCGGGGAGAGCGCGGACTCCTAGACGGGTGGCGATGCCTGCGGGGCCCATTCAGTAGTTGGGATTGGGGGCGCGAGTTCGCTCAGCCGTCGGAGTGTTGTGACCGCGAAGTTGGCCGGCGCTGTTCGGGACTCCGAGTCGGACCGTTGAACGGTGGTGCGCGACGCGCTCGGCATTGAAGGTGTGCCAGACTTTGAATGAGTATCGCGCCAATGTTGGCGGATGCGGATATACTTACTTGTCTACAAGTAAGTAATTATCTGCGAATGGACTCCAATGGCGGCTTTGAGACACGCTCATCCGGACCGATACAAATGGATTGCCCTCACCAACACCACGTTGGGAATCTTCATGGCGACCATCAACGGCTCGATCATCTTGATTTCGTTGCCGGCGATCTTCCGCGGCGTCGGGATCAATCCACTGTCGCCGGGTAACGTCGGCTACCTGCTTTGGCTCCTCCAGGGCTACCTGTTGGTCACGGCGGTGCTGGTGATCAGCCTGGGTCGTCTGGGCGATATTAAGGGTCGAGTTCGCATCTATAACTTGGGCTTCGCCGTCTTCTCGGTGGCCTCGGTGCTGCTCGCATTGGATCCGTTCCGGCATGGCTCCGGTGCGCTCTGGCTCGTGTTGTGGCGGCTCGTACAAGGCGTCGGTGGTGCGATGTTGTTCGCGAATTCGAGCGCGATCATCGTGGACGCCTTTCCGGCCGATCAGCGAGGATTCGCCATGGGAATCAACCAGGTGGCCGCGATCGGTGGCTCATTCGTGGGTCTGATCCTCGGTGGTCTGCTCTCGATTGGCGACTGGAGACTCGTCTTCTGGGTCTCGGTCCCGGTTGGCATCATCGGCACGGTGTGGGGCTACGTGAGTCTCCGGGACAACGGAGAACGAGCGAACGCCACGATTGACTGGTGGGGTAACGCGACGTTCGCGATTGGGCTGACGTCGTTGCTGGTGGCGATCGTCTACGGCATCCAGCCTTATGGATCGAGTTCCATGGGCTGGACGTCGCCGCGAGTTCTCACGGCCTTCGCGATCGGTGCGGTTTTCCTCACGGCGTTCTTCGTGATCGAGATGCGCGTGTCGTCGCCGATGTTCAACCTTCGGCTCTTCAAGATTCGCGCGTTCTTCACCGGGAGCGTCGCCGGGCTACTCGCCGCCATCGCGCGCGGCGGCCTGCAGTTCATGCTCATCATCTGGCTCCAGGGGATCTGGTTGCCCCTGCACGGCTACAGCTACTCGGCGACGCCGCTGTGGGCCGGCATCTATCTGCTCCCGTTGACGCTCGGTTTCCTGATCGCCGGTCCGGTGTCAGGGTATCTTTCCGATCGTCACGGCGCTCGGATCTTGTCGACGACCGGGCTGTTGCTGTTCGGTCTCAGTTTCGTCGGCCTGCTGATGATTCCGACGAACTTCCACTACTGGGAGTTCGCCCTGCTCGTCGCCCTGAACGGACTGGGTGGCGGGATGTTCTCCGCGCCCAACTCGACGGCAATCATGAACAGCGTCGCCGCGAACGAACGTGGAGGCGCGGCCGGAATCCAGGCGGCGTTCATGAACTCGGGTATGGTGCTGTCAATCGGCGTGTTCTTCTCGCTGATGATCGTGGGCTTGACCAACACGCTGCCGTCGGCACTCTACAAGGGACTGTCGGCGCACGGCGTCAGTGCAACCCAGGCGCACGTCGTGGCGAATCTTCCGGCCGTCGGGAGCCTCTTCTCGTCGTTCCTTGGGTTTAACCCGTTGAAGAGCCTGCTCGGCAGTCAATCGGCGGCTCACGTATCGAATCTGCAGTGGGCAACCTTGACGGGCAAGCACTTCTTTCCGAACCTCATTCTCGAGCCGTTCCACCACGGCCTGGTAATCGTCTTCGCGTTGGCGATTGCGATGGCCGTGATCGGCGCGGTCTTCTCGGCGTTGCGCGGCAAGCGATACGTACACCAAGAGATGTCGATGCAGCAGCACGTCGAAGATGTCTCGATCGCCGGTGGGGCGGTGCCCGGTGAAGTGGCGCTCGAAAGCGACGTCGTGCGATGAAGCCGTCGGTCGCCAGAGAGGACGACGTCACGGTCGCGGCGCGTCTGCACCTGATCGTCGGGCGATTGATGCGTACGATTCGCCAGCACGCCGCGGCCGGGTTGACGCCGTCTCAGGTGTCGGCCTTGGTCACGGTGGACGAACGTGGGCCGCTGCGCATCAGTGCGTTGGCGACCCACGAGTCGCTCGGTGCACCCGCGGCGACCCGTGTCGTGGCCTCGCTCGAGGAAGCCGGTCTCGTCTCACGTACCGCCGACCCCGAGGATAAGCGGGCGTCGCTGATCACCTTGACCGTGTCGGGTTGCGAGACGTTGGCGGCGTTGCGCCAGGAACGGGCCCTCGGCCTCGGCGCGCAGCTTGATGCGTTGAGCGCGGGGGAGCGTCGCCTCCTCGAACGGGCGTTGCCGGTCTTGGAGAAGATTTCGCACGAAACACCTCATTGATCACTCCGCCACCACGACCGTTGGGTCGTTGGAAAGGTGGAACAATGATCCTTGAAGAACAAGACGAGATGGGCCAATGTTGGCGTGACGTCGCCGACGTACTGGCGGCGGGCATCGATCGGTTGGTGTTGTACGGGCCACCGGGAACGGGCAAGACCTACGCCGCCCTGCACTTCGGGGTTGCGGTCGGGGTCGCAGAACGGTTGGTGTGCACCGAAGACCTGACGACCGGCGAGATCACCGGAACGTGGATGCCAGCAGGCGATGGGACGTGGCGGTGGCGAGAAGGCCCCGCGATACGAGCGTGGACGGCGCGAGGTGGTCGAGGCGGGCGCCTCGTCGTCGACGAGGTGGATCGTGCCTCCGGCGATGCGTTGAGCACGTTGCTTGCGATGACGGACTCGATTGACTCGGCTCGCTGGCGTAATCCCGAGACGGGTTCGTGGGTGACCCCGGGACCGGAGTTCTCCGTCGTGATGACCACCAACGTCGAGGATCTCGACGAGTTACCCTCGGCGTTGCGTGACCGGTTCGCGGTGCAACTTCGCGTCGACCGCCCGCACCTCGACGCCGTCGCGCTGCTGAGCGAGGACCTTCGAGCTCCGGCGTTGGCTGGCTCCATCGGTGAAGAGGCGCGCCGCATCTCGCTACGTAGTTTTTACGCGTTCGACCAGCTACGACTTCACTATGGTGCGACGAGGGCCGCCCAACTGGTCTTCGGTGACGTCCGAGGCAGTGGTGTACTCGACGCACTCCGGGTGGCGGCGCTTTCGTGAGCAATGTAACGGTTTACCCGGAGCTCGTGACGGGTCGCGCCGATGGTTACCCAACGCTCCCGTGGCGCATCGAGCGTGGTTCGTCGTGGCGCGGTGATGCGAGTTGTGACCTGGGCGAGCGCGTCCTGCGGGTGCCGTGGGAGCGCGACGATCGCGCGCGGGTGGTCCGCGCGCACGAGCTGGTGCACGTGCGCGTCAGTCCGCACCGTCGTGACTGGATCGATGCGATCGGTGATCTACCGGTGCGGGCCCTCGAGTGCGCCGAGGAGATGCGGGTGAACACCATCCTGTCGAGGTTGGGGTTCGACGTGAGTCACCTGCGCGATGGAAGTGAACGCCTCGGGGGTGAGCGCCTGGCGCGAAGCGGCAATTGGATCGAGGCCGTCTGTTTCCTGCTGGCGGTCTTGGGCACGGGGGCCGAGCGCGACTTCGTCGCCGGGGTCCGCCGCGGCGACCCCGGTTGGGTCGCGCCGCTGCGCGCGGTCGGGACGCGCGCTCGGGCGCTCGTACGTGACGCCTCGGCGCGCGACCTCGGCGCCACCCGGGAGGGAGCCGACGGGGTACCCCAGGGCTACGCTGCGTTCACGATTCCGTTGGCCCGACTCGTCTCATCGGTCAGTGATAGTCAGATACCGCGAGACGCCGAGGCGCTACGCCGATTTCGCCGATCGTTGCGGCCCGGTGCGCGTCGACCACCGAGCGGTCACTTTGCGCAGCTCCACTTCGATCAAATGGAACGACTGGCGCGCCCCCGTGCCGGTGGGGTACGTCGTCCCCGTCCAGCCGTCAGTGGAACGGTGCTCCGTTACCCGAATCGCCTACTTACCGACGACCACCGTCGGGCGTTCGCCACGCCATCGCGGCGACACGGTGGCGTGATCGTGATTGACCAGTCGGGTTCGATGGACCTTGATCGCGAGACACTCGCGCAGCTCGTCCGTCGTGCGCCGGACTCGCTGGTGGTGGGATACAGTCACCGCCCAGGAGATTCGGGTGTCACCCCCAACGCGTGGATTTTGGCCGATCGTGGCGGGGTTGTCGCCGATCCACCGAACGGGAATGTCGGCAACGGGGTCGATGGCCCGATACTTCGATGGGCGTTACGCCACCGGGGGGTGGGTGATCCGGTCATTTGGGTGACCGATGGGCAGGTCACCGATTCCGCCGATCACCCCGACCTCGATTTGGCGCGCGAGTGTGCCCGCCTCGTACGAGACAATCGGATCACGATGGTGCGTTCACTCGATGAAGTGTTCGTCGCGTTACGCGGTCGACGACGCCGACAGGTTTGGGCCGACTTTGGACGAGTGGGCCGTGCCATCAGGGAACTTTCAACAGAAGTCCATCACTGGCCTCCCGGTTGAGTTGCCCCTTGTCAGACGAACACCTGTTCGCTAGAATACGAACACGTGTTCGTCTAGCAAGGAGTCGCCGGTGTCAGCCCTACTTCTCTCTGAGTTCGAGAACCACCAACCGACTCCGCAGCTTTACGTGGTCAGTGATCCCAGTTCGCATTGGCGCACTGGTGTCTCGCTGACCAGTCGGCGAGCGGCGCGCAGTCGGCTGCGACGGCGTCGCCAGGGAGTGGCGCTGATGCTGGGAGTGGGGCTCGGACTCGTCGTGCTCGCGTGGCCGGGCCCCGCGTTCGGTGGGACGACCGGGACTGGCCTGCCCACGGACCTCGCCACTGGAACGACACTCGCATCGGGAATGGTCTACGTGGTGCAACCCGGTGATTCAATCAACACGATTGCGCGGCTCGCCAACCCACTCGATCCGTCACTGGCTCGTCGTGCACTCGTCGCGGAGCTGCGCTCGGACGTCGTCGTGCCTGGCGAGCACGTGCTTATACCATAATTCCTTGGAATTTACGTGTATCGTGACGGGGATGCGTTGCCCCTACTGCTCGGCCGATGACGATCGTGTGGTCGACTCGCGACTGGCCGAAGATGGCGTCGCCATTCGCCGCCGGCGCGAGTGCGCCGCGTGTGGCCAGCGATACACGACCTTCGAGCGGATCGAAGAGGTGGGCTTCGTGGTCGTCAAGCGCTCGGGAGAACGCGAGCCGTTCGATCAATCCAAGATTTTGCTCGGAATACGTGCGGCGTTCAAGAACCGGCCGGTCGACGAGAGCGTTATGGTCTCCATCGCCTCGACGGTCGAGGAGTCGATGCGTGTATTGAACCGTGACGTTTCGAGCGAGGAGATTGGGCGGGCGACCCTGGACGCGATTCGCCCCATCGACGATGTCGCCTACGTGCGGTTCGCGTCGGTCTACAAGGGCTTCGAGGGTACGGAGGACTTCGCGCGAGAGATTGGGATGCTGGTCAAGTCGACGGCGCCCAAGCTGCGAAGTTAGCGATGCGCAATCTACGCCTCCAGCCGAAGAGTGCGCTGGCCGTCTACGCCCACCCCGACGACGCCGACGTCGCCGCGGGAGGCGTGCTCGCTCAGTGGGCGAGTGAGGGTTGCCACGTACACATGGTGGTCGTCTGCGACGGCTCGAAGGGTTCGCACGCCGCCCTGGCCGACGCAATCTCCCTTCGCGGAGTACGCCGAACGGAGTTGACGTCGGCGGCGGAACTGCTCGGCGTCGAGTCGGTGCTGGGTCTCGATCACCCCGACGGCGAGGTCACCAATGACGTCGTGTTGCGCAGCGAACTCGTCGGCTTGATCAGGTTATATCGACCCGACGTGGTGGTCGGACACGACCCGACGGCAACCTTTTTTGGCGGGGTCTACGTCAACCACCACGACCACCGCGAGACGGGCTGGGCGCTCTTGGACGCGGTAGCGCCCGCCGCCGCGATGCCGCTCTACTTTCCCGAGCGCGGTCCGGCGCACCAGGTGCGCCACCTGCTGCTGAGCGGAACGCACGACCCGGACGTGGTCGTGGACGTCTCGCGAACAATCGACCAGAAGGCGAGGGCCGTGTTGACCCACGCCTCGCAGCTCGGTGGCGACGCCGACGAGATCCGTGAGGTCGTCTACGGCAGAGCAGAGCAGGCTGGCCGGCCAGTCGGCGTCGCGTACGGAGAAGCCTTCCGCAGTGTCCAGCTCACCCCCTGACCAGCCGACGGTCGACGACGCGCCGATCCTGCACGTCGATCTCGACGCCTTCTTCGCGTCGGTGGAGATCCTGGACGATCCCTCGCTGCGGGGGCTCCCGGTCGCGGTCGGGGGCGCGGGCGAACGCGGGGTCGTGGCCAGCGCCAGTTACGAAGCACGACGCTTCGGTGTGCGAAGTGGCATGGCGAGTGTGCTCGCCCGGCGTCGATGTCCCAACCTCGTCATCCTGCCCGGACGTTTCGATCGATACGAGGAGTATTCGCGGCGGTTTCGCGACATCGTGACCGATCTCACGCCAACGGTTGAGGCGATCGGACTCGACGAGCTCTTTGCCGATCTGCGGGGACTTCGCCGGCTCGGCGTACGGCCCATCGACGCGGCCTGGGCGCTGCGCGAGCGTATCGAGAACGAGTTGCGCCTGGACTGTGGCGTCGGACTCGCGCGCAACAAACTCTTCGCGAAGCTGGCGTCGAAGCGGTCCAAGCCAATCGTGGTCGGTGGACGGATTACCTCGGGCGCCGGTGTGGTGTGGGTGGATCCCGTACTCGAACGAGAGTGGTTGGCGGAGCTGCCCGTCGGTGCGTTGTGGGGAGTCGGGCCGGCGACCGCCGCCAAGTTGCATCGGCTCGGCCTGCGTTGGGTCCGCGACCTCCAAGCTGTCGATGAGGCGACGCTCGCCGCGCACGTCGGTGCGGCGATGGCCGCGACCTTGAGCGCCTACGCCCGAGGTGACGATCGACGCGAAGTTGTAGTGGATCGCGGTGCGAAGTCGGTCGGTCACGATGAGACGTTCCTGCGTTCGCTGCGCACGCTCGACGAGGTCCGCGGCGCCGTGCGCACGCACGCGTCGGTGGTGTCGCGCGCGCTGCGCGCCAATCGTCAGTTAGCCCGCACCGTCACCGTCGTCGCGCGGTTCGATGATCTCACGAGCGTGTCGCGATCGCAAACGCTGCCCTTTGGCGTAGACGACGAGGGGGCCATCGCCATGATCGGTGTCGCACTCGCCGAGACCGTTGAGCTCACTCAGTCCGTGCGGCTCATTGGGCTGTACGCGTCGTCGTTCGTCGAGCGCAGCGAACACGAGATCCAGATGTCATTCAACGTCGACGTCGAGCCGACGGGCGCCCGAGAGAGTGCTGAGGCCCGGTCGCGCGAGCGCCAGATAGGACTCGAAGGGCTGCGCGACGCAATCGACGAAGTTCGCCAGCGGTTCGGCCGGTCGTCCCTGGGTACGCTGGCCGACCTCGGTGAACACGGTCTGCACGTCGCGACCCAACGCGGACGTAACGCCTTCGGCCCTGAGCAACCGGCGCCACCGGGTTAGGACGTCACGGCGTCCACGCTGGTGGCGGGTCGGGCCGGGCTGTTCGCTCCGAGGCGTAGCGGGTGGTTCGCGTGGTCGCGATAGGTTACGTGTCGGACGGCACGACGAATCCGGTGAAGGTGGGACATGAAGATAGGTGTGGTGGTCGTACTTTCGGTGCTCGCGTTGTTGATTCTGGGTTCGCTCGTCGTCTCGGCGATCGCCCTCGTCATGAAAGTGGTGTTCGTCGCGGTCATTCTTGGCGTTCTGTGGTTGTTCGTGCGTCGGGGCCGTCGCTCAAACCAGTAGGATTGTCGTTTCTGGCGGCGTGGCCGAGTGGTTAGGCAGGGGCCTGCAAAGCCCCGTACTCCGGTTCGAATCCGGACGCCGCCTCTAGTGATTTACTGCAAACCTGACTGCTGAACAAAAAAATGGCAGTTAGCTTTGGCAGTGAATTAAGTAGTGACAGCGAGGATCGCGTTACCCGGCACAGTCTGCACCCTAAGGAAAGGGAGTAAAATCTGATCGGCGTCAACTTCGCGGGGGGCCAATCTAAACGGCGCCAATTTGGAATACACAGACCTCAGTGGGACCAGTCTTACCGGAGCCGCCACGAACGACTCCACAATCTGCCTGGGCGGTTCGAAGGGCCCATGCACTAGTTGGTAGCGTCATGGATCCGGCACGCGCTCGACTGCCCGACTGGTGCCATCGTCATCGTTGTTCCTTGCCAAGCACGGATTAATGGTACTAGCATTCATAGCACTATGCAGATGCCGAAAGTCAACAGGAACGAATCGACTTCGCTCCACGAACAGGTCGCCGCCGAGATCCGCCGAGCGATTGCCGACGGAGAGGCCGCCCAGGGGGAACGACTACCCCCCGCGATCGACCTCGCCGCGATATTGGGCGTGAACAAGAACACGGTGATTCGAGCACTGCACATCCTTCGCGACGAGGGCGTGCTGGACTTCACCCGGGGACGCGGTACGCGCGTCGTCGGCACGCCCGAGCGCAGCGTCCTCTTCATGAAGATGAACGAGTTGCTCGCGCTGGCGCGCGAGCAGGGATACCGCCGGGACGAACTCGTCTCGATGATCCTGTCGGTGCGGTAGGAGAGCGGCGATGACACTGATCAAGGAGCGGCCGAAGCCGAAGGTGAATGACCCAATCGAAGTGCTGATCCCCGAGGCGCGTCAGCGTTCGCGTCAGCGGCGTCTCCGAGCGTGGTCGTTGGTGATCTTGGCGCTCATCCTCGGCCTCTCGGCGTGGGTGGGAAGCGGAGGACTTAACTCTTCCACCAACCGCGTGAGCGGCGGCCGGCCAACTCATCGAGTGATTCCCGTTCTCGCGATTGGCACCGTTATGAAGGCATCGTCAGTCGTGGGGCTGAAAATGTTCACACCTTCACGCGGCCTGGCGATTTCGACCACTTGGAACGCGAGTCATCAGAAGGCGATCCAGTCGTACTTGACTGCGACAAAGAATGCGGGCGACTCGTGGAAGATCGTAGGTCGACTACCCATGCCGATGGCGACGCCGCTGATGGCGTTCATCTCGCCTACTGAGGGATACGTCGCGGGCTACCAGCAAGCCAACTCGTCGTTCCTCACGCTGAACGGTGGCCGGACGTGGACGAAGGTGGCGGTGAAGGGGCTTGCGACTGCGCTTTCAGTGTCGGGTAACTCGGTTTGGGTGATTGCTGGTGACTGCCCGCTCAAGTATCAGCAGGGACCTTGGTGCGCGACCTACCTCAACGTCCTAGCTCCGGGTGATCTCAAACCAACCGCGATTCGGCCCATTACGGTGAATGACCCGCAGTTGCGGGCAACCATCCCGAAGGCCCCCTCAACGCTGGCGGCGAGGTTTCTCGCACGGACGGGACCACAAGGTGCGCTGGTGGTGGAGGGGGCGGACGGCCCCAACAGCATCTTGTCCACCACTGACGCAGGTCGGTCGTGGCGCATGGTCAACAATCCCTGCAAATCGGTCTTCGTTGGCGCCGCCGCCGCGGTCACGAGCTCGAGGTGGTACCTGTTCTGTTCTTTGGATGGTGGGATGCAGCAGGGAACGAACTTGCTCTACGAGACGTGGAACGGTGGCACGAACTGGACACTGCTGGCCCAAGGTCACATTCAAGGCGCGAACACGGGAGGCCTCACCGACGGCGTCATGGGGAACTTCGCGACCAATTCAACGGGATCGGTGCTCTGGTATGCGAACATCGACGGGGCTATCAACGTCAGCACTGACGGCGGACGAAATTGGTTGGTAAACCGTAAGGCGATCGCGTCCATGTGGTCGCCCGTTGGCTTCGTGAGCGTTGGTTCGTCCGCCTTCGAAGCGCTCAGCGTCGGGGGCCTCATTCGTACAACGAATGGGACGACCTGGGCCGTCGTTAGATCGAAATAGCGCCTCCTCGATCCAAGAAGTTGGCGCCGAACAAGCAGCAACGTTGTGGACTCGGAACTAGGAGACGCTGCGTGCAGGTTCACGTCGGGCCTCCGACACCGGGAAGGAAGGGCACGCCAGTGGTCTGGTCCTAGAGCAGTTTGGAGTAGTAAACGCGCCGGTGTCCGCTTTCGAAAGCACGGTGCGATTCGATGTAACCGAGCGACTCGTAGTAGTACCGGTTCTGAGTCATGACCTCTCCCGTATAGAGACGAATCTCCGAAAGGCCTCTCGCTACTGCTTGAGATTCCGAGAAGGCCATCAGAAGCTTTCCAACTCCTTGTCCCCGCACTGATTTTGTCACTGCGATGTTGTCCAACAAGAGGTAGTTCGATAAAACTTCCAGTACGAGAAGGCCGACGATGGTGCCACGTGCCTCCGCAAGCCAGGTGTTGCCGAGTGAGGCTAGGGCCGAGTAGTCGGCCTTCATTGGCTCGGGTTCACTCCCTTCAGCATCTACGTATTGTTGGTACGAGTCTCTGGCTAGAGCTCTGAGTGTCGGGGCATCTTCGCTGGTGGCCAGGCGAACCACTACTTCATCCAATACGAAGTCCCTCTCTGAATTCATGTACAAATCATACGAATTCAAAACGGGACACTCCGGCACCAACAACCTGAGTGCCTAACGCTCCGCTCCTCCTTGGCTGATTCTCGAGTGCCAATGCATGTCGTGCCAACCATCCGAGTGCAGTAACGCACTCCTCATCGTGCCTTCTGGCGCATATCCCGCCTTCAAAGCGACGCGACACGACGCAGGATTGAGAACAGAGTGTCCAAGTTCCAGTCGGTGAAGGCCCAAATCCTTGAGTAGCCAGTCGCTGAGAGCGGCCGTTGCGAGCGAGGCGGCTCCAACTCCTCGGGCCTGCGGCGAAACCCAGTACGACATCTCTGCTTCTCCACCAGCGAGATCGATAACGCGCGGACCAACCCGTCCAACGGCGAGATCGTCTGATGTCCTTGCGATGGCCCAGTGAGCGCTGGTCTCGTTCTCCCACGAGTCATTCCATTTCGCTATGAGATGCCGCGCTTCAGGTTCTTCGAAGAAGTTGAGGGTCCAGTGTTGAACATCCGGATCGGCGTATGCAGTAACGAGTGCCGGAATATCCCCTTCGGTCCAGGGTCGCAGAACAAACCGATCATCTACTCGAAGAACCGGCTGACAGCGGCCACTCAAGGAGCCGGGCGGTAGGACCGGGGCCACCAATCTCGTCATTGCAGCATTATTGTTCACCACGCTCCAATGACGCGGGACGCACAGACTCAACCAGGCGCCAGTGTATGGTTGCAGAACTGTTGCGTCGGGCCTCCGACACCAGTTATTGGATCTTTAGGGAATCCGATTTGGCCCGCACTTCGACTATCCAGGTTTGGCTGCCACCAACAAGTAGCGATGTTCATTGGTCACCACACCATCGCCGGTAAGCGAAGTTGACAGAAGACGGTTTATTGCGTCGGCGTCTCTCTCGGAATCGAAGCCGCCAAAATCGGAGTGCGCTACGTCCAATGCCTGAAGCCAGAACACTAATGAGTCCATATCGTGAATCACGTAGTCCACGTCGTATTCATCAAACCGTTCAATAATGAATCCAGCTTTAACGAACATCTCGGGGCTTATTGGTGCAAAGGCATTCGCTTCTAGTTGAAAGGACTCTCTCACGTTCTTCATGTTGTGTTCACCGACTTGCTGAGTGACAAAACGCCCGCCCGGACGAAGAAGTCGGTGGACGACCGTGGTCGCAAAGGGGGCGTGTCGATCGATGACTACGTCGAACCGGTCCAGAATTTCCGTGCCGGTGCCAGTCTCAAAATGGACCGACGTTACACCCTTGTCTGCGGCAAGTTCGCGCGCCCTACCAATCACCTCGGGGTCGGGATCCACCCCGAGTAACTGACGCGCGTCGCTACTTAGTTCGAGTAAGCGCTCTCCGCCACCAGTACCAATATCAATCACGGTATCGGTGGCCCGAAGATGGTCTCTGACGACCGATACGTAGTCCCACGGCGTTAGAGGGTGAGATGTATTCATTCGCGAGAAGTCCCAGCCCTTGCGTCGTCCCACTCGAGCGCTGATGGTACGCAGTTCGGTAACGGAGTAGTGCTCCTGGAAAGTCACATGTTCACGTTAGAGCGGCGTGCTTGACTAGGACTCGAATTTGTCGATCACGCCGACGTCTAGAAGACCTAGGACATCAAATTCGGAAGCCGCCAATGCAAGGTTGCACTTCTGATGCGTCGGGCCCACCGAGCGTCGAGCCAAGTAGTTTTCTCTATGGTGATTACTGAGCTTTCACAATGGCGAGTCGTGGTTTGCTACCGGCCATGGAGGGGGAACGATGACGTGGGGCTATGGCCGTCTATCAACTGAGGTATACAACCTTGACAAGCCGATTGGTCATTCGTACGGCGAAGTTGAGTTCTATCGAGATCAGCTTGTATTTTGCAGCGGCCGCATCCTCGAGCCAGCCGTAGGGTCGGGACGTATTCTCATTCCGCTTATGCAGGCGGGACACGTTGTTGATGGTACCGATACATCACCCACCATGCTCGAAACCTGCCGATCGAACTGCGAGACGCATGGAATTGATGCGGTGCTCATTGAAGCAGACATGTCAACGTACGTGAACGAGGATGCCTACGAGGCGGTCATTGTTCCGACTGGATCGTTGATGCTCTTGGATGGTCTCGACGCCACGCACGATGCGCTGGTCTCTTTTCGTCGGTGCTTGAAGCCTGGCGGCAGGCTCATTGTGGACATTGCCGCTCCTGAACTCATCGCTGAAATCGGTTCGTTGCGCTCTTGGCGGGTGGACGACGACCTCTGGACGTTGAGTACGGACCATCTTGAGTCTGACGCTGCGAAGAACCAGACGACGCGTTGGCTGCGCTACGAGAAGTGGCACGACGGAGTCTTGACGGCGTCAGAGCTTCAGTTGTTTCGACTCCAGTGGTGGAGCATTAGTGAATTTTCCCATGTTGTTGGTGAAGCGGGCTTTTCAAACGTGGAGGTGCATGCGGACTACGAAATCGGGAAAACTCCTGCGCCCGAGAGTGACATCTGGACGTTCACTGCAATCGTTACCTGAATCGGTACCTTCGGCGTACGCTGACTTATTCATTCTGTCCAAGGTTGAGTTCGCCAGTCGGAGACTGTGCACGTCGGGCCTCCGATCTAAACCCGCACGTAATTACCACGCCCCATTGGGTCGCTGTTTGCCGAAGGTGGTCGATCCGATTGTGGCAGTTATGTTGGCAGTTAAATCGCCCCTTTTTGGTTCGGCGAGTGAGTACCAAAATGCTGTGATTGTCTGAAAAGCCAGAGTATTGTTGGTTTCAGGGATGTGAGAGTCGCATACAGACACACTGAGTTACGTGGAACCGGGGGCTGCAAAGCCCCGTACTCCGGTTCGAATCCGGACGCCGCCTCCAAAATGGGGTTTCCCCGTATGCGCGTCCAGGCTCGTCACAACGTGGCCCGGATTAGTTGGCCCTGACCTCGGTTGTAGCACCCTGTGGCTCGTCGGTCGTCGAATGACTTTGCTTTTCCGGGTTGATGGGTGAAGCGTCGGATTGACGTGGCGATGAATCATGTTCGTTATCGAATCTGGAGGAAGTGGTGGAGCGTGACGAGGGCGATTGCGCGCCGCCCACCGGAGCAGCCCAGGCAACTCTGGACGGGGCCCTATCGAGCGTGCACCTCAACGAGTCTGATCCCGCGATACCCATCGCTCGGACGGTGGCGCAATCTCGGCCCATTATCCGACACCGACCAGGGAAGTCTGAGGACTCTCCACTGGATTACGCCGCTCAATCTTTGATAGTGCAACCCTGTGGCGCTTACGACGACTGATTGGAGAGCGATGGGGATCAGAATCGGAACTCGGTTGGCGACTCGACCGCGATGGCAACGTCGTTGGACGGTGGTGGGATCGGCGGTGATCGTGGCGACCGGGATCGTCGTATGGGGCTCGTTCTCGGCCGCCGCTACTCGGACTGCGCCGTTGGTCCCAGGTTCGCTCACATCGTCTCCGGGTCTGGCGGGCGACATTCTTTCGATGCGTGCGACTGGCATCAAGGGCCCAGGGTCCGATGGTGGTCAGGGCGATATTTCGGTGGAGTCATTTTCCTGGGGGATGAGCAATCCCGTCAACTGTGTGACGTGTGGGAGTGGAATTCGTGGCGGCGTTGGACGTGGCACCGGAAGGCCGACCGAAGAGCCACTGGTCGTGGTCAGAAGGATGGATGCAGCGAGTCCGCAGTTCTACCAAGACAGCGTCTCGGCGAGGGTGATCCCGGAGGTTTGACTGTTCATCGACTCACCGAACCGACGTGGCTTCGGTCCGCAGTCGGACTCCATGACCCTTTTCTTGAAAGACGTTTTTATTGGGAAAATTACGTGGTCGGGTAGTAGTGGTGGCACGCCCATGGAGTCGATCACCATGACGTATGCAAAATTCCGTATGCAATATGCACACTTAGCGTCGCCGCCACCGACCACGACATCGACCACGACGACAACATCGACCACGACCACAACCACGACCACGACCACGACCACGACCACAACCACGACCACAACCACGACCACAACCACGACCACAACCACGACCACAAC
>LMAD01000059.1 GCA_001443545.1 Acidimicrobiaceae bacterium RAAP-2
CCGGACACGGGTGGCCGAGCCACCACATGCCGAGTCTCGTGGCGCTCTGGTCGCACGCGAGCGATCCGTCTGCCGCGTGGCACGTACCGGTCGGGCCTGTCGGGTCTTACTGGTTGATAACGGTGCTCGTCATTGCCGTGGCGATTGGGGGACCGTGGTACCTGATTGCTCGAGTGAAGAACCGCTCGCGCGATAGAGCCACCGATCTGGACAAACTCCCCGGATTTTCCAGTGCTCGGGAAGTAAAAGCCGTTGCGGGCAGGAGGCGCCTCCTCGCACGCGCCAAGATTCTTCGCCCGTCGCTCGTCAAGGCATTGCCGGGTGATCTTGGTTTTCTCCTCGGTCGCAGTCGTCGAGTTGACGTCTATTCATCGATTGAAAGTTCCATTCTCTGCACTTCACCGCCAAGAATTGGGAAATCCAGGTACATCGGGATCCCCCTCTGTCTTCAAGTTCCAGCAGGAGGGTGTTTGCTAAGCACAAACACGAGGCCGGACGCGCTCGCCGCAACGTATTTTGAGCGCGCCGCCAAGGGGCCCGTGATGGTGTTCGATCCTGAAAATTTGGCCGAGGGGATCCCGCGCGGTTACCGCTTCAATTTGGCGCATGGCTGCGACGATCCGCGTGTCGCAATTCGAAGAGCGGCCTCGCTCGCGACGAATGCCGCCGACGGTATCGAGGGGGGTGCGTACTGGCTGGGGCGTTGCCAGGCAGTGATTAGGTGCTTGCTGTACGCCGCGAATATCGCGGGACTCGGCGCGGCCGATCTCTATCGTTGGAGCGTCTCACCCACCGCGGCCAGTGAGGCTGTGGTGATTCTCCAGTCGTCGCCCATGGCGCAGTGGGCGCGTGACCTCGACGACGTGGTCACGATGGAGCCCCGTCAACGCGCGAGCATCTGGGGGCTCGTCAGTAATACGTTCTCCGCGCTTTCGGATCCCCTCGTAGTCGAGCAACTGAGCCCCGACGGCGACGACTTTGATCCGGAACGCTTCTTACGCGACGGCAACGGCAACGGCACGATCTACCTCTTGGGTACCGCGTCGGGACATACATCGAATATCGTCACCGCGCTCGTCGATGCCGTGGTGGACACCGCGCGCCACCTCGCGGCCGCGTCACCGGGGGCTCGGCTCGACCCACCGCTCACGCTCGTCCTCGATG
>LMAD01000009.1 GCA_001443545.1 Acidimicrobiaceae bacterium RAAP-2
GTCGACCTCGAGGTCGACGGGCAGCCCCTGCTCGTCGATCTCGCGACGGGCCCGAACTACTTTTTCCATCACGTCACCGATGAATGACTGGCCACCGAAGCCCGGGAACACCGTCATCAAGAGCAGGAGGTCGATCGAACCCAGAAAGGGGGCGACCACCTCAAAGGCCGTATCGGGATTGGCGGCCAGTCCCACCCGCACCCCCACGGCGCGGGCTTCGGCGAGTAGCGCGGCGGTATCGCCGATTTCGACGTGGATCGTGCAACCGTCCGCGCCGGCCCGCTGAAACGCTTCGAAGTAGCGTCCCGGCTCGGTCATCATGAGATGACAGTCGAAGAACCGATCACTGTAGCGACGTAGGGAAGAGACGACCGGCGGACCAATCGACACATTCGGCACGAAATGACCATCCATAACGTCGACGTGGAGCCAGTCGGTCTCCGCGTCGATCGACCGAACCTGGTCGGCGAGCGACCCGAAGTCGGCGGCGAGGATGGACGGGGCGATACGAAGGCGGCCAGTCGGTCCGGCGTCGATTGAGGTCATATCCCCCAGCCTAGAGACCTCGCTCACCCCCACCGCGCCGACTCGCCGGAACGTGCATGACCGTTCCACCAGGCGTCGGCCGACATCGTGCGGCCACCCTCGGGGCGCACCTCGTCGACGATTACCGCCCCGGCGCGCGCGCCCATCACCACCAAGCCTTCGCGGCGATCGAGCGTGCCCGACTCCACCATCAGCTGGCCCGGCGCGCCGTGGGCGGCCACCAGGCGGACCCGACTTCCATTCACCAGCGCCCAGGCTCGCTCCAAACGAATGACGCGCAGACACTCCTCGACCGACATCGATGGAACGACGTGGAACGCCTCCGAGTCGAGCTTCGCCGCGTACGTCGGCTCGCCCGACTGGGCCACGGGGTTCGCGAGGAGCAGCGGATCCGCGAGCACCTCGACGAGCGCTTGGGCGCCGAGCGTCGCCAAACGGCCGAGCAGCTCCGAAAGGGTCGCGTCGCCGATCGGGACCCTGCGTTCGAGGTGCACTGGTCCCGTGTCGAGACTCTCTTCGAGGGTCATGATCGCCACGCCGGTCTCACGGTCCCCCGCGAGGATCGCTCGTTCGACCGGTGCGGCGCCGCGCCATCGTGGCAGTAGTGAGAAGTGCACGTTGAGCATGGGAACCCGCGCCAGGGTCGAGGCGGGGATCATGGCGCCGTAAGCCACCACCACGCCCCGTTCGAGGTCGTAGTGATCGAGCTCGGCCACCCGGTGCACGACCGGGATGCCTCGGCGCTCAGCGGCGGCCTTCACCGGACTCGCTGACGCCGACGCGCCGCGGCTCCGACGTCGGTCAGGTCGGGTGACCGCGACGACGACGTCGTGTCCGTGATCGATGAGGGCCTCCAGGGACGCGACGGCCGACGCCGGCGTTCCGAGGAAGGCCACGCGCATCTATTCGCCTAGGAGTCGCCCGAGGCCATCGGGGTCGCGGCTGAGAGTCAGTCGTCGCTTGCGCAAGAGCTTCTTCGCCTCTCGACGTTGGTCCTCGTCGAGGCGTTCGACGAGGAGCACGCCTTCGAGGTGATCCATCTCGTGCTGAAAGATCCGACCCTCGAATTCGTCCGTCTCGACGTCGATTTCGTTCCCGTCGAGGTCGTAACCGATCAGGTGCACGGCGTTCGGCCGCGTGATCTCCCAACTGAGGCCGGGTACGGAGAGACAGCCCTCCTCGAAGGTCCACTCACCGTCGGTCTCGACGATCACCGGGTTCACCACCACGATGGGCCCATCACCCTGGTCGTAGACGAAGATCTTCTTTTGAACGCCAATCTGGTTCGCCGCCAAACCCACGCCAGGCGCTTCGTACATGGTCTCGATCATGACCTCGGCTAGAGCGGCGATTCTCCCGTCGATGTCGTCGACGGCCGTCGTTGCCTGATTCAATACCGGATCACCGTACACGCGGATAGGTAACGTGCTCACCGTTCTACGCTACCGGTTCACTCAACGGCCACGCGCACCGATGGCGGCCGCGGGTGCCCGCGAATCTCGCTGAGCAAGGTCTCGGAATCGGTGGCGCGCACCACGACGACGTCATCGGCGACGCTGACGCGCACGCGGGGCCCGTCGAGTGACGCGGCGAACGCCTTCGCGCCCTCGCCCCGAATTGTCGCGGCCGCACCGAATGGGGCCAGACCGAGCACGCGCGCCGTCTCGATCTCATCGTCTAGGAGCGCGTCGAAGGAGCCGCTAATGAGCGACCCCAAGACGACGTCCTCGCCCCGACGAGTCTGGACGACCACCTGACCACGACCCTCTCGACGACCACCGACCAGCCGACCAGCCTTGCCAACGACGGTGATTGCCTGTCGTCGGGCCGACTCGCGGGGCGCGAGCAGGTACTGGTCGAAGTCGGCGATCACCACCAACGTCGCGCGCCGGACCCGTTGAAAGACTGCTTCGGTGCCCAGGACCACTCGGTCGAGTGGTGCATCAATTGGATCGGACGCCGTGACGACACTCACGGATCGACCAATCTGCGCTTCGAGGTCACGTCGAAACGTCGTCACCCCCTGACGCAACCGCTTGACTCGCGTCGAACCACACGAACGACAGAACGGCGCTCGGCGTTCATGACCGTCCGCGCAGGCCACCACGTCGTCGACCTCCTCCTCACCCTGCGAGCAGATCGCGCAGCGGTAGAGCTCGTGACACTGCGCGCAGGCGAGCAACCGACCCCGCCCCAACCGTTGGTGCAGCACGACGACCGCAACGGCTTCGGGGCCACGCAACGCGCGATGCACCGCATCGAGGGTGTCGCGAGCGAGGACGCCGTCGTGCGGGTCGCTTGAACGACGGTCGACGGCGACGAGCTGTGGCCATCCGGCGGCGAGCTCTGGCTCACGTTGGAAACCGGCTACGGCGAAGCGCGGACTCGGGAGGATCGAACTAGCCCACAACGGACGTCCCTCGCGACGGCACCGCTCGGCCAGCACGTCAAAGGCGTGCCACGTAGGTATCGAGTCCGACCGGAGGGCTTCGTCATCGACGTCCAGGATCACGGCACCGGCCAGGCGCGCCACCGGAGCCAACGCCACCCCCCGTGCGCCAACGACGACGGGCCAGCCGGCCCGCATCCGCTCCCACTGCTCGGAGCCCGCCACGTCGCAGCCTCGTTGTTCGAGCCGTCCGCGGAGTCGACGCGCCCAGGCGTCGGTCGGCGTCACGACGAGCAACGTGCCGGGGAGCGTCGACGTTGCGTGGTAGGCCGCGAGGACGACCCCGAGTGGATCGGACGTCGGTGCTAGCTGAATGATGCCGGGCTCGTAGACGGGTAGCCGCTCAACGATTCCCAACTCCAGCGGTCGCGCCGGCGGCGCGACCGGCAGGCTGGTGACCAGTCGAGACGGCGAGGCCGAGACCAGGAACCGAGCGAGCGGTGCGTACCACCGTTCGCTCGCCCAGGCGAGGAGCTCCATCATCTCGGCCGGAGGCCCGAAGCCGAGCCACTTCGCGATGGGCTTGAGATCGTCGCTCGGGGCCGCCTCCTCGATGACCCAGGCCCGCACGCTGCGGTGATTGAAGTCGACGCGCACCCGGTCCCCGATTCCAACCGGTTCGAGACGTTCGGGCACGAGGTAGTCGAATGGTCGATCGACCGCCGCGACTTCTGTCACCACCCGGACCGCACGCGGGCGGGTCACTAGTTGAGTGACAGCTCCCGGCGCAGGTCGTCGACCCGGGGTGTCTGCTCCCACGTGAATCCCTGGTCACCACGGCCGAAGTGGCCATAGGCGGCGGTGCGTTGGTAGATCGGCCGACGTAGATCGAGGTCGCGGATAATCGCCGCTGGACGAAGATCGAAGATGGCGTCGACCGCCTTCGCGATCTTGGCCCGGTCAACCGTCTCCGTGCCGAACGTCTCAACCAGCACCGACACGGGACGGGCGACTCCGATCGCGTACGCCACCTGGACCTCGCAGCGCTGGGCGGCTCCCGCGGCCACCACGTGCTTGGCGACCCAGCGCGCGGCGTAAGCGGCGGAACGGTCGACCTTCGAGGGGTCTTTGCCCGAGAAGGCTCCGCCGCCGTGGCGCGCCATGCCACCGTAGGTATCGACAATGATCTTGCGCCCGGTCAGTCCGGCGTCAGCGTGCGGGCCACCGAGGACGAACTTGCCCGACGGGTTCACAATCACCCGCATGGAGCTGGTGTCGAGGTTCGCCGGTAGCACCGGGCGAATCACGTGTTCGATCACGTCGTGCCTGATCGTCGTCTGGGAGTCGTAGCCGTCTTCGTGCTGGGTCGACACGAGCACGGTGTCAACCGCCACCGGTCGGCCATTCTCGAAGGCAATTGTCACCTGGGTCTTGCCATCGGGCCCGAGATACGGGATCAACCCAGAACGACGAACCTGCGCCAGTCGCATCGAGAGTCGGTGTGCCAGCCAGATGGGTACCGGCATGAAATCGTCGTTGTCGTCGCAGGCGTACCCGAACATCATGCCTTGGTCACCGGCCCCGAGAGCATTCAACTGGTCCTCGCCGCCCGATCCGGTGCGCAACTCCAGCGCGGCGTCGACGCCACCGGCGATGTCGGGGCTCTGCTTGTCCAGCGACACCAGGACGGCACAGGTACGACCGTCGAATCCCTTACTGCCGTTGTCGTAGCCAATCTCGAGGATCGTTTTCCGCGCAATCGCGTTGATATCAACGACCGCCGAGGTCGTAATCTCCCCGGCCACCACACACAGTCCCGTCGTGAGGAGTGTCTCGCAGGCGACTCGGGCGTGGGGGTCCTGGGTGAGGATGGCGTCGAGGACGCTGTCAGAGACTTGATCCGCGATCTTGTCGGGATGTCCTTCCGTCACCGACTCCGAGGTGAAGAGAGTGCGATCGCTCATTGGTCTCCTTGCGGTAACAATGCAACCACCCTAGTCAACACCTCTAGCGCGACGGACTCTTTCGCCCGCATCGAAATAACTTCCGGGTCTCGACCGCGCATCAAGATCCGGACCTCATTGGTCCGGGATTCGAAGCCGGCTCCAGGCGTCATCACGTCGTTCACCACCAAGAGGTCGACCCCCTTACGCATAAACTTCTCTTGCGCATTGCTGACGACGTCCGTGGTCTCCGCGGCGAATCCGACGATCACCTGTCCGTCGCGTCGGCTGGCGACCAACTCGAGCAGGATGTCGGGAGTTGCGACGAGGTCCAGGTGTGGTGGTCCGTCGACCTTCTTCAACTTGTTCGCGGCCGGGTCCATGGTGAAGTCCGCTACCGCGGCGGCCATCACGACGACGTCCGATTGGGCCGCCGCGAACACGGTCTGATCGCGCATCTCGGCCGCGGTCACGACCTCTACCACGTCAATGCGTCGGGCCACGTCGAGGGCGAGCGGCAAATCGGTCGTCGTCACCAGCGTCACCGCAGCGCCGAGCCGTGCCGCGACTTCGGCTATCGCGTAGCCCTGGCGGCCCGAGGACCGGTTCGTCAACACCCGTACCGGGTCAATTGGCTCGCGGGTACCTCCGGCGGTGACGAGGACGCGATGGCCGGTCAACGGCCCCCGGTACCCCGCCACGATCCGTTCGACCAACTCGACGATCGTCGCCGGATCAGCGAGCCGACCAGTGCCGTCATCGCCGCCAGCCAAATGGCCGCGTTCGGGCTCGAGTACGAGCACACCGCGACGGCGCAACGTCGCCAGATTTTCTTGGACCACCGGCTGTTCCCACATCTCGGTGTGCATCGCCGGACAGAGCAGCACCGGTGACGCGGTCGCCATGAGGGTCGCGGTGAGCAAGTCATCGGCCAGTCCCGCCGCGTACCGAGCGATGAGGTGGGCGGTTGCCGGCGCGACGACTATAAGGTCGGCCGATTGCCCGAGCGCGGTGTGTGGGATCGGCATCTGCGGGTCGTCGTAGAGCCCAACTCGCGCCGGCTCGCTCGCCAGGGCGCTGAACGTCAGTGGACCGACGAAACGGGTGGCGTCAGGTGTGAGGATGGGAGCCACGTGATACCCGGCATCGCGCAACCGCCGTAGAACTTCGATCGCCTTATACGCGGCAATACCACCCGACACCCCAAGGACGACTCGTGGGGCTGGAGAATCAGGCGTCGCGGAGCGCATCGGTGAAGGCGTCCAGGTCGTTCGCCTCGTCCTGGTGTGCCTGCGCCGCGTCGCGGTCCTGACGTTCCTGTTCGAGTTCCTCGGCCGTGGGGCGGTGGAACTCGAGTTTGCCCTCGTAGAGCTCCTGCAGGGACAGCGACAGCGACTTGTTCGACAACGACGTCACCTGCGGCGGAATCATGGCACCGTGGCCCGAGCCCAGTCCGTTGTAGTAGTCGTTGATCTCCCGGGCACGAATCGCCGAAACGGCCACCAGCGTGAACTTCGAGTCACCGACCTTCGCCAGCAACGCTTCAATGGGTGGGTCAACAAGCGAGGGGCGCTCGGCCATGGAATCAATCCTTTTTACGCGAGGGAACGACGATCTCGTCGAAGTTCTTCCAGTATAGAGAGAATTTCGCCGCTGGCCCGCTCTACGTCGTCATTCACGATGATGTGCGTCGCCAGCTCGTGACCGATCCGTATCTCGTGCGCGGTACTCTGCAGACGACGCTGCACGTGATCGTCACTGTCGCCGCGCCCCCGAAGACGCGACTCGAGGTGCTCCATCGAAGGCGGCACGATCAGGAAAATCACCACGTGGTCGTAGTATCGACGCACTTGCTGGGCACCTTGCACCTCGATCTCGAGCAGCACGTCGGCACCGCCGGTATCGGTGGGAACAGGTGTGCCGTACAGGTTTCCCTGAAACTGGGCCCACTCGAGAAATCGCCCCTCGTCAATCGCGCGTTCGAACGTCTCACGATCGACGAAGACGTATTCGTCACCGGTTTCGGTCTCGCGTTTCGCGCGCGTGGTCCAACTCCGACTCAACCACAGTCCGTGGTCCTCTTCGGTTAACCGCCGAGCAAGGGTTCCCTTGCCAACTCCACCGGGGCCAATCAGTACCGCCAGCAGCGGTTCAGCGCACAAGGGCTCGAAAGAGTTCGGCGCGCTGCTTGGGTCCAAGCCCTCGAATTCGACGGGTCTTGGCAATCTGGGCCTTCTGCATGATTCGCTCGGCCTTCACGTCACCAATCGCGGGCAACGCACTGATCAAGTCATACGCGCGCATCTGCGCGACGCACTCCTCTCGATTAGCCAACTCGAAGAGCTCTTCTAAAGAAAGTTCACCGGTCTTTATCTGCCGTTTCACGTCTGCGCGACGACGACGGTTCGCGACCGCGAGGCGTGACGCCTCGACTCGCTGCTCTTGCGACAAAGTGGGCGGAGTCGGTGTCACGCGCACAGAATACATCGTGACGAGCGCTTTTGCACCTAAGAACTACGGCAACGCGCTAGATATTTCGTCGCGCCAACGCCGAACTGCATCGTGCAGCGCTCGAGCGTCAGGACCACGGTCGAGAATAGCCCTACCCACGTTGACCAGGACTGTTGCACGTGATACCCCGGCGAATAGACGCGATACTCGCTCCACCGACGCCCCCTGGGCGCCGACACCGGGGACGAGCAGCGGTCCACCCAGCCGAGAAAAATCGAAGGCCGGACGTTCCCTGGTCGCCCCGATCACGGCCCCGACGGCGCCGACATCGTCGGATCGGCCGTTCAGTTCCGCGATCGCCCGCAGTACCGAGACCTCAACGGCGTCACCGTCGGCCGTGAGCGCGCTCTGGAGGACCCGCCCTTCGGGATTGGACGTCGCGGCGAGCACGAAGAGCCCCCGTCCAGTAGCCACCGCGGCCGTGACCAGCGGGAGCAGCGATCCGACCCCCAAATATGGATGCGCGGTCAGGGCGTCCACGGCCAACGGCGAGCGGTCCGAGAGCCAGGCCTGGGCATACCCTTCGACGGAAGAGCCGATGTCACCGCGCTTGGCGTCGGCGATCACGACGAGCGATGCGTCACCGGCCTCGCGAATCACACGTTCGAGGACGCGATAGCCCGCCGATCCGAATCGTTCGAAGAACGAAACCTGTGGCTTGACGGCTGCGGCAGTACCGATGGCGGCCTCCAACGTCGCCAGAGCAACGAATTCGAGCCCCTCCACGTCGTCTCGTCGTCCCCACTGTTCGATGACTGTGGTGCTCGGGTCGATGCCGACGCACAGTGGTCCAACGTCCAAGATGGTGTTGCGGAGCCGTACCCCGAACGAATCAACCATGCGCCGCTCCAATGATCTCGTCGAGTGAAGTGACCCCGTGCGCCGACATCCATGCGACGATCTCGCCCTGAATCTGCCACGGCGCGCGCGGATTGGCGAAGATCGCGGTGCCAACGGCAACCGCATTGGCTCCCGCCATCATCATGGCGACGGCGTCCGCACCTGATCGAACGCCTCCGACTCCCACAATGGGGACGGTCGGGAGCGCGTGTCGACAGTCGTAGATCGCCCGCAGGGAAACCGGAAGGATTCCTGGGCCACTCACGCCGCCACCAATCCCGCCAAGAACCGGTCGACGTGTCTCGAGGTCGATGGCCAGACCGAGCACGGTGTTGACCAGCACCAGTGCTTGGGCCCCCGCGTCGACCGCCGCCGCCGCGATTCGTACGAGGTCGGGCGTGTTCGGGCTCAGCTTGACCCAGACGGGTCGACCGGGACGAACGGTCGCGCGCACGATGGCGGTCGTGGCCTCGATCGAGTGTGCGAACATCGTGGCTCGATCCTCGAGGTTCGGACAACTGGCGTTCACCTCGATCGCCACGGCCGCGGAGTCGGCGAGCGCGTCGGCCGCGTCGGCGAACTCCTGGACGTTCCGCCCCCAGATCGAGGCAACGACCGTGACCCCGCGGGCGACCAGCGCCGGTTCGTAGTCGCACCGCCACGCCGCGACGCCGGGGCCCGCTAAACCAACGGAATTGACGAGGTGTTCGCCGACTGCGGTGACCCTCGGCGCGGGGTTACCCGACCACTCGAAGGTGGCCAGGGACTTGGTCACGAAGGCACCGAGCTGCGTGAGATCGCCGTAGCCGGCGAGTTCAGTTCCGAAGCCCGCCGTGCCGGCGGCGGTGAGAATCGGCGATCGCAGCGACACCGTCCCGACGCTGCACGTGAGGTCGACTGCACTCACCGGTGTAACTCCTGGAGCGAGCGAACGCGCCAGCCGTGCTCGCGGGTATCGGCGATGCCTCGCGCCGCGGCGAGTCCCGCGCTCAATGTCGTAAGACACGGCACCCCGTGCGTGATGCACGCGTGACGGATCTGCGCACCGTCAGCCTTGGCGTCGCCGCCCGATGGCGTATTGACCACGAGTTGCACCGAGCCGTCAGCGATCATCGAGACGGCGTCGGCGCCCAGGTCGGCCTGACCGACCTTGCCGACCAACGTGGTGACCGTCAGCCCGTTGGAACGCAGGTACCCCGCGGTGCCGACGGTCGCCGCCAGGGTGAAACCCAGATCGAGCAACTGTCGCGCCAGTGATAGACCCGCGACCTTGTCGCGATCGGCGAGCGAGAGGAAGACCTGGCCCGCGTCGGGCAGTCCCGTGCCCGCGGCGAGCTGTGACTTCGCGAAAGCGATGCCAAAGCTCTCGCCGATGCCCATCACTTCTCCGGTGGAACGCATCTCTGGACCGAGAATCGTGTCGACGTCGGGGAATCGGTTGAACGGCAGTACCGCCTCCTTGACGCTGACGTACGACGGATTGGGGGTCTCGGCGGGCACGACGCCGATCGCGCGCAGCGCCTCTAACGTCTGACCCAGCATCACTCGAACCGCGACCTGCGCCAGCGGTACCCCCGTGGCCTTGGCCACGAACGGGACCGTCCGGCTGGCGCGAGGATTCGCCTCGAGCACGAAGACCTCCTCGTTCTTGACCGCGTACTGAACGTTGACCAACCCGACGACGCCGAGCGCATCGGCGATACGGGTGGTGGCATCGTGCAGCGCGGCAATCACCGCGCTCGAAAGGGTTTGGGGCGGCAACGCACAGGCCGAGTCGCCAGAGTGGACGCCCGCCTCCTCGACGTGCTCCATGACGCCCGCCACGAAGGTCTCGCCCGCGACGTCGCGGATCGCATCGACGTCGACCTCGATGGCGTCTTCGAGAAAACTGTCGAGCAGAATCGGCCTCGTCGCGCTGACGCCGCCCTCGCGCGCAAGTGCCCCGTGAGCGCCGGTGAGATTGCCCATCACGCGGCGCAGCGCGTCTTCGTTGTACACGATCTCCATGGCCCGTCCGCCCAGCACGTAGCTCGGTCGCACGAGCACCGGGTACCCGATCCGCCGGGCGACCTCGAGCGCCTCGTCCAAGGTGATGGCGACGTCACCCGGAGGCTGGCGCAGTCCGATGCCGTCGCAGATTGCCGACCAGCGTTCGCGGTCCTCCGCAGCGTCGATTGAGCTAACCGGTGTACCGAGAACGAGCGACGGATCGATCGTGTGGGCGAGTTTGAGCGGCGTCTGACCGCCCAGTGACACGATGACTCCCGCCACGCGCGCTCCGTCGACGCACGACGCCTGTTCGGCCTCGATGACCTCGGCCACGTCTTCGGGCGTCAGCGGCTCGAAGTACAGGCGGTCCGAGGTCGAATAGTCGGTCGACACCGTTTCCGGGTTGCAGTTCACCATCACCGACTCGTAGCCCATCTCGCGAAGGACGTACGAGGCGTGCACGCAGCAGTAGTCGAATTCGATGCCTTGGCCGATCCGGTTGGGCCCCGACCCCAGGATGATCACTCGATCCCGGTCCGACGGACGAACCTCGGATTCGTCCTCCGTCGTCCCGTAGTGGTAGGGCGTCGCCGCGTCGAATTCGGCGGCGCAGGTGTCGACGGTCTTGAAGGTGACCGGAGCGAGTTCGCGACGAGCGGCACGCACGATATCCAGGTCCGCTCCGCTTATCGCGGCCACTTGGGTGTCGGTGAAGCCCCACTGACGGTACCGGCGCCACATCCTCGCATCGAACCGGGTGACGTCAGCGCTTCGAAGTTCGCGCTCGCGCAGGACGATTTCGGACATCTGATCGATGAACCACGGATCGATGCCGGTGCGCGCCGAGATCGCCGCGACGGAGGCACCACGCCAGAGCGTCTCGTGCAGTGCGTAGAGCCGCTCGGGCGTCGCGACCACGCACCGATGCCACAATGTCTCATCGTCCAACTCGGCGAACTCACGATTGGGTCCAGCGGCGAATCCCGGGCGTCCCTGCTCCAGCGACCGGATTGCCTTCTGCAACGATTCGGGGAAGTTGCGCCCGATGGCCATGACTTCGCCCACGGACTGCATGCGGGTGCCGAGCACCGACGACGCGCCCGGGAGCTTCTCGAAGGCCCACCGCGGGATCTTCGTGACCACGTAGTCGATGGCGGGTTCGAAGCTCGCCGGGGTCGATTTCGTGATGTCGTTGACGATCTCATTGAGCGCGTAGCCCACCGCGAGCCGCGCGGCGATCTTCGCGATCGGGAAGCCGGTCGCCTTGGACGCCAAGGCACTCGACCGGCTGACCCGTGGATTCATCTCGATCACCAGACGCTCGCCAGTCGCGGGGTTCACGGCGAATTGGACGTTCGAACCGCCGGTCTCGACTCCGACGCGACGCAACACCGCGAACGCGTCGTCGCGCATGGCCTGATATTCAACGTCCGAGAGCGTCTGCGCTGGCGCCACGGTGACTGAATCGCCCGTGTGAACGCCCATCGGATCCACGTTCTCGATGGAGCACACGACGACGCAGTTGTCGTGGAGATCTCGCATCACCTCTAGTTCGTACTCTTTCCACCCGGCGATGGAGCGTTCAACCAGGATCTCGCCCACGGGGGAGGCCGCGATTCCCTCGACCGCGAGTCGTCGGAAGTCTTCGGCGTTGTGTGCGATGCCCGTACCGGCGCCGCCGAGGATGTAGCTCGGCCGCACGATGATCGGCCAGCCGATCTGTTGAGCGATTTCCACCGCTTCGTCAACGTTGTGCGCGAAGCCGGACTCGGGAACGCCCAGACCGATATCGGCCATCGCCGCCTTGAACAACTCGCGATTCTCCGCGGTCTCGATGGCCTCGGGACGTGCCCCAATGACTTCGACTCCGAACCGCTCCGTCACGCCGGCGTGTACGAGGGCCATCGTAAGGTTGAGGGCCGTCTGACCGCCAAGGGTCGGCAGCAGAGCGTCGGGGCGCTCGCGCTCGATGATGTCGGTGAGCACCCTCACGTCGAGGGGCTCGACGTAGGTCACGTCTGCGGTGCTGGGGTCGGTCATGATGGTCGCTGGATTCGAATTGACCAGGACCACGCGGTATCCCTCCTCGCGCAGGACCTGGCAGGCCTGGGTGCCCGAATAGTCGAACTCACAGGCCTGACCGATGACGATGGGTCCCGAACCAATCACCAAGATCGAGTGGATGTCATTGCGTCTCGGCATCAGTCGCTCCTCACGGACTGACCACTCAGCAGTGACTCAAAACGTTCGAATAGGTAACGGGCGTCGTGCGGTCCTGGTCCGGCTTCGGGGTGGTACTGCACCGAGAAGCATCGCTCCTTCTCGGCGACCATCCCTTCGACGACACCGTCGTTCAGGTTTCGGTGGCTCACCACCGCGGACAGCGAGTCCGCGTCGACGGCGTAGTTGTGATTCTGGGCGGTCACTTCGATGCGCCCGGTGGACAAGTCCTGCACGGGGTGGTTACTGCCATGGTGACCGAATGGCAACTTGAAGGTCGAGCCACCGAGGGCCGTCGCCAGCAACTGGTGCCCGAGACAGATGCCGAAGATGGGCACGTCGCCGACGAGCCGCTCGACCTCGCGAACGTAGTGACCGAGTGCCGCTGGGTCGCCGGGGCCGTTGGATAGAAAGACGCCGTCGGGGGCCATCGCCCGCACCTCGTCGGCCGTCGTCGCAGCGGGAACGACGGTGACCCGGAAACGCTGCGCGAGCTGTTCGACCATGGTCGACTTGATTCCGTAGTCGAACGCGACGACGTGACGAACTCCCGAACCGCGCTCGTACACCGACGGCGTCGACACCATCGACACGAAGTCCATTCCGTCGGTTCCGCGCGCGAGCATCGCGGCGTCGGCGACCGCACGACCATCGGCGTGTCCGAATGCGCCGGGCAGAGCTCCGTGGGCGCGCAGGTGACGGGTGAGTCGTCGCGTATCGACACCGACAATCGCCGGGACCCGGTGCGCGATCAAGAATGGCTCCAGGGCCCCTTGCGCGCGCCAACTCGATGGTTGATCCGACAGATCGCGAACCACGACCCCCTTGCACCACGGCCGCACCGCCTCGTCGTCCAGTGCGGTCACGCCGTAGTTTCCGATGTGCGGGTAGGTGAACGAGATGATCTGGCCGGCGTAGCTGGGATCGGTGATGACTTCCTGGTAGCCACTGAGCGCGGTGTTGAACACGAACTCGCCGGTGGTGACGCCCTCGTCGGGTAGGTAGCCGGCGGCGTAACCCTCGAACGTCGCCCCGTCGGCGAGCACGAGTACGGACGGTTGACGGCTCACGCCAGAACCCCCTCGTCGACGACGACCGCACCCCGTACGACGGTGAATCGCACCCGTCCCATGAGATTCCGACCGTGGTACGGGGTATTGGAGGCGAGGCTTTGCAGCGTCTCGCGACTGGCCACCCAGGCACCGTTCGGATCGAACACCACGAGGTTGGCGTCCTCGCCGACCGCCACGGCTCCGCCGTGACCACTGTGGCGAATCCGATCGTCGCTGGGACGTAGCCCCGCGATGCGGGCCGGATTCCGACTCATCAGGGCGAAGAACCGAACGGGGTCGGCGCTCGACCCGCCGAGCGCTTCGTAGGTCAACGACGCCGCGTGTTCGAGACCGAGCATCCCCGCGGGAGCTTCGTCGAAGGGTAGATCCTTGAGCTCCGCGGCGTGCGGCGCGTGATCGGTCGCGACGGCGTCGGCCAATCCATTGGTCAGTGACGCGCGCACCGCCGCCACGTCCTCGGGCGAGCGCAGTGGCGGATTGACCTTGAAGTGCGCGTCGTAGGTCGAACAAGCCGACTCGTCGAGGCTGAAGTGATGGGGCGTGACTTCGACCGTGACCGGCAGCCCCTCATCCCTCGCTGCGCCCACCATCGCCAAGGACCTCGCCGTCGAAAGGTGTAAGAAGTGCAGTGGTGCGCCGGTCAGGCGAACCAGTTGGATATCTCGGGCGACCATGACCTCCTCGGCTGCCGCCGGACGCCCGATGAGCCCTAGACGACTGCTCAGCGAACCTTCGTTCATCGAGCCGTCGGCGGCGAGATTCTCGTCCTCGCAATGCTGGGCGAGTCGGACGCCGAGCGGTCGCGCGTAACTCAGCGCCCGTCGCATCACCGCCGCGTTTTGGACACCGGTTCCGTCGTCGGTGAACAGGCGGACCCCGAGTTGCGCGAGTTCGGCCATCGGCGCGAGCCGCTCGCCGTGGCGGCCCTGGGTGATCGCACCCGCAACGGCGACGTCGACCACGGCTCGAGACCCCTGGTCCAAGACGTAGGTGGCCAACGCGACGTTGTCTATCGCGGGTTCGGTGTTCGGCATGGCCACGATGGCGCTGAACCCACCGACGGCGGCGGCCAACGCCCCGCTCGCGATGGTCTCGGCCGACTCACGACCCGGCTCGCGAAGGTGCGTGTGCAGGTCCACGAAACCGGGACCGACCCAGCAACCGGTGACGTCAACATCCCGGGCGCCTACGGGCGCATCGACGTTCACCCCGACCGCGGCGATCAGGCCATCGACGATCAAGACGTCGGCGACCGACACCGCATCGGATCCGACCACCACTCCATTACGCAGCACGACCGATTCCATCAGGCCACCTCTCGTATCGTCCCGGCGACGGTCAGATACAACACCGCCATGCGAATGGGCACGCCGTTGCTGACCTGACGTTCGATAATCGCCGCGGGCAGGTCCGCGACCGCTGAATCGAGTTCGACGCCTCGATTTATCGGTCCGGGGTGCATGAGCAGGGTCTCCGGCCGTAACCGCCTCGCCCGAGCCACGGTGAGGCCAAAGGTTGTCGTGTACTCACTGAGGCTCGGCACGAACGATCCGGTGCCGCGCTCGTTCTGGAGCCGCAGCAACCCGATGACGTCAGCCCATTCCAGGGCCTCGTCAAAGTCGCCGACGACTTCGACCGGCCACGTATCGATGTCGATCGGTAGCAGCGTCCCTGGCGCGGCCACGCGAACGTGAGCCCCCAGGGTGACGTACGCGTCGACGTCGCTTCGCGCGACGCGGCTGTGCACGATGTCACCGACGATCAGGACGCGCAGCCCGTCGAAGAGCGCTGCACCGGTCTCCACCGCCGAGACGCCGCGACGTTCGGCTAGCACTTGACGGATGGTGAACGCGTCCAAGAGCCCTTGCGTGGGGTGCTGATGAAGCCCGTCCCCCGCGTTGATGACTCGAACGTGCGGCACGAAGCGACTGACCTGTTCAGCGGCGCCGCTCGATCGGTGACGCAGCACGACGGCGTCCAGACCGAGCGCGTCGATGGTGGCGATCGTGTCGCGCAACGATTCACCCTTCTTGACGCTGCTCGAGGCCACCGCCAACGAGAGCACGTCGGCGCTCAACCGTTTTGCCGCCGTCTCGAAACTCAGTCGCGTTCGAGTCGACTCTTCGAAGAAGAGTGACGCGACCACGCGGCCCTTCAGCGCCGGAACCTTCTTGACCGTTCGTTGGTGAACCTCGACGAAGGACTCCGCCGTGTCGAGGACCTCGACGAGCGCCTCACGACTGACGCCGTGCAGCGACAGCAGGCTACGACCACGGATACTCTCGATCACGACTGGACCTCCTCGCCGATCCACACACCGTCGATGGTCGCGACGATTGCCTCGTGTTGGGCCGTCGGGAGGTTCTTGCCCACGAAATCTGCGCGAATGGGCAACTCGCGATGTCCCCGGTCTACCAACACCGCCAATTGGATCGCGTGCGGTCGTCCCCATTCGGCTAAGGCATTCAGCGCGGCGCGAATCGTCCGACCGGTGTAGAGCACGTCGTCGACAAGCAAGACGGTCCGGTCCGTCAAATCCACGGGAATCAGCGTGTCCGTTGCGCCCAGCAGTGGGCGGCGATCGTGGTCGTCTCGGAAGTAGGCGACGTCGAGATGGCCCACGTGGACGACTAGCGCGCCAATGGAGACGATGTCGTGGGCGAGTCGCTCCGCCAGAGAAACCCCACCGGTCTGTAAGCCGAGCACCACGAGTTCGGGTTGGTCGGCGTTTCGCTCGACGACCTCGTGCGCCATACGTCGGAGCGATCGATCGACATCCTCGCGTGACAGCAACTGCGAACGCGGCGTGAACTGATTGGTGGGCACGTGTTCCGCGCCAGGTTGATTCGTCACGCTTCCTCCCGCCGTACGAGCCTCACGGGACCCGCTTCACGACGACGAAGGAAAGATTACCAGACCGAATGCTTACCCGGTGACGTCAGTGGGACTCGCCGGCGTCGAGATCGTGAGGTCGAGCGACGAGGCGCGCCCCGTTAGTCGATCGATGACGCTGCCGACCGAACCTTCGGTCTCGATCGCCCGCCGAATGACAATCGCTAGGGTTGGCAGCGCCCAGAAGTCACCGCAGACCCAGAGGATTGCGGCGCCGATTTGCTGGTCGGCGAATGGCGACAGTGTCACCCCCGGCACGTGAGCGTAGATGGAGTACCAACTGACGGTGGTCAGAATGCTCATCGAAATCGCCAACATCGTCATGAGTCCATTGGTGACCAGCACCGCACCGATCTTCCAGACGGGTCCCTTGGCCGGCTTCATCGGCGCCGATGGGTAGATCTGGAGCCAGAACAACGTTCCCGCGACCACGAAACTTCCGTGCATCAGCCAGACGTGCACGAACTGATTGCGCTCGGCTAGGTCGAACAGGCTCGGAACGTGCCAGGCGAACATCACCAGGTTCATTAGCGCCAACGCGAACCACGGGTTTCGCAGGAAGCGGCCGACGGCGCGAAGCCACCGCGTCGAGCGGCCGAGGAAAAGGTAGCGCCCGAGGCGGCGGCGCTCGCGAACCGGCAGGACGAAGAGCAACGGAATCCACGGAGCGCCACCGACGATCAACATCGGCACGAAGAAGGCGATGATGATGTGTTCGATCATGTGTACGAAGAAATAGCGAGAGGCCCAATAGTCCATTGGCGACACGATTGCGCTCAACAACAGCACCAGCCCCCCGTAGAAGCGATACGACCGGCGCCGGCGGCGGCGCCGGTTCCGTTCCGTCGAGTGGCCCGCCAGGCGCGTGAGGCCGACCTCGTGAGCGACCACCGTCGCGACGACGACGACGATCATCGGGTCGAACGCCCAATGGTGCGTCAGATAATTCATGGTCTCACCGAACTACGCCGGATCGTCCGAGGACTCGACACCACGGCCACGCTCCCTGTCCGACTCGACCTGCGCGTCGTGTTGCGCATCTCGACGTTGCGCGTCGGCCAGCTCGACCTGATGCGATTGCCACGCCTTGAGCATCCCCTCGTACTCGGGCGCCAATCCGGGCTCGCGCGATCGCCGACGGCGCGACGTCGACTCGCCGTGCAACACCTTCCACCACATGTACACCGCGAAGATCGCCAACAACGGCCATTCGAACACGTAGGCCCAGCTGAGGGCGTTGCCACGCTCAGCGCGGCCGAGCTCGAACCAGAAAGCGAGCGCGCAGAAGGCGACACCGAGTACGAGCACCGCGTGCGTGCGCCACGCCTCAGCGCCCCTCAGCCGGTGCGGCGACTGCACGGGCGCGCCCTCTCCCTCGGCACCACTCATGGCCAAACTGTACCGCCCCCCCTCGCGTCACCACGCTGAGAAATCCTTGGGTTTCACTAGTGTTGGAGGTGCGATGAACGCCGGCCCACACCTGACTCCCGAGCGCGAGGACCGGCCCGAGGCGCCCTCGGCAATATCCGACGAGCAGCGCTCGGCCGCACTGCGCGCGGGCCGCACGCCGGTACCCCCGAAGTTCATCCTGCTCGTGGCGGCCGTCTTCGTCGTACTCGGCCTCGGCGGCGTTATTCTCGAACGGGTCATTGGAACCCCCGGCGCACAGCCGGTTGCTCCGACGTCAATCAAGACGCCGTCGACGTTACCGATCTCGTCCACGGCCATCCTCGGTCTGCGCAGGCTCGCTCACGCCACCGCCTCACCAATCGTTTTGACCGACCAGCACGGCTCATCATGGTCCCTCGCCGATCAACGGGGCCACGTCGTCATCCTCGGCTTCTACAACCAGTCCTGCAACGACATCTGTCCGGTGCTTGGCGCCGAGCTTCGGTCGGCCCTTGCGATGCTGGGTACCCATTCGAACAGCGTCGAGATCGCCATTGTGAACACCGATCCGACGCACGACAGCACCGTGGCCCAACCACCGGCGCTCACGCGGCCGGGCCTGAGCAATCGGTCGAACGTGGTCTTCCTCACCGGCACTCTCCACCAGCTCAACGGCGTTTGGTCCCGCTACGGCGTCGAAGTACGCGTCGGCCACGCGCCGGCTCCGGTGATCCACAACGACGTGTTGTACTTCATCACCGCTCGCGGAGCGATGGATGCGCTCGCGACCCCGTTCGCCAATGAAAATCGTCGAGGCGTGGTATCGCTCGACGCGGCGTCGCGGCGAGCCTTCGCCGCCGGAGTCACTGAGGTCGCCAGTAGTCTGTTGCCGTGAGTACACCCGAGAGCGAGGTCCGAGCCAGTTCCTACGACCCCGCTTCGATGCCCGCGTCGTCACTCGTGACCAGCAAGGCCGTCTGGTACCGACGACCCTGGTTCCTCATCGCCCTCGTCGTCGCGGTAGCCATCGCCGTTTCTGTCGTCTCGGACCTACCGCACTCGACGTCCAAGGCTGAAGATGCCGCCCAGCAGAACGGCACGATCACCCTTATCAACACGGACATCGCCCCGTGCACTTACGCGCTGCACGAGAGCTTCACGATCTACAACCGACTTCGAGCTGGCACGTTGAGTGCGGACAACCTCCGCCAGGCGCCGAACCTCTTGGTCCAAGACCAGGCGTCGTGCACGTTGGCCAGTGGTCCAATTTACGACCTCACGAACAATATCCAGCCGATCGACACGGCCGCCGGCAAGAAGATCGACGCGATGTACGCCCTCGTCATCACCTGGACGACCAACGACGCGAAGGACGCCATCTACGACATCATGATGGCGGTCAAAGAGCCAACGAATCAGAAGTGGGTCCACGACCTCACACTGCGACAGGCCTACCTGCCCCAAGACCGTCAGCAGATCAACCGGCTCGTCGCCGGGGCCAGCGCGCTGGTCGGGGTCACCCTGAAGCCGGTGAACGTGCCCAAGCTCGCCCCCCTGCTGGGAACCTAACTAGTTCTTCGTTCCGAAAAATCCCCGGGCTCGCTCCCGGCGCACGAGCCGGTACAGCTCGGCGTCCGGATCATCTTCGGACTGCAGCCACTGCACCAGATTCCAGAACACGATTGGCAAGAACACCGCCGCCGAGACGAGCCAGATCGCCCCAGCGCTCAGCTGCTGATCGGCCGCCAGTGACGGACCGTGACCCGCGACGTGCACGAAGACGTCGTACCACGACGTACGCGACATGCCGTCGAGGTACGCGACAATCCAGACCACCCACATGACCACCGCCGAGATGCCGATTCGATACGGTCGGCTGGCCCCTGGCGTCAGGGGTGGCGACTCGATTAGATGGCGGAAGAGAGCGACGCCACCGACGGAGAGCGACGCGGCCTCGAGGACCGTTAACCAGGGGTGACGCACGACCGTATCGACGACGGGAGCCACCCGCCATGCGACGGCGAGTGTAATGAAGACACCGGCTACCAGGACCGCGTGGCCCTGCTCTGCACCAAAGATCCGCGGCGGTACCTCGACGGTCCCCGAACGATCGAGATCGCCGATAGCCGAGCCGCCCCGACGCGATCGAATCCCCAGGCGCCGCCACGGCGCGCCCGCGACGAACAGGGCCGGCACCACAAACGCGAACGAGCAAAACTGCAGCGCCTGAGCGAACTCGAATCGCCGCGCCCAGGTGGCCAACGGAGGAATGAGCCACACGAACCACCACGCCACCGAGAGCACCGCCAGCGCGTCACGGAATCGGCGGTACGCCATCAACGGCTCGCTACCGCTACTCCGACGGGTGACGCTGGAAGAAACCCCAGATGATCACGCCGAACAGTACTCCGAGCAACACCACCATCGTCTGGACCTGCGGTCCAATATAAATGTCAACTCCCTGCACGTTCGTCACCACCCCTTTCGTCAGACAAGATCTACAGCAGATAGAACATGGCGAAGAACAGCAGACCACTGAGGCCGACGAAGCCCCAGAAGTACGTCATCGCCGCCACGTTCGCGCGGAACGACTGCGCCGTTGCGTACGCCGACAACTCGGGCTTCGCTCCACCGATTTCCCTGCGTAGTCGCAACGACCGAGCCAGGGTCGTCTCGAGCCAGTAGGCGCCCACCACCAAGGTCGCGATGTTGATGACGACGTACCCGATGAACGTCGAGGCGTATCCGCTCGATCCGGGGAAGAACGATAACGCCGTTAGCTCCCAGATCTGCAAGACGAGCGCCAATACTGCCGCGAACAGCGCCGTCCAACCAGCGACCTGCCAATCAACGACGCCACCCTTGCGGAAGCGCCACTGGCCATAGATCGCCATCAGCGAGGCCAGCACGGTGAGCGAGAAGATCGTCCACCCATAGGCGGTGGGCGCCGTCACGTGGTTCGGTCGCCACAACAGTCCGTTGTTGCTCGAACGCAGATAGAAGTACGCAAAGGCCAGCGACGCCAGCAAGAAGGTGTACATCCCGATGAAGAGTCGCCCGCCCGACCACACCGATCCGATGTGGGCGCGTAATTCGAACTCTTCCTCTTCGGGGGTCGAGGTGTACCCGTTGGTCTCTTTCATAGTCCCACTCATCATCTGTCTCCGTTCCTACGCCGCGCCGCTGCCGTCGTGCGACGACGTCACGGGAACACGATCATCATCACCCAAGTCGGCGACGGCCGGGGCATCGGCCTCACTGTAGTGATACGGATCGCTGAGAATCACGGGGATCCGATCGAAATTGTGCGCCGGGACCGGCGTCGCCGTCTGCCACTCCAGACCCAGCGAGTCCCACGGGTTAGCGGGTGCCTTCTTCGGATTGATGTACAACGACCAGACCAGATTGAAGAAGAAGATCAGGAACGAGACGCCGAGCAAGAAGGCGCTCACCGATGAAAAGTCATTGAGTCCCTGGAGGTTCTTCGCGTACGTGAACACGCGGCGCGGCTGACCGAGCAAACCGATGATGAACATCGGGAAGAACGTCAGGTTGAAGAAAATGAACATCGTCCAGAAGTGCCACAGGCCGATCTTCTTGTTCATCATTCGCCCGGTCATCTTCGGCAACCAGTAGTACAGGCCGGCCATGAAGGCGAAGAGCAGCCCACCCATGATCGTGTAGTGGAAGTGCGAGAGGACGAAGAAACCGCCGTGCACCGTGACATTCACCGGAACGTCGGACAAGAATACGCCCGTTACCCCACCGATGAGGAAGTTGAAATAGAGCGCCATCGCGAACAACATGGGAATCTCGAAGCGTATCTTCGCTTTATAGAGGGTCCCCATCCCGACGAGGTAGATGAACCCCGTCGGAATGGAGATCAGCTCCGTCGTGAGCATGAACAGCGGCCGCATGTCGGGGTTGATACCGCTCTGGAACAAGTGGTGCTGCCATACGAAGAACGAGAGCAGCGACACCCCGATCATTCCCGCCGCCCCCACCTTGTAGGCGAACAGTGGTTTACGCGTGAAGACGGGCAGGATCTCGCCGACGATGCCGAATCCTGGTAGCGCCATGATGTAGACCTCGGGGTGTCCGAAGAACCAGAAGAGGTTCTCCCACAGGTACGAGCTACCGCCGTGCTCGGTCACGTAGAACGCGGTCTGCGCGGTCTTGTCCAGCAGGCCGAAGAGCCCCGCGGCGAACAGCGTCGGTGTGGCCAACGTCAACAGCGCGGCGGTGGCCAGAATCGACCACACGAAGATTGGCAACCGACTCCAGGTCATCCCGGGTGCTCGATAGTTGATGATCGTTACGGCGATGTTGAATCCCGCCGCCATCATGCCCATGCCGATGACGGCGAATCCAAACAGGTACGAGACCATCCCGGGACCCGCCTGGGTCTGCAATGGCGCGTAGCCGGTCCAGCCGGTCGGGAACCCTCCGTAGGGCAGGGCCGAGAAGATGACCATGTAGCCGGCCACGAAGATCCAGAAACTAAACGCCTCGATGCGCGGGAACGCCATCCGTCGCGAACCAATCATCAACGGCACCAGATAGTTTCCGAGCGGACCGACCACGATCGAGGTCGCCATCATCATCATGATGGTGCCGTGTTCGCTGACGATCTTGATGTACGTGTCGGCGCTGAAGAAGTGCGTGGTCGGACTCAGCAGTTCGGTACGGATCGCCATGGCGAGCAAGCCGCCGGTGAACAGAAACAGTAAGACGCCCACGACGTACTGCAATCCAACGGTCTTGTGGTTCGTGCTGTAGCGGAAGTACTTCGACCAGCCCTGGACCTCGGTTTCCTTGCCGGGCTGACGCCCGGCCAGTTTCGCTAACGGGTAGTTGAGCGCCCCGATACCGAGGAGCCACCCGACGACGCCGAAGATCAACGCCAACGCGTCGGCGATCGAGTTCTGGCCGCTGTTGACGATGTTGGCGTAGTTGCTCGAGACCGCGTTACCCAACCAGTGCCCGAACAGGTACCCGATGATGCCACCGATGATCGCGGTGCCCAGGTGTTGACTCATCCAGCCCGGTCGTTGTGTCCACGGCCCGCGCGACGCCGTCGACGCACCATCGGTCGTCGCCAAAGGACGTTCCGTCATCGTCCAATCTCCATTTCTGTCTTCGTCGTTGCGTTACTCATAACCGTTCGCCCGCTCACGAGGCCGGCTGCTTTGCGCCATAGGTCTCTACGGTGCTGTACGGCGTCGCCGTTCCGTCCGGGTAGTACCCACCCGACGCGCCGTTCGCGTCGGGAACGTAGGTCCATGCGAAGGGCGGGAGGTTCTTGGTGTTCGCGGCGTTCGCGGCTTCAGTGGACTGGGCCCACTGCAGGAACTTCTGCTGGGGGACCACGTTGCCGTAGTTGTACATCGAACCGTGCCAGATGCCGCACAACTCACTGCATCGCACCGTGAACTGCCCCGTCTGGGTCGTCTTGGTGTACGCCACGTCGTTGATCTGCGGATTAGCGTCAGCCTTCACGCTCAACTGGTAGGCCCAAAAGCTGTGGATGACGTCGAGCGAGGTCACGTTGAAGGCGATAGTCGTATCCACGGGCAAGATTAACTGCGTCGACTCGAAACCACCGAACGTCGGGTAGCGATACGTGAACTTCCACTGCTGGCCAATCACCTGGACGGGGAGGACCTGGTTGCTGTTGGGCGACCAGGTCCCCCTTCCCGCCAGGGCCGCAGTTTCAGCCTGTATCGCGCCCGCCGGTGACCAGACCGGGTTGGGCCCCTCCCCACCACCCGATCCGTGATCGGCGACGAGCGCGACAGTACCGAACCCGGCCAAGAAGATCACGACCACGGACGTGATGGTGATCCACGCGACTTGCGCGGTGCGATTCGTACGAGCGGACTCGCCGCCCACTGGATCGGGTCCCCCACGCTTCGCGCTCCATACGGTGATGGCGTACGCCAGGTAGATCCAGACGCCAATCAACACGGGCAGCGCGATGACGAACAGGACGTTGAAGTCGAACTGGTTGGCCTTCGCGGTATCGGTCATCCGTCCGGGCGGCACGTGCGGCCCGACCAGGAACCAGAACAACAGGTCGGCGGCGACCGAGAGCACGACCCAGATAGTGGTCATGCGCCGAAGGTGGTGAGTCTCATTCATGGCTGCATTCTCCGCTGTCATAGTTATCGGACCACTTCCAGGAATCCACCCATGTAGTTCTGGGTCGACATCGGGCCGCCGTTGCCGTACAGGTATCCCAGACCGCACGGAACGAAGCACTGCCAGGGGTAGCTGCCCGGTCCCGGCGTCTTGAAACTGAACGTGATGGTGTTGTGCGGCGAACTGGTGTGGCACGGCCCCGAGCCACAGACCTGCGCATTGGCGCTCACCCCAATCATCGGAACGCTGAGGCCGAGCGCTGGCACGGCGAACGTGTGCCCGACGCCGTTACCCGTGTTTGAGTCGTAGACGCTAAATCGATGGCCGTTCAATTCCGCGGCACCACTGAGGGTGCCCATCACCTGCCCCCACTCCTGATTACGAAGTGGGCTCCCCGAGTCGTACTGCAACACCGTCATGTGCACCACGGTGTTCGCTGGAAGCTTCCACGTCGTGTCCTGCACCCACTGGTTGGTGTGGGGGTCCTTCACGAGGTAGGAAACCCACGTCGGATGAGGCCCGAACCCGATCGCACCAACACTCTGTACCGTCAGGTCGACCGGTTGTCCTGCCGCTTGGGTGGTCGTGAAATCCATCACTCCCCCGGGCGTACCTGGGGTAAGGAACGCCGCGACACTCCACACGATGAGACCGACGGCCACTAGGAACAACACGGCAACAGTGGCCAATCTTCCTCGAATCGACATACCGCACTCCTCGTGAATCGCCGTAGATGAATCGTGTAATCGAGAGTAATTCGCACGGTCGGTACAGTTGATGTTTGTGCCTGACGAGACTAAGAATCCTCTTGTAATTCACTTGGGTCTGGTGCTCGCCGAAGCGATCTGCGCCTCCGCGTTCTACGTCGAGATACGGCGAGCGATCGACGGAAACCGCTTATCCTGGGCCTACGTGTTCGAGTGGCCGATATTCGCCGCTTACGCCATTTACGTTTGGAAGAAACTTCTCAGTGACGAGCGTCGCCCACCGAGGTCGCAGGCGCCAACCGAGCCGACATCAACCGTCGACGCGAGGGTGGACGAATCGCTCGACGCGTACAACGACTTCCTTCGCCGAGTCCACCACCGAGAACCCGGCGACGAGGGACCTGGTCCGACGAACGACTGAGCTCAGCGAACGCCTTCGTAGCGGAGCAAACCGCCTAGTTCGGCGACCGCCGACGACGTCCCCGCGCTGCTCGACAGGGGGTTGTCCGGAACGATCCAGTGCATATTTCCGTTGGGTGCGATGATGAACATGAAGTCCGAGTGCACACTCATCTGGTCGGTCGGTTTCATCACAACACTGATGCCGTAGTTTCGCCACACCGCACTGGTTTGGGTCCGGATACCCGTGACGAAGTAGAAGTTCGACACTCCCCGCAGTCCTCGAGTGTCAATGAAGTGGCGAATGTCACTGAGCGACTCGTGGTAGGGGTCGGCGGCCACCGCGACGATGTCGAGCTTGGCACTGGCCGGGAACTCTTGACGCACGTGGGCGATTTGGCTGGCCAGCAATGGGCAGTCGGTCCAGCAGTGGGGATCGAGGAACGTGAGCAACGTGACGCGTCCGGGGTGTTCACCCAACGTGTAGCGCTGCCCGAACTGATCGACGAGCGTGAAGGGTTTCGCCGGGGAGTTGACCGCCGTGGCCGGGCCGTTCTGGGCGAGGTAGAGCGTCGTCTCGGCACCGGCCACCGTCGCCCATCCCATCGCCACACTCGACACCAGGACCATCGCGGCGGCGTACGCGGCGATTACCGAGCCCGTGCTACTGACCATCTCGCGTGGCAAGAGTCCGCGGCGCGTCGCGGCGGCACGCAAGGTCGGCGAGGCGCACCAAGCCGTGAGCACGAGTGGCGGCATCGAGTTCACGTCGGTCGCTAACCCGCCGAACAGAGACGTGTCCTGGGCTAGGAACCAGAGGACTACGCCACCGACTACCACGACGTACACGGGCCACCGCCACGATGCCGTCACCGACCCCCACAGCCCGACGGCGGCGATGAGTAGCCACAGGAGAACGATGACGTTCACGCCACCGCCCATCCTCGCCGCGACCGAACCAATCGTTCGCACCGATCCGGCCAACCACCGCGGCTGATCAATCGCCGACATGTAGGTCGCCATCTTCGCTAGCGCGTTGGTCGGGCCTCCGTGCCAGAAACCCGTTACGGGCAGTGACTGCACGACCGCGCCGACGGCCAGCAGCACCGCGAGACTCCGACGAGTCACCGAGGAGAACGAACGCCGAAACCGCTCGGGGTCGAGGGCGAGCCACACCCCCGCGTACACGTAGAACAGCGAAGCGCCGGGCCACCCGAAGAGGATCGTCGCACCGTGGACGAAGAGCCCCCCGGCCCCGTTGCCCACCAACCACACGATCGCGGCCCAGAGCGCCGAGGCGGCGCCGGCGACTCGGCCGGTCGTCCCATTGGCGACGAGCAAGAGTAGCCCCAGACCAATTTGGAGCCACGCCACCGACGACGCGAAGGCGATTGGGTGACTATTCCACATCGTCACCGCGTAGCCCATCAATGAATGAAGTGGCGACGGCGTACCGATCGACATCGGTGCGACGACGTTATTGGCGAGACCGAGCGGCATTGACGCTTGGAACTGCAAGATCCCGTCGACCAGCCACAACGTACCGAAACCCCATCGCAGGTAGGTACGGGACCGGGGCGCGGTCCGCCCCGCCGCTGACAGATTGAACCGGAGTATCCACCGCGTTGAGGCCACCACGATGAGCAACGCCAACGCGACGGCGCCGAGCCACACCAGCATCGTGACAAAACTCGCGTGTCGAAAGAGCGCCACGACGAATGGATTGGTCAAGTCAATGGAGTGTTGACTCATACCGGGCATGAACCACCTACCAGCCGATCAACCGAGATCGTCGACGCACGCCGCCAGGACTCCGTTGACGAACGACGGCGAATCTTCGGTCGAGAATGTCCGCGCGAGCTCTACCGCCTCGTTGAGGATCACCGCCGTCGGAGGTGGTTCCCGGAGTAGCAGTTCCGCGATGGCCAGCGTCATGATCAACCGATCCACCAGAGCTAACCGTTCGATGGTCCAATCGACGAGGTTCGCTCGGATCAACTCCAGCGTTCGCTCTTCATTCTCCTCAACCGATTCCAAGAGGCCAATCGTGTAGGGATCGGGGACCAGGGTCAGTTTTGGGACGATGTCACGGGTGGGGCGCCCCTTCATGGCCGCCTCGTAGAGAATCTCGAGTGCGCGTTCTCGGGCTCGATGCCGTTGACTACCGAGATCGTCCACTAGGCCCGCGTGATGTAGTCGCCGGTGCGCGTATCGACCTTGATCACTTCGCCCGGTCCCACGAACAACGGTACTTGCACCACGTAGCCCGTCTCGAGGGTGGCGGGCTTGCGGGCACCCGAAACGCGGTCTCCCTGGATGCCTGGTTCGGTTTCGGCGATCGTCAACTCCACCGACGCGGGCAGTTCGATACCAATGATCTCATCGTCGTGCAGCACCAGCATCGCCTTGCCCGTCTCGACGAGGAAGTTCGCCGCGTCGCCGAGGCTCTTGGACGACACCGGTACCTGGTCGTAGGTCGACTGGTCCATGAAGACGTAGTCGTCACCGTCGCGGTACAGGTACTGCATGTCGCGCTTGTCGATGATGGCCTGCTCGAGGCGCTCATCGCCTCGGTACGTCCGCTCAATCACAGCCCCCGAACGCGCGTTGCGCAGCTTGGTCCGAACGAACGCACCACCCTTTCCGGGCTTGACGTGCTGGAACTCGACGACGGTGAAGAGCCCGTCCTCGACTTTGAGGGTAATTCCGTTCTTGATGTCGTTGCTAGAGATGGCGGCCATGAGCCTGAACCTTTCGGGGAAGTTGCGCGCCACAGTCTAGGCAACGTCCAGTACCCCCAACGCGCTAGGCCCCGAGAAGTTCCGTCACCGCGACGAGCGCGAGGTCGTAACTGAGGGCACCGAAGCCCGCAATCGTCCCGTTCACGACGCCGGCCAAGGTGCTCACGTGGCGAAATGGCTCGCGGGACGCTGGATTCGACAGGTGCACCTCCACCTTGATGCCGGGGAAGATCGCCAGCGCGTCGGTGAGCGCCCACGACGAGTGCGTCAGCGCCCCCGCGTTGATGATTAGGGCGACCGAGCGGCCGCGCGCTGCGTGGATGGCTTCGATGAGATCGCCTTCGAAGTTGGATTGCACGTGACGAACGCTGAATCCCAGCCGATGAGCGGCGCCGCTCACGCGCTCGACGTGCTCGTCGAGCGTCGCCGAGCCGTACATTGCGACGTCGCGAACCCCTAATTGGTCAAGGTTCGGCCCCGAGAGCAGGAGTATCTCGCCCTTATCCGCGGCCTTTTCGGCTCCGTCCGACCCCGCTCTGGTCACCGGAGTCCGTCCGACCGGTCCGCTGACGCCAGAGCCAACGAGGACCCCAACGCACGCGGTCCGCTGCCGAGGTCGCGCCGGGAGAACACCGGCGTCACACTACCGCCGAGTAGTCGGCACTTCAAGATTCACCGCGGAATCGTTCAATCACGTCGGCCACCACCTCGGTATCGATGCCGGTCACGACTTCAAACCCCACTGGGCCATCAAGGACGAATGTCAGGTCGTGGCGAGCCTTCTTATCACGTTGCATGATTGCCACCAGCTGGCCCGTCGCCATCCCCGCTGGTAGATGTCGCGGCAGGCCGAATGCGTCTAACACAGCGTCGTGCGCGCGCACCACATCAGCGTCAACCCGACCCAGGGCGAACGCCAGTCGAGCGGCAAAAGCGAGTCCGATCGCGACTGATTCCCCGTGACGCAACTCCTCCGGGTCTCGCGCCAGCGCCAGCAGTTCGACGGCGTGACCGAGGGTGTGCCCGTAGTTGAGCAACGCCCGTCGACCTTGTTCGAACTCATCCGCTGAAACAATCGCCGCCTTCAACCCGACCGCCAACGCCACGAACTCCTCGCGGCTCGACGCGCCAACCGTCGCCGGGTCTCGGCGCTCCAACAGCCAACACTTGGCCACCTCGCCGTACCCGCTCAACAGTTCACGCCCGGGCAGCGTCTCGAGGGTCTCGGTGTCGCACAGTACGCCAAGCGGTTGGTGAAAGGCGCCGACGAGGTTCTTCCCCACGGTGAGATTGACGCCGGTCTTACCCCCAATTGCGGCGTCGACCTGCCCCACGAGTGAAGTAGGGACCTGAACAATCCCGATGCCTCGGAGGTAGACGGCCGCGGCGAAACCGGCGAGATCGGTCACTGCGCCGCCACCCACCCCGACCACCACGTCATCTCGCGAAAGCCCCAGCGAGACGAATCGTTCGCATAGGTACTCCACCGCGGCCAGGGTCTTGGCCGTCTCGCCGTCGGGTACCACGACGACGTGTTGCTCCACGCCCGTTTCGAGGTCGAACCACGGCCGGTCCACCAGCCCCGCCGCCGTGACAATGGCCGCGGCCCGCGCTCGAGGCGCCCGACTCGCGATCAGGTTCGAAAGACCGTGCCGGGCGTCAGCGCCGGTCACGACCCGATAGCCACGCACCCCCAGGTCGACGTCGATGTTCATGACGCCATCATCGCACGCAGAACGTCGTCCACGACCTCGTCGAGCGGGCCAGAAACGTCAACGCGGACGCGAGCGACGGCGCGGTACCACGCCGAGCGACGCAGGCGAAGTCCGGCGAGTGCCACTCCCGCACCGCCGGCCAGCAGTGGCCGGTCACCGTCACTGACCCGCTCGATCAAGATCTCGTCGGGCGCGTCGAGCCACACCGTCCACTCGTTGAACAGGATCGATCGGGCGGCGTCGGTCTCGACGACCCCCCCGCCCGTGGCCACCACGCCGTCGCAGTCGACGCACGCCCGGAGCGCGTCGAGCTCGTTGGATCGAAATCGCTCCTCGCCGACGGTGCGTAGATGCTCCCCCGTCGACACCGCCGCGGCGGTGGCTAACACCTCGTCGGTATCACAGACGACACAGCCGATCCTGGAAGCGATGGCCCGCGCCACCGTGCTCTTACCGGTCCCGGGCAGACCAATCAGGACCAGCCTGGCCACGGCTACTCGCGCGCCGAGGAGTGGTCACCTAGACGTGCGACATACGACTGGTGATTCGCGACGAATTCTGACACCGAGTCACCGCCGAACTTACGGAGCGACTCGTTCGCGAGGACCAACGCGGTCATCGCTTCGGCGACCACGCCCAGCGCCGGAACGGCGGTGACATCGGTCCGTTCCTTAAAGGAGACCGTGGACTCGCCCGTCGACAGGTCGACGGTCTCGAGGACCGGTCGATTCAGCGTCGCGAGGGGCTTCATCGCGACCTTCGCGATGATCGGGGCTCCCGACGACATTCCACCCTCGAGGCCGCCGGCGTGGTCCGAGCGACGCGCGTAGCCGCCAGCCAGTTCGGCCGTACTGTCCTTCACGATCGCGTCGTGCGCCACGCTGCCGCGTTGGGAGGCTTGGACCATGCCGTCACCGATCTCTACGGCCTTCACGGCTTGGATGCTCATCAACGCTCCGGCGAGCAGACCATCGAGTTTGCGATCCCAATGAACGTAACTACCAATCCCGACGGGCACGCCGTACGCGATCACCTCGGCGACTCCTCCGAGTGAATCACCTTGCTTGGCCGCGGCCTTGATCTCGGCGATCATCGCCTGTGCGGCGGCCTCATCGAAGCACCGGACCTCGCTCTCGTCGACCGCAGGAAGCTGCGCCGTCGTCGGGCGACGCTCCATTGGCGCCGCCACGGAGCCGATACGGACCACGTGGCTGATTACCGAGATGCCAATCGTGGCCAACAGTGACTTCGCCAGTGAACCAGCGACGACCCGCGCAGCGGTCTCGCGTGCGCTGGCGCGCTCTAAGACATCACGCGCGTCGTCGAAACCGTACTTTTGCATGCCCGCTAGGTCAGCGTGACCTGGCCGCGGCGTCGTCAGCTTCTTGCTCGGCGATCCCGGGGCGGCCGACATCTCGACCTCCCACTTGGGCCATTCGGAGTTCAAGATCTCAATGGAAACTGGCGAACCTAGGGTGCGTCCATGGCGAATACCCCCGGTGAGTCGCAAAGCGTCTCGTTCGAATCGCATCCGTGGCCCGCGTCCAAATCCGAGCCGTCGCCGAGCCAACTCGTCCGCGATCTCCTCTTCTCGGATTTCCAACCCAGCCGGGAGCCCTTCAACGATGACGGTCAAAGACGGACCGTGACTCTCACCCGCGGTCAGGAAACGCAACATCGCACGATTCTAGGGCCTTGGACCCATCGATTCGTTAGTGGTCCTCTGAGTAGAACGGGTTCACGCCGGACGCGTGGTCCGTCACATCAATGACCGCCGTCAGTTCCGGGATCGCCTCGACCAGGGCCGTCTCAATTCCCTGGGAGAGCGTCATCCGACTGAGCGAACAGCCTTGACAGCCGCCACCCATCATGATGTAGGCGATTCGCTGGTCTTCGTCCATCGCGACGAGGTCAGCGTTTCCACCGTGCGCGGCGATCGACGGATTGATGGTCGACTCGAGGACCTCGATCGCGCGCTTGGCGAGCGGACCATCGACGCCGAAGGCCAAAATGTCCGCCGGCACGCCGGGGTGCATCTCCGAAGCCGACGGAACGTTCGGGTTGACCAGAACCAGGCCGCCACCACCGTCCGGCGCAAACTCCAAACGACTGCCCCGTAGCCTCGCCACGCTGAGCGCGGGCACGACGATCGTCACGTCACCGTCGCGGCCAATGGCCGCATCCGCCGGCGCGTCGACTCGATCAGAGAAGTACAGGTCGTAGGTGTACCCCCCGGAACGGGTCCCGGTCACCTCAATGAACAGCGCTAATTCGTCGCTTCGCTGCTCATTCGCGAGTGCGTCTATCACCACGTTGCGGGCTTCATCGGTCAAAGTGAGGACGTCAAACGTCTCGACGGTGGTCATGCCCAAAGTCTAGGGGTGTCGAATCGTCCGTGACGACGAAGTAGTTTCGATCCGTGACTTCGATCCCCCCCGACGCCCACGAATGGGTCAGTTTCGACGACGCCAACGTCCAACGAACCTGGATGTTCGACGTCACGTTCCTGGAAAGTAATTGGACCTGCGTCTTTGGCCACGGCTGTCAGGGCGTCCTCACCGGTCCGACACCAGAACTCGTGCAGGGGTGTTGCAGCTACGGCGCCCACTTCACCGACGAGGCGGACCGCCAACGTGTCGAACTGGCTTCGACTCGTCTGAGCGCCGATCAATGGCAGTTCAAGTCAAAGGGGAGCCGGGGAACGACCCGCGTGAAGCGCAACGGCGAGATCGTGACCCGCCTCGTCCAAGACGCTTGCATCTTCCTCAACCGTCCAGACTTCCATCGGGGACCGGGTTGTGCCCTCCACGTGCTGGCCATGGACAATGACGAAAGTTACATCCCGCTCAAGCCCGACGTCTGCTGGCAACTACCACTTCACCGTGACGACGAAGTGACCGATAGTGGCCACATCGTCACTCGTATCGGACAGTGGGAGCGCCGTGACTGGGGTGACGGCGGATTCGATTTCCATTGGTGGTGCACCGAGTCTCCCGACGCATTCGTTGGACGCACCCGCGTCATCGATTCAATGCGTGACGAATTGACGGCCATGGTCGGAGAAGAAATCTATAATCGCGTCCTCGCGTACGTCGAGCAACGCGCAAAACTACCCGCTCGGACGAGGCTCGCCCACCCGGTGCTGCGTCGCCGTTCCTAGCCTTCGGCCGCTAACGGGTCATCCTCCGCGAAAGCCGTTCGCGGCAACTTGCCCAGAATCTCGTCGTACCGGTCTTCCTCCGCGAGGCACCACTCCGCGTGAACGTCTTCCGGCGCGGCACCGCACTCGACACAGGTCGTCGCCCGCGGTCCAGTAGAACGCTTGAGTTCGCGAGCTTCGACAAACCGACGATGGCGGCCTTTTTTCACGTTAACTCCTCACTGGTCGCGGGCCATAACTGGCGACGACCGCAGCGTCACTCTCGCGCGCCGAACCTCCATGTTACCAACTCACTCCCGCGTCGGAACCCCTAACATCGACTCGTGAGCCCAGCCTTTGACCCCAACGACATGGTCCTACGATTTCGCGAGCGCGCCGAAGCGGTCAAACGTCGCGGTTTCCCGCCGGTCGAGGGACCCGAGCGGCAACGATTCATTGAGGCCTCTCGTCTGGACTTTCAGGACTTTGCGATGCTCGGCGACGCCGTCGCCACCATCGAGAACGGGATTCTTCGGCTCGAGATCGACCTACGACCAAAATCTGACGGTTAGGAAGCGGTCGAGATTCTGGCGTTCGCCTCAGCGATAGCGGCCCCGGCGATTTCCAGTGACCGCAGCGCCGCCGCTCGGCGAGCGTCGCTCGCACCGGCGTCGTAGCACTGGTGCGCCCCGATGCCGAGGTTGGTGTACGCCCGCGAGAGCAACGTCGTCGTCTGCTCGTCGGGGGTCGGCAGTGACGCGTTGGCCGTCTCGGTGTCGTACAGCAGGACCCCGCAAACGAGGTGCAGCTGCTTCACCGTCATCGCGGCGTCGCGCAGCGCGCGGGCCGCGTGGCGAGCGTCGGCTACCAGCGTCTCGGACGAACTGTGGTAGCCACTCTGGGAAACCCAGTCGTGCAGCGCCGACGCGCTGGTGACCGTGGCCCCACAGGCCGCCAGGGCGAGCCCAGCCCCGATGAGCACGCCGAGGCGGCGGATCACGATACGACCACGAGGTGGAGCTGACGACGACCCCGCCGCAAGACCAGGTATCGATCGTGTAGCGCCATCGAAAGACCGATCCGCTCGTCGGCGCCGAGGCGGCGGTTGTTGACGTAGACGCCACCTTGTTCGATGAATCGCCGCGCTTCACCCTTGGACGTGGCCAGCCCGGTCAACACCAACGCGTCAACGGGGTCGACACCCGCGCGGACCACCTCTCGGGCCATCGTCGATGACGGCGCGTCGGCCACAACTTCAAGCAACGTCGCCTCGTCCAGTTCGGCGATGGTTTCACTGAAGAGCGCCTCGCCGGCTCGCTCCGAATTGCGAGCAGCCTCGTCCCCGTGCACCATCGCCACGACGGCATTAGCGAGGGCACGTTGTGCACGGCGGGACTGGGGCTCGCGCACGACAGCGTCGTCGAGGTCGGAGATGGTCTCGTGATCGAGGAACGTGAAGAACCGCAACAACGAGGGGGTCAATTCGTCTTCACTGTTCAGCAAGAACTGGTGCAGGGCGAACGGTGAGGTCATCGCTGGGTCGAGCCAGACTCGGTCGTTCCCACCTTCGGATTTGCCGTATTTGCGCCCGTCGGGTCGCAGCAACAGCGGTGACGTCAGTCCCGCCGCCGCGCGGCCGGTGACCTTACGAACCAGCTCGGCGCCCATCGTGATGTTGCCCCACTGGTCTGATCCCCCCAACTGCAACGTGCAATCGTGATCGATGTTCAGCCGCAAGAAGTCGTACGCCTGGAGCAGCATGTAGGAGAACTCCGTGAAGGAGAGCCCCACGTCCTCACGGTCTAAACGACTCCGCACCGACTCCTTGGCCACCATTTGGTTCACCGTGAAGTGCTTGCCGACGTCGCGAAGAAAGTCAGTCAACGGCATCGTCGTCAGCCAATCCGCGTTGTTGAGCAGCATTGCCCGCGACGAACCGGCCGACGGTGAGAAGTCCAAGAGCCGCTCCAATTGAGCGCGAATACCGGCCAGATTGGCTTCGAGTCGATCCTGGGTCAAGAGCGGGCGTTCGGCGTCCTTGAAGCTTGGATCGCCGATGAGACCAGTGCCACCTCCCGCGAGCGCGATCGGGCGATTCCCCGCCAGCTGCAGTCGACGAAGGTTGCAAATCTGCAAAAGTCCCCCGAGGTGCAGCGACGCGGCGGTCGGATCGAACCCGATATAGGCCGTCACCCCGCCGGCGCTCAGCCGGTCAAGGACGCCGTCGTCGGTGGACTGGTGGACCAATCCCCGAAAGTGCCAGTCTGCGCGCAGGTTCATTGCCGAAGTCTACGAGAGGCGCCAGCCACGACTTTAGAGAATCGCGTTGCTCGCCGGGAAGTGGACTTGGAGCCAGAGGACGAACGTGTGCCACGCGCCACTGATCTCGGCCAAGCCGATCAGTATCAGCATGATTCCGCCGACCTGACCGATGATCCGGTGATGACGACGCAGCCAGTTCGACGCGGTCGCCATCCACTCGGTCGCAATCGCCGCCACGACGAAGGGCAAGCCAAGCCCCAGGCAGTACACGAAGGCCAACACCGAACCGCGCAACGCCGTGGCGCCCGACGAGGACGCCGCGAGCCCAAGGATCGCCGCCAAGGTCGGTCCGATGCAAGGAGTCCAACCTAACGCGAAGAGCACCCCCAGCAGTGCCGCGCCGACCACCGACACTCGCGGTAGGTGATGGACGCGACGCTCTCGCTGGAGCCACGACGACGGCCACCAGCCGGCGAAGAAGAAACCCAGAACAATGGTCAGCGCCCCGAAGACGATCTCGAGGCCCCGTTGGTGTGCTCGAAGCGAACCACCCAGCCCGCCGAAAGCGGCGCCGAAACTGACGAACACGAGCGCGAAGCCGATGACGAATGCGAGGGAGCCGGCCACGGCACGTCCGCGACCCGACCGTCCAGTGACGCCACCGGTGGCACCACTCAGGAACGCGAGGTAACCCGGGAGGAGTGGCAGCACGCACGGCGAGATGAACGACACGAGCCCCGCCGCGAAGGCCAGCGGGAAGGCCGCGACGATCGAGCTCGGTAGGGCGCCGATCACGATGCTCGGGACCGCCACGCGTGGGCGACCGCACCGACGTATTCCTCGTGGACGGCGACGTTCGTCGCACGATCCGGCACCCGCGCAACGATGACGCTCACGCCCTCACGTTCGAGCCCGGCGTCAATCTCAGCGCGCAGGGCCGCCCGGGTGGCCACCGCCGTCGCCCGATGCGCGAAGGCCTTGGCCACCGCAACGATGTCGTGATGTCGCGGCGTCCCGAAAAGCGGCTCGAAGATCTCCGGTGGCAACGAAGTCGCCTGTGACAGAAACGAGAAGATGCCGCCGCCACCGTTGTCGACGACGACGAGTACGCAACGACCGCCGACCGCGCCCAGTCCATCGACCAATCCCGACACGTCGTGCAGGAAGGTGACGTCACCGACGAGCCCGATCGCGGCTCCTCCGGCCGCTGCACCCATGACCGTCGACACGACGCCGTCGATCCCATTGGCACCCCGGTTGGCGAAGGTCACCGCCGTTCGCGGCGCGGCCCACCATTCGACATCGCGCACGGGCATCGACGAGCCAATCACCAACGCGACGTCATGGTCGTTGCTCGCTGACACGACCGCTCGCGCCACGTCGGGTTCATTGAGCGCACCGTCCGCCGACTCGCGATCGCTCAACCAACGCGCGACGAACCCTGACGCACTTTCCCAGAACGCTCGATAGGACCCGTCGGCCCCTAACCGCTCCGCGGTGAAATCCGGCATTCCCGGATACGACGTACCAATGACACTGTCGGGGTCGCTCAGTGAACCACTGCCCCGCCACGCCAGCACGGGGACCTGCCAGTGACGAATCTGTTCGGCGAGGACCTTGGAGGCCGGCAACCCTCCCAGGCGAACGATGACGTCGGGACGCGCGGCGTCGGCGAAGGATGCATCGCGCAAGAGTCCGTCGTAGTGCGCAACCGTCGAACCGACCGTCGCGTCGCCGAGCACCGCCCAGCCGAGCGAACGCATCGACGCGACCGTCTCACGCTTCACGCCCCGCCCGACCACCGCGAGGACGCGGCGACCACGCAGGTCGACGTCAGCGTTGACTTTGAGTCGTCCGACCTCGAGTCGCCATGGTGCGCCCGCGGCTCGTCCCATCGGCAGGGCTAACGCCTCAGCAACCAATGGCTCCACGAAGGCCGCGTTGATATGCACGGGGCCACCTTCCCCGTCAGTCCCGGTCGCGGCCCACCAACACCGGCTCGCCAGGGGACGCCAGCTCGCCGACGCATCGAGCCGCGCGACACCCGGTTCCTCGAATCGGCGAACCGCTGACTGATAGAGATCACGCTGCTCGATGGTCTGGGGAGCACCGACACCGTGGAGCTCGGCGGGTCGGTCGGCCGTGACTACGAGCAACGGGACACCCGCCAAATCAGCCTCGGCGACCGCCGCGTGCAGCTCCGCCGCCGCCGTCCCGCTGGTCACGATGAGCGCGACGGGCAACCCTGAGGACAGGGCTCGACCGATGGCGAAGAATCCCGCACTTCGTTCGTCGACGCGCACGTGAAGACCCAGACCGCCGTGTCGGGCTGCGGCGATCGCCAACGGCGTAGACCGAGAACCGGGGCAGATCACGATCTCTCGCAATCCGTGTCGGTACCACTCGTCGAAGAGAGTGGCGGCGAAGGTTGCCTGGACCGCGCTCGGGTTCGGTACGCTCGATTGCAATGTCACTCCTCAAGGTCCGACGCGAAGGCGAGGGGCCAGTCTTCGTCTGGCTACACGGCTTTACCCAAACCAGTCGATCCGCGGCCCGGTTCCGTACCATTCTGGCAGAGACGCGAGAACTCTGGACACTCGACTTGCCAGGTCACGGCCAGTCCGCCACCGTACACGCATCGCTCGACGAATGCGCCGATCTCGTCGCCGAAGTCCTCGACGGCCCCTGCGACCTGGGGGGGTACTCCTTTGGCGGACGGGTGGCACTCCACGTCGCCCTGCGCCATCCCGCCCTGATCGCTCGCCTCGTGTTGCTGAGCGCAACGCGAGGCATCGCCGATGAGGCGCTGCGCGCTGACCGCCGTCGTCAAGACGAAGCGCTGGCGAATCGCATCGAAGTCATCGGGACCGAGGCCTTTCTCGACGAATGGCTCGCCCAGCCACTCTTCGCCGACCTGCCCGTCGACCCCATCGAACGCGATTCGCGTAGTCGAGACCCGCACGGTCTCGCCGAGTCGCTTCGACGCTGTGGCACGGGGACCCAAGATTGGCTGGGGCAGCGCCTCGGAAGCGTTCGTGCTCCGACCCTCACGGTCGCCGGCGAACTCGACCACAAATTTCGCGAGGAGGCGACGGCCATCGCGTCCGCAGTCCACGTTGGCGTGACCGACGTGATCGCGAACGTCGGTCACGCCGCCCACCTCGAACAACCAGAGACGACTGCCTTCTCGTTCAACCGGTTCCTGGTCTAGCGCGTCACGGTGTAGACCACGACCAGCAGCGCGCCAATGGCGAGTTGCACCCGCGATGAGTATTGAAGTAACGCGAGCAACTCTCGACCGCGACGTGGCGAAAACACCATCCGAACACCTGGGACGTACGCGATGAGCGCTACCAGGGCGACGACCGGCTCGCCACCCGCCGCGATGCCGACGACGGCCCCGACGACGCAGGCCACGAAGAGCCACGAGCCGCGTTCTCGTCCGAGCCGGGCAGCGAGGGTCCGCTTGCCCGCGGCGACATCACCAGCGACGTCGCGGAGATTATTCGCCTCGAGCAGGGCGCAGGCCATCGAGCCAGTCGCGAGTCCGAGCCACCACGATGATCCGAGGACGTGACGGTGCTGCACGTACGCCGTCCCCACGGTCGCGAGAAGTCCGAAGTACAGCAGCACGAACAGCTCGCCGAGCCCGAGGTAGCCGTACGGCTTCGGTCCGCCGGTGTAGAGGTAGCCGGCGAGTATCGCACTCGCGCCGAGCGCGATCAGCCACCACGACGTTCGAGCGGCGAGCCCGAGCCCCGCCACGGCCGCCACGCCGAAACAGACGAACGCGGCGTACTTGACGAAGCGGGCCGATACCAACTGGGACGCCGTGAGACGAAACGGTCCGACCCGGTCTTCGTCGGTGCCCCGCACGCCGTCGGAGTAGTCATTGGCGTAGTTCGTGCCAACCTGCAGCGCCAACGCCACGATGGCGGCGAGTGCGGTGTTCAGCCAATTGATGGTTTCGGGCCGCACGAGTGCTGCCCCGACGCCAACGGGGACGACGGCCGCCGGGAGTGTACGGGGTCGAGCGGCGAGCACCCACCGCTCGACCACGCCGGGCGAGGACGTCATGGGCGCTTGGGGAACTTTGAGAAGTCCGGCGATCGATGTTCGACGAAGGCGTTTCGACCCTCTTGACCCTCTTCGGACATATAGAAGAGCATCGTCGCGTCGCCGGCGAGCTGTTGGACACCCGCCAAGCCGTCGTCGGCCGCGTTGAAACCGGCCTTCAGCATCCGCAGGGCCAACGGCGAAAGCGTGAGCATCTGACGGCACCACGCCACCGTCTCCGATTCGAGCTGCGCCAGCGGAACCACCGTGTTGACCAGCCCCCACTCGAGCGCGGTCGGCGCGTCGTATTGACGACAGAGGAACCACACTTCCTTGGCCCGCTTGAGGCCGATCGTCCGTGCGAGCAGCGACGAACCGTAACCGCCATCGAAGGATCCGACTCGGGGGCCGGTTTGTCCGAAACGGGCATTATCCGCGGCGATAGACAAGTCGCAGACGAGATGCAGGATGTGTCCTCCACCAATGGCGTATCCGGCAATCGACGCAACGACTGGTTTGGGTAGTCGGCGAATCTGAACCTGGAGATCGAGGACGTTGAGCCGTCCGACCCCTTGGCGAGCCACGTCGTCATCACCGATGTACCCATCGTCACCGCGGATCTTCTGGTCCCCACCCGAGCAAAACGCGTCGGGCCCCGCGCCGGTCAGGATGATGGCGCCGACCGTGGTGTTGTCGCGTGCCCGTTCGAATGCGTCGGACAGCTCAAACAGCGTCTGGGGCCGGAAGGCGTTGCGTCGCTCGGGACGGTTGATGGTGATACGCGCGATACCGTCGCCAACCTCGTAAATGATGTCGCCGTAGTCCCCCTCGGTCTGCCACGACGGCAACGGCACGGAGCGGAACTGGTCGACGGGGTCGACGGGTGGTCCTTGAATAACGGTCTCGTTCATGGCGACCACGCTATCGCCGAGCTAGACCGGTGCGACTAGTCGTCCCGGTATCGCCCGCTCGACCTCTCGGGTCTCGTGTAACGCCAGTTGCTCGTGCAGTGACGACCGTGCCTCCGAAAGGGTCGGGTCCGAGAATCGATTCACCCGTTGGAGCGGATCGTCGACGAGGTCGTACAGTTCCCCTTCGCTGCCATCGTGGACCGAACCCGGTTGGTACTCCGTGTACAGATAGCGATCAGTGAGTATGGTGCGAACGTGGACGTCGACGCCGAAGAGCGCGGAGTCCCACTCGGTGATAGTGCCCACGAAGTTCCGGTCCTGGGCGTCACGATCGTTGATCGGCAGCCGCTCGCCCTCGACCCAGTCCGGACGAGCGGTCCCCGCAATGTCGGCGAACGTGGCCGCCAAGGATACGAGACTTACCGGTGCACTGACCACCGTCGGCGACGGCGCCGTCGAGGGGGCCGGCCGCCAAATCAGCGGGAGCCGCATCAGCGAGTCCACGTGGTAGGGACCCTTGAACAACAGTCCGTAGTCCCCTTGGAACTCGCCGTGATCGGTCGTGAAAATGACGTCGACATCTTCCCCCCACCCGCGTTCTCGAATCGCTCGCAGCACCCGACCAATCGCCTCATCGATTAATTCGACCTCCACGGCGTTCAGCGCGTTCACCTCTCGAACCTGATCAGCCGTCAAGGTCGCCGGCACCCACTTCGCGGGTGCCTCGTAGTTGCTCACGAGTCGCCCGTCGTACCACATCCGCCAGTGTTGCGCCTTCTGGTCGAGCAATCGCTCGCGGTCTTCGGCTCGCTGCGGGTAGTTGATCGGAAGCGCCACCTCACGCCAGGGAACCCGGGCGCGTTCGGCCGCTGGCGGATCCCAAGGGTGATGGGGGTCGGGGAAACTCATCCAGCAGAACCAGTCTCGCTCCACCGGTTGACTCTCCAGCCACGCGATGGTTCGATCAGCCACCCAGTCAGTGTGATACCAGTCGCGCGCGACCGGATTAATCGCCACCTGCGGGGCGCCGGTGTCGCCGCCACCAGCCGCGTTCACGTTCAGGTCCCCGTCGACCACGGCGTAAAACCCGCCCAATGCTTCGGGGTGCTGCTCGCGGATCCATTGCGCGTAGTGCAGTGGCCCGAGCACGCCGTGCGTCGCGAACTCCAAGTGGTCGAAACCTCGGTGTACCCCGCGACGTCCGTCAAACCACGGAGATTCGACCGTCGGAATTCCGAGGTGCGCCAGTGCGTTCTCGGGGTAGCGACCGAAGGGGTCGAGGAATGGTTCGAAGTGGGCCTTACCGATGAGGGCGGTCGCGTACCCCGCGTCATGCAGGTGCGCCGCGATTGATGGTGCGTCGACCGCGAGGGGGACACCGTTCATCCACGCCCCGTGAGCGCTGGGGTATTGACCAGTCAGCATCGATGCCCTCGACGGCATGCACACCACCGAGGTCGGTTGACATCGTTCGTAGCGGATACCTTCCGCCGCGAGCCGATCCAGCGTGGGCGTGCGCGCCACGAGGCCACCGTTGGCTCCGACCGTGTCGTAGCGCTGCTGATCAGTTGTGATGAAAAGAATGCGTCGGCCCATCATCCCCCTTCGGCAATCCGTTTGATCGAATCCAGCGCACCCGACGACGCACCCCCGATGATCAGGGCTAGCGTGTCCGGTTCGGCGGTCGTTGCGTAGACGCATAGCGTGTCGCGCTCATCGAGTTCGATCACGTCGATTGTGCCCAGGTGCGAACGGTACTGAGGCGCGAGGATGCGGTACGCGAATCGACGTTGGAGGGCATCGATGGCGAGTATCTCCTCGGGGATGACTATCCCGGTCGCCAGGGTGATTGTGCGAATCGAACCCTCGACGTCTGCGGCGATGATCCCCGGAAACCATTTCGGAATTGAAGCGGGATCCTCGATAATCTTCCAGACGACCGACGCGGGGGCGGCGATGCGCACCTCGTATCGCAATGACGCCATATCCACCCCCGTCCCCGACACTATCGCCGGGCTCCTCGCGTAGGCGGCGAACGGACGCACCAAATCCACGCCGCGACTGGCCCCGACGCGACGCGATCGAAGGGGCCGCAGGGGTTCGTCGACGCCTCTAGCATCACTCCGTGGCCGATCTCGTTGCTCTCGACTTCCCGTTGGGTCCGTCCCTCGAGTACGGACTACGCACGTGCGTCGACCGAGGTGAGGCCTTCTGTATTGTGGATCAACGCCTCACCGCTCGCCAGCAACTCAGTCAGCTGACCACGCTCGGGGCGACCGTCCATTGGGGTGTGGACGGTCGGACGCCACTCGACGACGGACGGCCGGTCGATGATGAGGTCGGTCTCGTCATGCTTACCTCCGGATCGAGTGGCACGCCGAAGGCGGCCGAGCTCACCTGGTTGGCCCTGAGCGCGAGCGCCTCCATCACCCAATCCACGCTCCGTGACGGCGCCGCGCCCGTTTGGTTCCCCGTGTTACCGGCGAACCACATCGGCGGGCTCGCCGTGATCCTGCGGGCAATTCTCGATGATGCATCGCTGGTCTGGTCCGCAGGGAACGATTTCGAAGACGCCATCGCCCGAGGAGCGACCCACGTCGCCGTGGTTCGAACGCACCTCGCTCGCCACGACCTCTCCCAATTCCGCGTCGTGCTGTTGGGCGGCGCTCGACCACCATCGCTGACCGGGGATAACGTCGTGTCCACGTGGGGCATGACCGAGACCGGGTCGGGCGTCGTCTACAACGGTGAACCGCTACCCGGCGTCGAGCTCGCGAGCGTCGACGGCGAGATCATCGTGCGCTCTCCCACCCTCTTCCGCTCCTATCGCACCGCGGCGAGACCACGCATCACCGGTCCCGACGGGCTCGACGATTGGTTCCCTACGGGTGACGGCGGCAGCGTCGACAACGGTCGGCTCTCGATCCACGGACGTCTCGCGTTCGTGATCAATACCGGCGGAGAAAAAGTTTGGCCGGAGGACCTCGAGAGCGTTCTGACCCCCCTCGAACACGTCCGGGACGTCGCGGTAACCGGCGTCGACGATCCGCAGTGGGGTCAACGCGTCGTCGCCCTCGTAGTCACTGACGGCGAACTTATCGACGACCCGATTCGCGAAGTCGCGGCTGAGCGAATCGGCCCTTGGGCCAAGCCCAAAGAGATTCGCTACGTCACGGCGATCCCCAGGACGGGCAACGGGAAGATTCGCCGCCGCGACCTGCCTTACCTGCACTGATCGAATCAGCCGACCCCGCCCGACGGTTTCGTCGTCGTCCCGCCGTCAACGACAAACGTCTGGCCCGTCACCCAGGACGCGTCGTCGCTCACGAGGGTCACGGCGAGCCCCGCTACGTCCGACGGCTCACCAATGCGCCCGAGCGGAATACTCGCCTCGACCGACTCCTCGTGCTGTTCCCAGATGCCGCGCGCGAACTCCGTTCGCACGAGGCCCGGCGCGATGGCGTTGACCCGAACTCGAGGTGCAAGTTCCCACGCGAACTGCTTGGTCAATTGGATGACGGCGGCCTTGGTGACGTTATACCAACCAATACCAGGTTCGACTGAGAATCCCCCGATGGAGGCGACGTTGAGCACGACGCCCCGTGTTCGCGCATCCACGAGTGCCACGCCGCGGCGACGTGAGTGACGATCGCGGCCTGATTCACCTCGTACGTCTTCGCCATCCGGGCGTCATCGATGTCGACGAGGGGACCAAAGTACGGGTTGGTCGCGGCGTTGTTGACCAATACGTCCAGCGAACCGAATGAGTCGATGGTCCACTGCACGAGCTCATTCGCCTGCTCACGTGACCCCGCGTGAGACGGCCGGACCAACACCCTCGACGGATCAGGAAACGTTGCGCGCGCGGCATCGAGGTCTTCGGCGTGGCGTGCCGAAATCACGACCAGCGCCCCTTCTTGAGCGCACGCCCGAGCAACGGCGAGTCCAATGCCTCGACTCGCCCCCGTGATGAGAACGACTCGGTCATTCAGTCGGGCGAGCGCCTCGTTCACCGTGTACTACCGGGACGGTGACGAACCGCGTCGCGCCACGGCATCCATCGCCACGGCCACCAACAAGACCAGTGCAGTGGCGATGTACTGCGTCGCGGCACTCATGTTGATCAACGCCATACCGTTGTAGATCGTCGCAATCACCAGTCCACCGATCACGGCGTGGATCATTTTGCCGCGTCCGCCGAACAAGCTCGTGCCCCCGATAACGGCCGACGCCACGGCGAGCAGCACCAGGTTGCTGTCGACGTTGTCCGAGATGCCCCCGAGCCGTGACGCGTAGATGAGGCCCGCGACGCCAGCGGTAATCCCCGTGAAGACGAACGCCAATAGGCGGTACCGGTTGACGTTTACGCCAGCTCGCCGTGCCGCTTCGGCGTTGCCACCAATGGCGTAGATGTAGCGACCGGCCTTGGTGCGCGTCAAAATGAAGCTTCCGGCCGCCAACATGGCGATGTCGACGGGAATCGCGTAGGGCATCCCCTCGAGCACCACGAACGTGCCCCGGTTGGCGTTGAAGACCAGCACCAACACGACACTGGCGACGACGAGCGCCGCCGACTTCGCGATAGTGACGAACTGCGGCACAGAGTCGAGCCCACTGGAGCGACGTGATTGGTCACGACGCACGATGATGTAGATCATCGCGGCCGCACACGCGAGCGTGAAAATCCACGTCGCAATCGGGGAGAGATTCGCGTTGACCAGGTCATACAAGACTTTCTCCTGGACGGGAATCGTTCCGCCGGTTCCTTGTCGGTCCACGAAGAAGATCAGTACGCCCTCCCAGCCGAGTAGTCCGGCCAGGGTGACGATGAAGGATGGCAAACGGAGTCTGATGATGATGAACCCTTGCAGCGTGCCAATCGCGGTGGTAACGACAATGGCTAAGGGCAGCGCCGCGAACCAGGGCCATTGGAACTGATTGTCCAAGAGGATGACGGCTGTCGTCGCACCGAGAGCGCTGACGAAGCCGACGGAGAGGTCGATCTCCCCGAGGAGGAGGAGCCAGATCTCGGCCATAGCCAGCAGGATGAAGATCGTCGCCTGCACGAACAGGTTGACCAGGTTCCCCGACGAGAGGAAGACACTGTTGCGGATCTGGAAGTAGATCACCAACACGACGAGTCCGAGCAGAATGGGCAGTAGCCCCTTATCACCCTGACGGAGTCGTTTCAGTTGACCACGAAGTGAATTAACCGCACCACCGTCAGCGACGGGCACGGTCACGTTAGTGTCTGACACCGACAAATCCTTTGTTCGATTACTTATTTGACCGTGGCCGCAACATCTGACTGGAAACCGCCGGTAGTGATGATCTCCACGGCGCTGGCCGTGTCGTAATTGGCAACGGGACCGCTACTCACGAGGGTGCCGAGGTACATCACCGCGATGCGATCGGCGACCTCGAAGACGTCAACGAGATTGTGCGAAATAACGAGCACCGCGATACCTCGCGACGCCAGTCGCTTGATCAGATCGAGGACCTGCGCCGTCTGTGATACGCCGAGTGCCGCCGTGGGCTCGTCCATGATGACCAACTTGGATTCGTGCATGACCGCACGGGCCACGGCGATCGCCTGGCGTTGGCCACCGGAAAGCGACCCGACGAGCTGGCGAACGGACCGTACGGTGGACACTGAGAGTTCGCTCAAAACCCGTTTGGTGTTGAGTTCCATCTTGATCTCGTCCAGCGTCAGCCGGCGGCTCTCCTCGTGGCCCAGATACATGTTCTGAACGATGTCGAGGTTGTCGCAGAGTGCGAGGTCCTGGTAGACCGTCGCGATACCGAGGTCCTCGGCGTCTCGAGGGGTGTGCATGGAGACCTTGCGGCCCTCCCAGTAGATCTCGCCACTGGTCGGCGCGTAAATTCCCGCGATTGCCTTGATCAACGTTGATTTCCCCGCACCGTTGTCACCGATCAGTGCGGTGACCTGGCCAGCGGGAATATCGAGGTCGACGTGCTTCAACGCTTCGACTGCGCCGAAACTCTTGGTGATGCCGCGCAGACTCAGCAGGGCCGATGACGCGACCCCTGAATCGCCGGATACCGACACCCCGTTCTGGGGCGTGAGGGGACTCGTCGATTCAGGGGTCGTCGTCATCGTCAGTGACTACTTAATCCCGTACGTCTTGCAGTCCTGGGCGTACGTCGGCTGCGTCGAGCCGGCGACGGTCGGAGCACTGCTGGTGCACAGCGCCGAGGCCTTGATGACCTTGTCCTTGATGACCGTCTTCTCAACGCTCGAAGCCGTTACCCATTCAGCGGTCAAAAGCACCGAGGGGACCTTCTTCAAGCTGTTGATGGTCGCCACGGAGTCGTTCGACGTACCGTTCACCAGCCCCTTCGGCGGACGGATACCCGCACGAAGATAGATGGCGAGTGCGGCCGCAGCCTGTGCTTCGAGCCAGATTGGCTTGTAGACGGTACCGCACTGGTAGCCAGAGATGATGTTCTGGAAACCGGTGAGCGTGGCGTCTTGACCCGTGAACGGAATCGTCTGGGGCTTCAGGCCCTTGCTCTGCAGGTTACTGATGATCGGTGCGGCGTTCTCGTCGTTCGGCGTGACGACCGCGTTGATCTTCGGGTTCGCCGTGTAAGCACCCTGGAAGTCAGTCAGCGCGACCGAAGGGGTCCACGTTCCGACATTCTCGAGCACCGTGTTCGACGATCCGCTCTTCGTGTTGTAGCCAGCCTTGTTCAGCACTGCGTCGTAACCCTGGGCGAACAAGGTCGCGTTGTTGTCAGTCGGTGCACCCTTCATGACGTAGACGACTGGGCTGCTGACCTTCCACGAGGTGAGACAGGCCAAGAGGCCCTGACCGATGAGTGTTCCGACGGCAACGTTGTTGAAGCTCACGTAGTAACTACGCGCGCCCCCGAGGGTCAACCGGTCGTAGTCAATGACCGCAACACCGCGGGCCTTGGCGTACGCCTCGATGACCGCACCGGTCGTTGAGTCCAGTGGGTCAAGCACCAGCACCTTGGCGCCGCGAGCGATAGCCGCTTGGGCGTCGGTGTACTGCGTCGTGTCGCTTCCCTGCGCGTTCTGAATGGTGAACTGATTCCCCTTCAGCCCTGCCGCCTGGAATGCCTTGCGAAGATACGGCGCGTCGAACTCGGTGTAGCGCGTCGACGTAACCGTGTCTGGCAAGATGACTGCGATTGTGCCCTTCCCCTTCGCGGCGACGCCCTTCAGTAGTTTCATCGTCGAGAAACTCGTGTTGAACGTCTTATCTGAAACTGTCCGTGCCGGACTCGCGGAGCTCACGTTCGGCAACATGGCGGTAACAAAACTCCCCACCAGTGCTACAGACGCGAGGGTCCTCGCTGTTTTGAAATTCATTCTCCCCAACCCTTCTTTGACGTCCCGCGACGTCGTTGTTTGTTAATACCGCGTGAACTAACCGTGAACGGCGTTCGAAAAGCAAGATAGCACCTCGAATTCCACTTGTACCACCACCCCGAATTTTCGATGTGACGTGAACTTGACACTCGTATTGCCGGATTTCCTTCGGCCACCAACCGTCTCAGAGCGCGCGACTACGCGTCGAGGAACGACAGCACCCGATCCATCGTCGCCATGATGGTGATCGTCTCGTCCAAGGGCATCACGGAACTCTCGGTCTCTCCCGCGCGGATGCACCGAGCCGCTTCCACGGCTTGGTAGTGCAGTCCCCGTCCCTCCGTATCGAACTCGAATCGCCTCGATCTGCCGTCACGATCGGTCAGCGTGAATGACGTCGGGGCGTAGAAGTCCCCGTCGATATCGATTCTCGCCTCGGTGCCAACGATGCTGGCGCGAGTGGCGCTGCGTGCGAGCGACGTACAGGTCAGCACCGCCTGCGCCCCCGAGTCGTAACCAAACAACATCGACGTCTGGCCGTCAACCCCGGTAAACGCGGGGGTGAGCATGGCTCGAACCGTCGTCGGTTCGCCGAGCACCATCGACGCGAAGGACACGGGATAGACACCCAGGTCAAGCAGCGCACCGCCGCCGAGTTCGGGGGCGAAGAGTCGGAACTGCGGATCGGGCTCGAACCACTTACCGTGATCCGCGTGCAACGCGACGACGGTCCCCAGTTCACCGCTCGCCAGTATCTTGCGGATGGCGACAACGTGCGGCAGGAAACGCGTCCACATCGCCTCCATTGCGAAAAGTCCCCGTTCGCGGGCCTCGTCCACCACGAGACGCGCCTCAGCGGCGTTCATCGTGAACGCCTTCTCCACTAAAACGTGCTTGTCGTGCGCCAGTGCGAGCAACGCATTCGCGGCGTGCATCGGGTGCGGCGTTGCTACGTACACCGCTTCGATACTGGGATCGGCCACCAGTGCTTCGTACGAGTCGTGTCGGCCAGCGACGTCGAAGGCGTCGGCGAATCGATCCATACTCTCCTTCGATCGCGAACCGACCGAGGCAATCACCCCTGACGTGGTCAGTGCGAGGTCTCGCGCGAACGTCTGGGCGATCCGACCGGTACCCAGGACGCCCCATCGAATCGGCTCGTTCATGTCCACTCCTACTCACCCGCCCGCAACTTGCTCGGTTACCGATGGTATCGATTCGACCGTCGCGCGACGAGGAAGAACGCGCCGCGACTACTCAGCGTGCAGACCGGTGATCGTTCCGAGCAGGGATTCGGCCGTGAAGGTCGACGTCGGCGCGTCACGCACCACCGACCCCAATCGCAGCACCACGATTCGATCACAGATCTCCAGGATGTGCGGCAACGTGTGCGAGATGAAGATAACGCCGAGTCCCCGTTCGCGCGCTGCGCGCATGACGGCAAGTACTTCGCCAGCTTGGCGCGCTCCAAGATGATTCGTTGGCTCGTCGAGGATGATGACCTTCTGGGCCCACGCGACCGCCCGCCCGATGGCCACCGCTTGTCGCTGTCCGCCGGAAAGTTGACCCACCGTGCGCTTGGAAGCGTGCACGGCGATGCCCGTGCGCTCGAGGTCCTCCGCCGCTTCAGCGTCCATCTCCTTTTGGGCCAAGAATCCCAGTCGGCCGAGAATCCCTGGTTTCATCTTCTCTCGGCCCAAGAAGACGTTCGCGCCAATCGTCAGGTCGAGGGCCAGGCCCGAATCTTGATAGAGCGTCTCGACTCCGGCGAGCATGGCGTCGTGGGGCGACTTCCAGTGACGTTCGACGCCGTCGACGATCAGCTGACCGGCGTCCGGTTGGTAGACCCCGGACAGCACCTTGACCAGTGACGACTTTCCTGCACCGTTATCCCCGACGAGCCCGACGATCTCGCCGGCGTGAATCGTGAGCGACACGTCCTTGACTGCGGCGACACTGCCGTAGTTCTTGTAGACGTTTCGCGCTTCGTAGAGCGGCGTCGGGTCGCTCATACGTCTGCCCTCGATCCCTTGCGAAGCGCTTGGAACGTCGCGGCCAACGCGATGAGTATCGCAACCGCGACCTGATTGAAGTTTGGCGAGACGTTCATGATGATGAGGCCGCTCGACACGATCGTCAGGATCATTGCCCCCAAGACCGTGCCAGAGAGTTGTGCGGATCCGCCGGTCAGGCGGGCGCCGCCGATGACGACCGCCGCGATGGCGACCAATTCGGTCCCAACCCCCGCCGATGGTGCACCCGAACCCAGGCGCATGTAGATAAACATGCCCGTCAAACCCGCGAGTGCGCCAGAAAGTACGTACACCCACGTCAGGTGTCGGCGCACGTTGACGCCGACCGCTCGAACCGCGAAGGAGTTCGACCCGATAGCGAAGGTGTACCGACCGAACTTAGAGTAGTGAAGATAGAGACCCGCGACGACCGTGATCAGGATAATTATGATGTCCGGATACGAGAAGACGCTGATTTTAGGCTCGGTGAGCGTGATCGCACCGAAGTTCGAGCCCACCGGTGCACCACCGGTGAGGACCAAGCTCATGCCTTCGGCGGCGCCCATCGTGACCAAGGTCGCCACAAACGGGACCAATCGCGCGTAGTGCATGAGCACGGCGTTAATCAATCCAATGCCGATTCCGACTCCGAGGCACACGAGCGTGCCGACACCGAGTACCACCCACTCGCCGTGCGGCGCCAAATGCTCCATGGCGATTGCACCCACGACGCCGGCAAATCCTGAAGTCCCCCCGACGGAAAGGTCAATCCCGCCCGTCGCAATAACGAAGGTTTCACCGACCGCGAGCAGTACCAACGTGCTGAAATCAGTGATGTTGTTTCCGATTTCGCTGACCGAGGCGAAGACAGAATCATTGAACGTGAAGAACGCGAAAATCGCCACGAACACGACGAACAACATGAACTGCTGGTTGCCGACTAGTCGGCGCGCCCACGACGCCGGCTCACCCTCATTGCTGCTCGGTGACACGACCTCGCTCACTGCCCTGGACACTACATGCCTCCTCGATGGATTCCGGATACGAGCCACCACGCCCAACGACGCCATCGCGCGTCGTCGTTGGGCGTGGTGGTACCAACCGTTAGGCCGTCTGGTACGTGTACTTGGTGAGCAACGCGGCCGGAGACTTCGGGGTGAGCGTCACGTTCGGCAACGTGATGAGGTGCTTGATCCCCTTCACCTTGTGGTGGGTAAGGAAGTTGTAGGCGTTGAGCACCGAAAGCATTCCTTCCTTAGCGGGGTCCTGAGCGATGAGCGCCGCAAAGATGCCTTGTTGCAGCAGGGCTACGTTGGTGTTGTAGGCGTCATAGCCGACCAACGCCACCTTGCCGGAACCGCACGAGGTGGCGCTGCACGCGAGGCCCGCAGCCTGCAGGGCGCTCGCGGCACCCTCAGCGTTCGTGCCGTCAATCGCGAAGATTCCATTCAATGCGGTCGAACTCCCCTGGCTGTACTTGGTGAGCCAGCCTTGGATGTTCGAGTTGGCTGTCGTTGGGCTCGACTGTGAGTACGCCTCGGCCACAATCTTGATGCCGGGGTACTTCTTCGCCACTTCCGCTTTGAAACCCTGGAATCGCAGAACGTTCGTCGTCGCAGTGGGCGACGTCATGCCTACGGCGACGTTGTACTTCTTTCCCGCTTTGTACCCCATCGCCGTCGCGAGCGCGTCGGCCGCCGCGGCGCCACCTTGTGCGTTGTTACCCGTCACGAAGGAGACGACTTTCTTCAAATTGGCTACTGACGAGTCGACGTTGAAGGTCGGGATGCCCGCCTTGATGGCCTGGTTGACGTACGGTTGCAGCGCCTTGGGGTCGGTCGGCCCCAACACCAGCGCGCTGGGCTTACTCGACTGCAACTGAGAGATGACCTGCTGCACAATAGGAATCTGGGTCGACGGCGAGTACTGCGATGGGTTGCCTTGCCAGATCAGATTGACGCCGAGCTTGGTCGCCTCCGCCTGGGCGCCCGCGTTCATCGAGATGAAGAACGGGTCCGCCTCGGCGCCAACGACGAAGGCGACGGTGATCTTCTTCGCCGAGGCACTGGCCGCCGTCGCCGAACCGACACTGATCAACGCCAGCGAACTGACGGCGAGCGCTCCCGACAGGACCGCCTTGGCACCGGCGAAACGGGTCCGCCGGCCCGAACTCGACCGCACTTGGTCTCTCTTCATTGAAACTCCCCCTGTTCATCGGTACGTCGAGCACTTCTCCACGTCCGTAAGACAACGTTGTCTAGAGAATAGCGAGCGTGATAACCCGCGTCAATCGAACACGCAAAAAACTTCACCGAGTTCAAACCGGAGAGATTTCTCCTGATCCTCGGGGTATAAAGTGGGTCGAAACGACGACTCGCTGCGTCGCAGACCGATCACCGTCGAGCCGATTGAAGAGCAGTTCGGCTGCTCGCCGTCCAATTAGGGCCACTTCCTGTGCCACCACCGAGACGCCGGGAACCAGCAAGTCAGCCAGTGGAAAGTCGTCGAATCCGATCAGCGCGATTCTCGACTCCAACCCGTGGTGACGAAGTGACCGCACCGCCCCAATCGTGAGAATGTTCCGACCAGTGAAAATGGCCGTCGGCGGATCGTCGAGTGCGAGCATTCCATCGACGAGCGCCGAGGCCGCCGTCATTGAATGTACGTTCAGGTGTACCAAATCGTCATCGATCTCAATCGCTCGCACACGAAGCGCCTCGTAGTACCCCAGGTATCGTTCGCGAGCTGTCCAGAGTGCCTCGTCATCACCTAAGAACCCGATTCGTTCGTGTCCCAGACCCAACAACCGCTCGACCGCTCGCGCCGTTCCATCTCGATTGTCGCTGAGCACATGGTCGGCATCCAAATTGATCGGAGGCCGGTCCACGAAGACGAATGGAGTCCCTGCTACCTGTTCAGGGGCTAGAAACTCGTGCGAAGGGCTCGCCGGCGCGAGGATAATACCGTCCACGCGGTGGCTTGACATCGAGGCCGTTAGTCGACGCTCGCGCTCGGGACTCTCGTCGAGGCTCCCACCGAGTACGGAGACACCACGGGCGGTTGCCACCTCTTCGATCGCTCGGAGAATCGTCGCCGAAAAAGGGTTGGAGAGGTCCTCCAGGAGGACACCGATGGTCGCCGACCGCCCGTCGAGTCGACGCAATGACCGCGCTTTGAGGTTCGGTCGGTACGACAGTTGCTGCACCGCGTCTCGGACTCGGCGCACCAACAGTTCGTTCACGTTCGGCTCTTGATTAATGACGCGAGAAACGGTCTTCAAACTGACTCCGGCGACGTTCGCCACATCCTTCATCGTCGCCCGAGAACCGGTCGGTGGATCGGCGACTTCGTCGAACAAGGTAACTCCTCACGCTCGCGCACCGATAATTTGATGCGTTGCTGGCCAGTGTAACGAGATAACGTTGTCACATCAATCACGCCGACGAAAAAGGGGCGACATGAAGAACACGCCGCGAGTCGCCACGAAGGGCCATTGAGATGACGAATGCGGTGGTCATTCTGGGTGAGAACCTCGTCGACATATTCATCGACGCCGACGGTCGTCTGACGCCAATACCGGGTGGCGGTCCATTCACCGTGGCGCGCACCGTGGCGCGACTCGGTCAACACGCATACTTCTTCAGCGGTCTATCCACTGACACCTTTGGTGTGCAACTGCGCGAGGTTTTGCGCGCCGACGGCGTGGTCACCGCCTTCGAGCGAGCGTCCGACAAGCCGACGAGCCTCGCGTTGGTGCGCGCGAACGGTGGTGCAGCGCACTACGCCTTCTATCTGAGCGACACCGCCGCGTTCGAAAATGACGCCACCGCCACGCTCGACCGGTATGGGCGACTCGCCGTACCTAGCGCGTTGTACGTCGGGACGCTCGGACTCATCGTCGAGCCGATGGCCGAGGCCGCGACCGCACTCGTTTCGGCGGTCGATCCGACGACGTTGGTGGTCGTCGACCCGAACTGTCGACCAGCCGCAACGGGTGACCATGACCGCTACCGTGCGCGCCTCCTCGACCTTTTCCGACGCGCGGACGTAGTCAAAGTCAGTACCGACGACCTCTCATTCATCGCCCCCCACCGAGAGACCCTCGACGCCGCCCGCGATATCGCGGCCCGCGGGCCACGGTGGATCATCATCACCGACGGTCCTCACCCCGTCCGACTGATGGGACCCCACGGCATATCCACGTTCCCCGTCGACGACCGACCAATCGTTGACACGGTCGGCGCCGGCGATACGTTGGTCGGAGGATTCCTGGCGTGGTGGACGGGCCACGATTTCGATCGGCGAGCCATCGAAGACCTCGCCGCCGTGACCGAAGCGGTGGCCGCCGGGATTGAGATCGCCTCAATCACATGCGAGCGACGCGGCGCAGAGCCGCCCGTGATGGCTGAACTCGGCGACGTGGCCGCGTGGGCTTGGCTACGGCCGACGAACAAGTCTCAGCCGTCACCTTGAACCCGTAGCATCGCGCCATGAATCGATTGGCGTCGTCAACGTCGGCCTATCTCCGCCAACACGCCTCCAACCCCGTCGATTGGTGGACCTGGGGCGACGACGCCTTCGAGTACGCCCGGAAGCTCGATCGACCGGTCTTCCTTTCCGTTGGCTACGCGGCCTGTCACTGGTGCCACGTCATGGCCCACGAATCCTTCGAAGACCCCCTTATCGCCGGCCTGCTGAACGACCATTTCGTTGCGATCAAGGTCGATCGGGAAGAACGTCCCGACATCGACGCGATTTACATGGCCGCAACCCAATTAGTAACGGGTCAGGGTGGATGGCCAATGTCCGTCTTCCTCCTGCCCGATGGTCGCCCATTCCTCGCGGGTACCTACTACCCGCCCTCCGACCGCCATGGAATGGTCGGATTCCCCCGGCTGCTCCAGGCGGTACGTGATGCGTGGGTCAATCAACGAACGCTCGTGAACAGTCAAGCCGACGAGCTCGACGGGGCGATGCGACGTGAGGTCACCTTCGTCGACCACCTCACGCAATCGGGCGACGCGCTCGATCTCGCTCAAGTCAGACAGCGTCTGGGTAATGAACTCGTGTCACGATTAGACGAGCACGGCGGATTCGGACGCGCACCGAAGTTCCCGCGAGCCAGCTACGTCGATGCACTCCTGCACCGGATCGACGATCGATCCCGACACGCCGTCACGCTCACCCTCGATTCGATGTGTCGAGGCGGCATCTACGACCACTTCGGGGGTGGTTTCGCTCGTTACAGTGTCGACGATTTCTGGCGCGTCCCGCACTTCGAAAAGATGCTCAGCGACCAGGCATTGCTCGCCCGAATGTATCTTCGCGCCAGTAACCAGTATTCGAACGATCAATGGCGCGCCGTCGCCATCGACACGCTGGACTTCGTCCGACGTGAACTCGCCGTTCCCGACGGATACGCGTCTTCGCTCGACGCCGACGCCGACGGCCTCGAAGGATCACACGTCACCTGGACGGTGGCCGAGGTCGCCATTGTTTTAAACGGCGCCGACTACGGACAGTTCATCGAACCATCGCTGCGGCGCTGGCGAATCACCACGAACGGGGATATCGACGGTCGCTCCGTCCCCGCGCTCACCACCGACGAGCCATTCGTGACACCGCCCCAACTCGCGCCCGCCCATCACGCGCTTCGGACCGCGCGAGCTAGGCGGCCGCAGCCCTCCCGTGACGACAAAGTCATCCTCGAATGGAACGCAATGCTGGCGGGTGCCTTCATCGCGAGCCGCGCCACCGAGCACGTCACCGAGGGCCTCCGCTTACTTCGGTCACTGAGGACCTCCCACTTCTCCAACGAGGAGTGGTGGCGAGTGGAGCGCCGTGGCGCGCGCGCCACCGCCGCTGACCTGGCCTGGCTCATCGACGCCGAGCTCGACGCGTTCGAACGTACCGGCGAGGACGATTGGCTACGCGTTGCCCGGACGGATGCGGCGTACCTCATGGCGCACTATTGGGACGGGCCGACGCCGACCGTGGACTCCCCAAACGTGGGCGGCGGCTTCTTCGATTCGAGTGACCTCGTGACCGACACGTTTCTGAGAACCAAAGGGCTGTTCGATAGTGCGACACCGTCGAGTCAGGCCGTTGGGGCTCGGGCGCTGGCTCGACTCGGTCTAATCGACGACCGAACGGACGTGCTCGCAGTTGCGCAACGGCTCATTACCATGGCGAGCGATGTCTTGGTGCAGAACCCCGCCAGCGTTCCCGACCTCGTCGACGCCGCCGGCTACGCGATGGACGCGATGGAAATCGTCATTCCCGGCGCCGCGAACCCCCTCAGCGACCACGTACGATTGGGGAACATGCGATACGCCGTACTCGTGACCGGAACAGGTTCTTCACCGTTACTCGTCGGACGTTCACCCGGGTGGGCCTACGTCTGTCGCCGTGGTGCCTGCCAACGACCAGTTGCTACCGTCGCCGACCTCGAAGACCAACTCCGAACTTTTCACTGATGGCGCTCTTCAACCGTGATCCGGCCGTCAAGGCCATCAAGCAACTCGTCGAACGGATGGTCCACTACCCGACCGTCGATCTCTCACCGAATACCACGATGTTCGGACTCGTCTTGGGGTCGACGAACGAAACCACCACGGTCATGGACTTGGCCTCGCACACGATCGTGCGGTGGCGGATCCCGTGGCCGGTCGGGGTTGAGACCGACCTCGTGACTTTCGACGTGGTGGAAGGTCAGTTGGCCAGCGACATCGAACGGACGGACCTGGCGCAGCCGGAGGCGGTCACCATCGCCGAACTGCCTCGGCGGCTCGGTTCCTACCGCGGCCGCCACATCCGTCATTGGCTCGAGGCGCTAGCGACGCCCGCTGACGGACCACTGTTCGGGTTTCGTGGGCCGAGCGCCCCCTACTGGGAGTTTCGCGGTGAGCGGCCGAGCGTGGCCCTGATCGCCGCTGATCGAGGGCCCCAGTTGCTCCGTCGACACGATGACGGTTCCACCTGGGTCCGATTCGGCTGGTTCGGTGACGACGTCTGGCTGGTCTGCGAGGACAGCCACGCGGTCCGTACGATGGAAGCCACCCGTCGATCGTCTCTCGCGGGCAAGGACCTGGCGACTTCGCTGGGCTTTCGCCCGACGTACGTGCTCACCACGCTCTCCCAACCGGTCGATGGCCACTGCTACAAGAGCTGCACGGGCCTACTCCCCCGCGGTTAATCGCGGCGCGGCGCTACCGCGGCAATTTACCCGTCGCGAGCGACTCGGCCATGGCCCAGCCGAACGCGATAAGTCGCTGGCCGTCCTCGGGGCACAGACCCGTGAAAAATTCTTCGGCTCCCTCGGGGATGACCCCCTTGGCGGCCACGTAGTCAAGGCAGCCGACGGGCCCCGGCGGCACCGTCATTACGAACGTGTGGTCGTCAATTGCCTTCTCGGCGCCAAAACGCTTCGCCAGTCGACGGCCCCAGGCGCGATCTTCACCGGTGGGCTTGTAGCCCTTCCGTGGCACGATATCTTCGAGGCCCGCGAACGCCCGAAAGCCATCGGGCGAGGTCAATCGAGCCCCGAGCAAGACGTCTTCGTCGGGGAACGCCAGGAGTGCCCGGCGAAACTGGTCGTGCAGAATCGTACGCAGCGTCTGGTCGGCCTTCGCGTTACGGTCCACCAAGAGCAGTCCGATCAGCAACGACGGCGTGCCACCGATCCGCTCGAGGGTACTGAAGGAGTACCCTCGCAACTTCGAACCTTCACGAGCGTGGGTGACTAGTACCCACTCTTCACGTTGCTTTGACAGGAAACCGATGTCGAAGTTCGGTTCACGGTCAACGCAGAGGTCGGCCATCTCGGCCAGCTCCGCGTCGCTGAGTGCCGTCGTATCCTTCGTCGTCACAATCATTGCCATAACTGTCTATTCTACGGGACTTTGACGACCCTTCTCTACGCCTAGGCCTTTATGACGTTCCGGCCGAATTCTGAGCGTAAATCACCGACCACGCTCGAGATGTTCACGTTGAATTCGGGTCCGAGTTTGAAGGCCTTACCAGATTCGCCCGTTTCGACGATGACCGGTGATTTTCCCGGATAGCGCGTCAGGATCTCGCGCAGCGCCGCGATCGACTGCGTGGTCAGGTCCTCGGACCGCAGGGCCAGCCGGAGTTCACCGTCATCACGCCCCCGCGGTAGGACCGAGAGATCGAGGACGTTGAAACGTACCTCCTCGTCACGGATGTCGATTCGACCCTTGACCAACACGATGTTGTCCTTGGCCAGGAATCCGCTGCACTCTTCGAATTTCCGGGCCGACAGGTTGATTTCGAGCGCGCCCCCGAGGTCCTCGAGCACGACCCGGGCGTACTGTTGACCTGCCTTGGTCGTGCGAATTTGCACCTCAGCCAAAATGCCGCCGATCGTAACCGGTCGACCGAGCCGAGCTATCTCCTCGGCGCGCTCACGAATCGTCACGATCGACCCGTCGGTCTTAGACGCCAGGACATCGGCCACGGCGTAGAGGGGATGGTCGGATATGTAGGTACCGAGCATCTCGCGTTCAAAGTCGAGCTTCACCGTCTGTTCGAATTCGACGTTGCTGATCGCGACTTCGGTCCCCTCCCAATCACTGGCTCCATCCGGACCGCCGATCGACGCGAACAGGGTCGAAATACCGAGCGAGAGGTCCTTCCGCCGGCTCAACGTCACGTCGATGATCTCGTCTGCGGCGAGGAGGAACCCCATCCGAGCGACGCCGAGGGAGTCGAACGTTCCCGCCTTGATAAGCGATTCCATCGTTCGGCGATTGAGCACCGTGGGGTCCACGCGGCGAACGAAGTCGTACACCGTGGCGAATGGGCCCGCGGCTTCGCGCTCGCCGACGATCTTCTCAACGAGCGCCTCGCCGACGTTACGCACCGCCGCCATCCCGAACAAGATGGTCATCGTTTCACGCTGACTGGGCGCGTAGTCGGCGAGGGACTCGTTCACGTCGGGTACCCCGACGGTGATTCCCATCTGACGCGCCTCGTTGAGGTAGATGGCCGCCTTGTCCTTGTCGTCACGGAATGACGTCAGCAGGGCCGCCATGTACTCGACCGGATAATTGGCCTTGAGCCACGCGTTCTGATAAGCGATGAGCGCATAGCCGTACGCGTGACTCTTGTTGAAGGCGTAGTCGGCGAACGGCTCGATCTTGTTGAAGATGGCCTCGCCCAAATCGCGGCCGTAGCCCATCCGCTCGGCGCCGTCGACGAACTTGGCGCGTTGCGCTTGAATCATCTCGCGGATCTTCTTCGAACAGGCCTTGCGCAGGTCGTCGGCTTCGGTCATGGAGAAGCCGGCGATGCGCGTCGCCACGCGCATGATGTCCTCCTGGTAGATCATCAAGCCGTAGGTCTCGCGCAAAATCTCCTCGAGGTCGGGGTGATCGTAGCGAACGTCCTGACGATGGTTCTTGCGATCGGCGTAGTCGTTGTGCACGTTCTCGCTCAAGGGTCCCGGCCGATACAACGCCACCAGGGCCGCGATGTCGTCGAAACTCGTGGGGGCGAGGCGACGCATGAGTTGGCGCATCTTGTCGCCTTCGAGTTGGAAGATACCAATCGAATCACCGTGTCGGAGCATCTCGTACACCTTGGGGTCGTCCAAAGGCACGTGGTCGATATCCACGTCGATGCCCGTACGACGCTTGACGTGCTCCATCGCGCGCTCGATAATCGCGAGATTACGCAGCCCGAGGAAGTCCATCTTCAAGAGGCCGAGTTTTTCGATGGCGGTCGCCTCGTACTGCGTGACGATCGGTGCGTCCTCCGCCGATCCGTTGGGCCCCGATTTGCGTTGGATCGGAACGTACTCGAGTACCGGCTCCTTGGTGATGACGACGGCGGCAGCGTGGATCCCGTCCTGTCGACGCTTGTCGACGAAGCCCTTGGCCACGTCGACCACGTGTTGGACCTCACCGTCGGTCGCGTAGAGCGTCCGCAGGTCGGCGGCCTCGGCGTAACGGCTCTCGTAGCCCGGTGTCGGGGTGAAGCAGGCTTCGAGGGGCAGGTCCTGGCCCATGACCAGCGGTGGCATTGCCTTGGCGATCTTGTCGCCCAGCTGTGGTGGGTAGCCGAGGACTCGGGCGGCGTCGCGCACGGCCGCGCGCGCCTTGATCGTCGAGAACGTAATGATCTGCGCGACGTGGTCCGAACCGTATCGTTCCGCCGCGTAGCGGATCATGTCCCCGCGGTAGCGCTCATCGAAGTCCATGTCGATGTCGGGCATCTGCCGACGACCCGGGTTCAAGAACCGTTCAAAGATGAGCCCGTATCGAATCGGGTCCAGGTCGACGATGCGCAAGCAGTAGGCGACGCAGCATCCGGCGGCGGACCCCCGTCCGGGGCCGACTCGGATCCCCTGTTCGCGGGCGTGGCGGATGAGGTCCCAGACGACCAAGAAGTAGTCGGAGAATCCCATGTCGGCGATGACACCCAGCTCGTAGTCCAGGCGATCTCGCACCTCTCCCGACAGATCCCCGTATCGTTCGGACGCCCCGCGGAACGTGAGGTCGCGCAGGAATCGATTCGCTTCATCCTTGTGGGAGCCACCGCTGAAGTTCGTGGGAACCGGGTACTGCGGTAGTGCGTCGTTGTCGAACTCGATCGTGATGTCGGCCCGCTCCGCGATCAGCAGTGTGTTATCGCAGGCCTCGGGGTGGTCGCGGAACAGATATCGCATTTCGGCCGCGGACTTCAGGTAGTGCTGGTCGCTCGAGAAACGGAAACGATTCGGGTCGGCGACCAAGGAGCCGGTTCCGATGCAGAGCAGCGCGTCGTGCATCTCCGCGTCGGAGTGTCGAACGTAGTGCAGATCGTTGGTCGCCAACAGTGGCGCACCGATCTCCTTGGCGATTGCGATCAGCAGTGGATTGGTACGCGTCTGTTCGGGCAGTCCGTGGTCCTGGAGCTCGATGAAGAAGTTCTCGCGCCCGAAAATCGTCTGGAGGCGTCCCGCCAGATCCTTCGCTTTCGCGTAGTCGTCTTGCAGCAGCGCTTGCAGCACCACCCCGCCGAGGCACCCCGAGGTGGCCACCAGTCCGCCGGCGTAGCGCTCGAGCAGGTCCCAGTCGAGCCGGGGCTTGTAGTAGTAGCCCTCGAGGAACGCCATCGACGAGAGGGAGCGGAGGTTGCGATAGCCGTCGTTCGATACAGCGAGCAGGGTGAGGTGGTGATAGAGCTTCTGTCCACCCTCGGTGTCCCCACCGGTGTCATCGATCTTGCCCCGCCGCGGCGGTCGGTCGAACCGGGAATTCGCGGCCATGTACGCTTCGAGACCGATGATCGGGGTCACCCCGTATTTGCGCGCCGTCTGGTAAAAGTCGATGACCCCGTAGAGATTCCCGTGATCCGTGATGCCGATGGCTCGCTGTCCGTCCACCATGGCCGCCTGGATGAGGTCGTCCACGCGCGCCGCACCGTCGAGCATCGAGTACTCGGTGTGATTGTGCAGGTGGACGAAACCGTCAACCATGACTGCTCAACTTCCTTTCCGTGTCGTCGCGCCACTGGTGCGCCGAAGCGCCAACTCAGAGATACGTCCCGGCCCTCGGTTCGGGTGCGCCGGGATTGAGCGAGCGCTCGCGCATCTTCTCCAACTGCGCGGCGGCGGCGGCCTGCTGGGCGAAGAGCGACGCTTGGATGCCGTGGAACAGCCCCTCGAGCCACCCCACCAACTGGGCCTGAGCGATTCGAAGTTCGGACTCCGAGGGTACCTCGGCGGTGAAGGGGATCGCCATGCGCGTTAACTCGTCCCCGAGGTCCGAGGACAGCGCACCGGAAAGCTCGTGGATCGACTGCTCGTAGATCTCGCGCAGTCGGGTGCGGCCCGGTTCGTCGAGCGGTGCGCTGCGCGCCTCGTCCAAGAGGGTTTTCACCATCGCGCCAATGCGCATCACCTTGGCCGGTTGACTGATGAAGTCGGTCGCTTCGGTCGATTCGTCCTCCGCTTGGCCCGGGGGTAAGACCGAGTCGGGGTCGACCGTAACATTCTCGTTTTTCTCTTCTTCCACCCTTGCAGTGTGCCAGATGCTGACCGAGGGTGACCACATCGTCGTTCGGGGTCGACCGTCACTACACTGAGGGCGTGAGGGTATCGACGCGAGGTGATTACGCCAGCCGTGCTCTTCTAAGTCTGGCGCTGCACGACGACCCGTCGCGGCCGACCTCCGTACGAGACCTGGCCCAACGCACCGGTCTGCCCCAACCGTATCTTGAGCAGATTCTGTTGGTTCTCAAGGGCGTCGGGCTCGTCCGTTCCAAACGCGGCGTCGGAGGCGGCTACGTCTTGGCGCGAGCCACGGAATCGATCACGCTGGCCGAAGTCGTAGCTGCCGTTGACGGGCCGATTGTCGCCGGTGACTTTGGCCAGCCCCATCAGGACGGCGCCTGCGACCACGAGGGACAGTGCGTGCTCCTCGGCGTCTGGGCCGACGTGGGAAGCCACATGCGCGAACACCTGGCCAGTTACACCCTGGCGGACATGGTGCTGCAGGCCCGCGGCGTCCAGCCCGTGCGTCGCACACATTCCGCCTGAAACTTACGAAATTCTCACCGCCAACTGATGCTGCGTTGCAGGTGCGGGAATAACTTTCCACGTACTGGGTTTTACGCTGTGGTAAATTAGTTATGCGCCGGTAGGAGAAATATGACTCCGGGGCACGTTGGGAATACGACGAGGAGCTGCGATGAACACAAACCGCCGATCAAGTGTGAACACGAATGACATGCTCGGCCTGCTGATGCGAGACCTCGACCGCTACCCCATGCCCAACTACGACGAGCAGGTCGAATTGGCCAAACGTGTCACCGCGGGCGACGAAGAAGCCAAGAAGCAGATGGTCGCGGCGAACCTACGACTCGTTCTGCACTGGGCCCGACGGTACCAGGACCGCGGCGTCGAAATGATCGATCTCGTCCAAGAAGGGACGTTCGGACTGCTCCGCGCCGTGGAGAAGTTCGACTGGGAGCGCGGCTTCAAGTTCTCGACTTACGCGACGTGGTGGATCCGTCAGGCGCTGCAGCGCGCGGTCCAGCAGCACGGTCGCACCATTCGGATTCCCCTCGAAGTGGGAGAGCAGCTTCAGCGTCTCGAGGCCACCTCGGCTGAGTTGACCTCACTGTTCGCCCGTAAGCCGACCGACGACGAACTCACCGAGGCCACCGGCATGTCCAAGGCCGAACGCGACAACCTCCGTGGATTGGCTGGCGTGACCGCTAGCCTCGACCAGCCGGCGTCCTCGGACTCGGCGACGACCCTGGGCGACCTCGTCGCCCCGAGCCAGCACGACTGGGTCGGCGACATTGAGCAGTCGATGGTGGATCAGCAGCTGCTCGACGCGCTCGACCAGTTGACGGATATTCAGCGCGACGTGCTCTCGCATCGGTTCGGATTGAACGGTGCATCACCGCTTTCGCTCCAGGCCACCGCAACGGTGATGGATATCGGCGTGCGACGCGTACGCCGCGCCGAAGAGGAAGCGATGGCGATCTTGCGCAAGGATCAGACCGTCATCGCGGCCCACGAACTGGCCTAGTCGACGTCCCCTGAGGACACGATCGCGCTGAGGTCGGCAGGCAACACCGATTCTCTTGCGGTCCACGCACCGGTCTTCGGATCGGCAAACGCCAATCGGGCCGCGTGGAGGAACACGCGATTGACCTCGAGCCGCAGTTCTCGACGATGTCCGTAGCGACTGTCGTTGACCACCGGGTGTCCAATCGACGCCATATGGACTCGGATTTGGTGCGTACGGCCCGTTTCCAGTTTGAGCCGGAGCATGGTCGTTCGTGGTGATTCAAGGCGCGACACGACGTCGTAGCCCGTACGCGCCCACCGACCATCGGCGCGTACGGCCATCATCGTCGGGGTCCGCGTCGAGCGGCCGATTGGCGCGTCGACCACGCCGTGCGATTCAACCACGTGCCCCTCGACGAGGCCCAAATAGATACGCTCGATCTCCCGTTTGGCGAGTTGATCCCGTAGACTCAGGTACCCGGCGCTCGTCCGGGCAACGACGATGAGACCAGAGGTCCCCTTGTCGAGTCGGTGGACTATACCGGGACGCGACGGATCGCAGAGCTCGTCGCGGCGTAACTGGTCGAGTTCGGGGTACCTCGCCAAGAGACCGGCGACCAATGTTCCCGATGCCTGTCCCGCGCCCGGGTGGACGACCTGACCGGGGGCCTTGTTCACCACGACGTAATCGGCGGCCTCCTCGACCACGTCCACCG
>LMAD01000010.1 GCA_001443545.1 Acidimicrobiaceae bacterium RAAP-2
CGTGCTTCGGTCCTCGTTTGGAGGGAACCAGCAGTAGAGGAGCCAGTATCTTCCACTGGGCGTCAGTCAGATCACTCGAATAGGCCACGGCTTTATGGTGCCGGTCAACGCTCTAGGCGCACTCGCCAAATAGAACACAGCCCCTAAGCTTGCGTTTTAACCTAAGCCCTGCGAAGTGACGCTTTCTTTCAGGATGAGTTCAGCGGCTTTCGCGTCAACGGTCCGTATCTGGGCGAGCAGAGAGCGAATGCGACGGTCGTTGCCTATCCACTCCTGGTAGAGCGGGGCCTCGTGGGCACTCAACCGCCGCGTCACGGTCTTGCCGTTCACTTTTGCGGTCCACTGCCAATAGGGTCCGTGCGGAGTAGGCGGATCGGCGTTGCAGCGGCATCCCACTGAGGTGCAGCGGGTGTAGCGGCGAGTCACGCTCCCGGCGGCAATGATGCCGACTTCGGAGATTTGCGCCGCCAACTCTCGGTGTCGCTGCTCCAGCTTCTCCAGCCGCTGCGTGACGCTCGTCCTCGCCATGTTGTTCCCTCGCTCTCAATAGAAGCATCCCTCATTGTGGTGCAGACAGTAAGCATACTGTCGGCATGGAACATTTGGACGAAACCGCCACCGAACTGATCGACTTTCGCCAGTCACTGCACCAGTGTTTGAACCCATGGGGCGACGCCCTCTTCGAACTGTGCGACGCGGTGCTGTGCTCGCCACATCGCGTCGACTGCGTGCCGGCACTGAGTCTGGAGCCGGAGTTCCGTCGTAGTCACGGTTCTCTCTATAAGGCGCTGGAACGTGGTGAGGTCAATGAAGAGCGGTTGCGGCGTCTCCTGATTGACTACCGGCCTGAAGGGTGGCCACCAGTCTTCGCGATAGACGCGTCCACCTGGGCGCGCTGCGACGCCGAGACGAGTCCCGAACGGGGGTTTCACTACTCGGCGTCTCGGCACTCGGGTTCAAAGCCCATCGTGCCCGGCTGGTCATTCCAGTGGATCAGCCAGCTGAACTGGGCCCACGATTCGTGGACTGCGCCAGTGGACGTGCGGCGCATCAAGCCGTCCGAGAACGCCACCGACGCCACGATCAGCCAGGTTCTTCGCCTCGTGAGCGCCCTCGAAGAGAGTAACGGCGCTGGCGTGTCACCGCTGTTCGTCTTTGATGCGGGCTATGACCCGATCGCCATTGGTGACGGACTGTCAAAGGTGAACGCCCAGGCCCTGGTGCGCATCAGTTCCAAGCGGGTGTTTCACTTCGATCCGGCCCCACCAACGGGTGGCCGCGGTCGACCACCGCGCCATGGCGCGCGCTTCGCCCTCTCTGACCCCGAGACCTGGACTACCCCCGACGCAGAACTCGATTCTCACGACCCGCGCTATGGAGGAGTCAACGTGCGGGTGTGGCACGGACTGCATCCTCAGTTGATGGCCCGAGGTCACTGGGGAAAGTCGATCCCACTACCGATCGTGCGCGGCAGCGTCATTCGTGTCGACGTTGAACACTTGCCCAAGCGTTCAACGGGGGTGAAGAAGACACTCTGGCTGTGGTGGTCAGGACCCGAAGAGCCCGATCTCGATCTCTGTTGGCGTGCCTATCTGCGCCGTTTTGACATCGAACACACCTATAGGTTTGTCAAGAACACGCTCGGCTGGACCACGCCCGCACTGCGAACACCCGAGCAGGCCGAACGCTGGACGTGGCTTGTCGTCGCGGCCTCTATACCCAACTACGACTCGCTCGCGGACTCGTCGAAGACATGCGACTGCCCTGGGAGAAGCGCTGGAGCCCTTCACGACTGAGCCCGGTGAGGGTTCGCCGGGGATTTCCTCGACTGCGTGCACAGATCGGCACTCCAGCGCATCCACCGAAATTCCACAAACCCGGTCCTGGGCGTCCCAAGGGCACCCAAAAACCACCAAGAACTCGTTATCCGGTGGTCAAGAAAGCAGCCTGACGAAGTCCGAAGGGTTTAATTGTCAGCTAAGGGCGAGAACCCCCCACCAAACAGAGCCGATTTGGCCTAAACGACCGCCGTTGCGCCACGTAACTGATCGTTGCGCCGGGTCCCGGGCGGCCTTGTCGTGCTCGCCCTACTCCCCGCCGCTACCGCCAACCTATTGGCTAACAACCTGCGGATCCCTCTCGACAACGAAGTCGCGGTCGACGTAGAACTCAACGGTACGCGGCGTCCGTGCGAGCGCGTGTGATTTCAATACTCCTAGTGTCGAGACGCTGGCTCGTCGAGGTCCACTCCCGAAAGCTCGCTATCGACGATCATTCGAGAAACCTCGGTCAGTTTGAGGTTGTGGTTGCGCGCGTGAGTCCTCATACGAATGAAGGCCTGGTCCATGTCACTCGAGGTCGCCTGGCTCACCATCCCCTTGGCCTGTTCAATGACAATCCGACTTTTGAGGGCAAAACTCAACTGGTCGTTGAGTACTTTCGCGTCCAGTGACGAGCGGTGCTGGAGGATCGCTATGGTCGCCACGTCGGCGAGGCCCTGGGCCAGGGTGACGTCGAACTCGTTCAAAAGTCCGCCGCTCGAGCGAAAGAGGTTGAGTGCACCGATGGTCCGACCACGCAAACGCATCGGGAACGAATGCACCGAGTTGAAACCGTATTCGACAGCGCGCGACGCAAAAACGGGCCAGCGGTCGTAGGAGTTTCTGAGCTGCCGGTCTACGACTGGCGCCCCTGACTTGTAGCTGTCAACACAGGGGCCCTCGTTGGCCTGTAGTTGGAGCAGTTCGAGTAATCGCATCGACTCACTGGATGAGGCGACGAACTGCAACTCGCCGCTCGGCGTCGCGAGTAGTACGCCGACAGCGTCTACGTCGAGGGCCTCCACGCACCGATGACTCAGCACAGTGAGCACGTCGATCAGGTCGAATTCGTCCACCAGATTGTCGGCAAGCTCGACGATGGTGGAAATGAGAAATGTCTCTCGCGTCATCTGGCCCATCCTTATTTACACCATTCTCTAATCGTGTGGGCTACGGACCGCTCGAGTATTCGTACTCGGGTGGTCATGCGTCACTGCTGTTTGCTTGGCGCCACGAGGCGTCCGACGGGTCGAGGCGCACTTCACGTCTTACCACCTCGGCAGCGAGCTGGGACAGCGGGTCACCGATAGCGAAGGTGTGCGCCCACAGGGTAACCAACGCGTCACCCACCGACAGCGACCCCTGCACCGCAATCATGCCGGCCGCCTGAGGGACTGAGAAGTCAAAGGAAGACCCGCGCTCCAGTACTCGTGCCAGCTCTGCCGCGGGTGCCCGGACTTGACCGCGAGCGGTCCGTAAATCTCGCATTGATCTACTGAGGACGGCACGAGAACAGATTCATCGACCATTCCCACCGATGAGCACGTGTCAACTCTGGGACCTTCTCCCAACGTGACCTCGAGGTCCATCAATGAACTGGCCACGTCGTGGTCGCTAGCGCAAAATGGGGTCACCACGGGCCCCGCGCTGCTGAGCACTATCCCTGAGCCCGTCATCCCAGTGAGATCGACCGCCACCGCACACAGCGCGCTCTCGCCGTCACTGTCGTGGTCGTATTGCGCTAGCAACTCAAAAATCGACGTTAGTTTATTGGCCGACACGTGGCCCCCGTCTTGTCCACGGCGGTCTGTTCATTCGCCGCTTCTCGTCTTGTCGTCATCGGCCTCCACAGGACCAGTTGACGCTCAACGGGGGCTCGATCTCGCGTGGGTAAATCCCAAAGTTGGGTTCTACCCGAAGTCTACTACGAGCTGTAACTGAAGGACGAGTGACAACCTTGGAGGTCGCGCGTATGGCGAGCAGTCGAGGGCCTCGACGATCGCGACAGGAAGCGGACCAGTCTTTGGCGGGGTCAGATAGCCGCAAAAGCGGTGTGGCCGACGTCGTCGAGGCGATTTTGTGCACGTTCGCCCCTACCAGCCGGCACTCGGTATTGACGTGGCCCTGGCGGAGATCGCTAAGGGCGCGGGAAGACTGTTCGACCGCGACGTGGTCGAGAGCCGCCGTGCCGTGTTCGAATCGGGATTCAACTTTGCGTCAATCGCGACGACCGACGTTCAGGCATACACCTGACGTGCGGTCGAGTCCGGGTGTCTGGAGCCGTACGATCGCAAGTCTCTTGGACGCCAGCCATAAACGGAAGAGGGAGAAGCGACCCCCACAGCAGCTACACCCATAACGACACTCGCCTGGGCGCAGCTGACGATGCTCGACGGGTCGTCATCCAACGCCCCAGTGCCCAGGCCCGGACCTAGGGCGCGACCGTACCAATGCCCGGAGGCGTCACCCGGCGAGATAGGGGTTAGTCGCCCGTTTGCGCGGGAACTTACGTCCCGTGAATGTGAAGGTGCGACCGCGGCAACCAACGACGATCAGGTCGCCTCGACTCGAACTAGCGGCGCACATTCTCCCACGGCGACAATGAAGAGATGTTCTGATCCCACGAAGTGAGCAGGTGGTCTGTAAATCGCTGTTCGAGCATGGTCACAGCGCTAGCGCCAAACAGAACGTCCGCGCCCAAATACGGCTCCGTCGACATGAGGCCCGCGACGAGGCGGTCGCGGGCGATGACGGCGTGTCGAGCGTCAACTTGGACGTGCACGTCGTAGAAACGGCGACCCTCAGGACCCACACCAAGCCGCTCCAGGGCTTGGCTGTAGCGGCCCATTGGCTGGATTGACGTCATCTCGAAAACGACGAGGTGTCCGACGAGGGCGCCTCGCCACCGACGATGCAGTGCGAACATCGACACAAGGTTCACCTTTGCGAGGGTCGCCGCCGGCAAGATTTCCACGTACGACCCGTACGACGGGTCCAAACCAAGGGCGACCATCGTGTTGGCGAAAAGGGTGGCGTGCATGTTCGCCGCGTCACCCAACCCGTATTCGTCGTACTGAATCTCGACGAGCGCTGCCTTGGCCTCGCTGGCCAGACGGGGAATGGCGAACGTGTGAGGATCAGCTTCCTTGAGTTGGTAGGCGGACCGGTGGACGCAGAACTCGCGCATCTGGTCGAGAGTCCCCGACTCCACGAAGTGAGCTGAAAGGGATGGTCCGGAGGGGACGCTGATCAGCGTGTCGAGCGCGGTCCCCACGTCCTCGGCAGCCACGTGGCGTTCGTAGACGGTTTCGTCACGCAGTCGATTCAAGAAAGCCCGCTCCATCTCTGCGCGAAAGCGCAAGAGATCGACGTCCCACTCCCAGCCTTCGTCGGTGACGCCACGGTAGTGGAGTTCGTAGCAGAGGTAGAGGGCGAGTTCGAAGTCGTCGTCGGCGAGCACGTCGATGTTCTCTACTGGCGGTGTGGACGACAACGTTCCGGGCGAACCTCGCAGGGCGGCGATGACGGCTTCGCTAAGGGGACCGCGTGGCCACGGCAGAAGTGGCCAAGATGAGCCCGCTCCTCCGGTGTCGTCGCGAAACGCGACGACACCTTCAGCGGTGTCGTGACGCGCGAAGCCGCGTGAACCAAACCAGGCCCTCGCCGGAGTGAAGTCGTGCTCGGTCATGACGCTCCTCGGGATTGAGATGCTGAGTAGCCGCAGTGGAGGCGGGTGCGACGTGAGGTAGTGCCCCGTCGGGCCGGCCAGAAACTACGTGTGTTCATCGCCGCATCAGGTAGACGACGAGCACGACCACCAGAATCAGAACAATCAATCCACCACCTATGTACATAACTGCTTCTCCCTATTGCTTGTTGACATTCGACCTCGAGCGAGTTCATGCCGTCAGGGCGCGCGACGTGGCGAGTCTCACGTGATGAGCGGCGTGCAACCCGCGAGATCACGCTGGCGGTCTGGGGGGCGACGATCCTGAGCGACGCACGGGGTCTCCTGGCGGCGCGTTCTCGTGAAGTCAACTCCCCAAGGGGAGAGTCTCGGAGTGTCCACCGCTCTACTCGACTCATCTCGCACCAGTCTTCTGTGCCCACGCGGGCTAATCAGAAGGATGCGGAGTCCGGACGTCCTTTGTTGCATGATAGCCACTTCCATACCTCCGCACGAAAGAATCTGGCGTTGTCGGTAGCGCGTCGTGGTACAGCGCGTGCGTTTTTACGCAATCCGACTCTTGCAATTTTGGGATAATTTCGGCGACCGACGTGCGGTCGTTCGCTTGACACGGGGTCGAGCCCGCGGGAAGTAGGCACCTAGGCTCGGGGCTACCGAGGACCGCTTGCGGAGTCGCTTGAAATGTGCATCGAGGTTGAACGAAGGTGCCAACCGCCAACCCTCACGATCTTCTCAAGTGGGATAGCCAACGGCGGGCTACTCAAATAGTCACTTGTGTAAAAGATTGGATTAATCCGTCCAACACCTCTAATCTGCGAATCCCTAAAGTGGCTCGACTGCGGGCACGTCTCGACGTGGACCGTAGTGACCATGACACACATCTCGAGACGAAACCACCCTTTGCACCTCCCCTCCGATGCAGCATTCGCACTTCGCTCGGACGATGACCCCGTCATTGTCCACCTGGCTCAATTTCGGCCCAGCCGCCGCACACGCGGCCTCCATGAGTCCGTGGTGCACGTTCTAATTTACGAGAACAACACCCTCGACCCTGAACAACGTCGGAGGAAGTGCCCAAAGGGTTTGGGCTGCGGGTCTCGGGGAGTTCGTTGTCGGGCAGATTGGCCAACTCGACGCACCGTTACTAAGGTGCCGGCGCGCAACTCAAGTGCTGGCGGCCCTCGGAACGTGGTGTTTGTCCCAGGGAATCGCGCTCGACGTCGAGAAGGTTCTCCACCCCGACACTGTCGAGCGTTACTGCCAACTCGGGCTGACCCGCACCACCGAACAGAGCAGTGCCACCGTGACGAGCGTGCTGCGCCGACTCGGCCACGTGCTGACCGTGAGGGCGCCCTGGTGGCCCCAGCCCCCGGTTCACCGTTGTCTGGAACTCCCGGCGCCGTACTCCGTCAAAGAGCTGGCGATCATTGATCGTGACATCCCGGTGCACGCGATGGCCGGCTACAACCATCGCGTGATGCAGAACTGGTTCAGTGACCCACGACCCGAGGTCCTCGCGTTCATCGAGAACCGCAAGTAGGCGGCCCCCCGGGCTCCGCGCAAGAATCGCCTGAACCGCTACGACGACCTTGCTCCCTTCAGCACAACGAGCCCACCGGGCCGCTAGCCGACTCAACTTCATCTCTTCGCCCCGCTGTGGGCGACTTTCGCACGTCCCCGACGAAGTCGAGAAGGGGAGTGGCCGGCAATTTACGGCCCGCCAAGCGTGGTGATCGGACCGTCGGCTCTCAATCTTGTGCAGAACGACCGAATCGGCCAATAGGCAACGATCGCGGACAGAACTGCGAACACTTTTGGATTTACGTGCGAACACGCCGTGGTCGGGCTGGGGAGATTTGAACTCCCGATCTCTCGGCCCCCAGCCGAGCGCTCTAGACCAAACTAAGCCACAGCCCGTGAGCGTTCAATGATAGCCGCTCGATCCGCTACGCCGATTGACGATGCGCTCCGTGAGGCTGGTTGGGATCGGTGAGCCACGCCCTCGCTTCGAAGAGAAACGCGATCGTCTCACCCGTCGCCTTCGCGCGCAGAGCTTCGAGAATCCGATCATCGAGTGCGTCGAGTAGTTCTGCCTTGCCCATATTTCCCTATCCTCCCGCGACGGCGGTCACCACTTCGATGACTGCGCCGTCCTCAATCGTTGTCGTATCCCACTGGCTTCGACTGACAACATCGCCGTTCACCGCGACGGCGATGCCCCGATCACTCATCGAGAGTTCGGCGAGTACTCCTCGCACGCTGAGACCGGCCAGGTCGCGCGATACGCCGTTGACGACGATCACGACGCGCCGATGGCGGCGAGGGCGTCCAATGCCGCGAGGGGAGCGACCGTCACGCCATGACGATAGTGTCCCGACGACCACCACCATCGGGGCTCGGCGAGGGGAACGAAGAACGGACGCAGGTCCGTCGTAGCAGGTCGCAGGCCATTGCGGATCTCGAGCAGTGGCGCGGATTCCAGTTCGGGAACGATGTCCAGACCGTCGCGTAGCAACCGTTGGAGTTCGCCGACCTCAACCAGCGGCTGCGGTTTCTCCTCGGCGGTAGCCCCGAGTACGCAGTAGCCACCGGGCCGACTCACCATGTAGAAGGCCCGACCACGCACGTAGGCGCGAACGGTGGGCAACTCGCTGCGGTCCAGGCTTTGAACGCGGACGGTGACGCCGCGGACGGGGCGCACCGTTGGGGCCTTGGGCACCGTCAATCCACCGGGCAACCCGTCAGCCCCGGTCGCGATGATCCCGTAGTCGGCTCTCGTCGCACCGCTATCGGCTTCCACGACGACCGCGCCGTCACTGACGGTGGCACTCACCACTCGCTCGCGAACGACGACAACCCCCAAACGTTCATTCGCCTCGAGCAACCGAGCCACCGCTTCGTCCGGGTCGAGCCACCCGTCCTCGTGCATCAAGAGGCCTTCGCCGATACGGGCCGAAAGACCGTCGAAGAGGTCGGGTTCTTGCGCGCGGGTTACCGCGCGCATCGGCGCGCCGAACTCCGTGGCCACCGATTGAAACTGCTCGATCAAGCGTCGGTCGCTGGCGTCCCAGCCGACGATGAGCGTCCCGGTCTGGGCGATTGACACCGTGCGACCGATGGTCTCGTTGATCTCTCGGTTCATGTCTCGCCACGCGTCGATCGCACCACGTTGGAACCGGTAGTTCGACTCTTCACCGGGCGCAATCTCAGCGGTCGGGGCGATCATCCCAGCGGCGGCGTAGGTCGCGCCCCGAGCCGGTGCGGGATCGAAGATGGTGACCGCGTGTCCGCGGCGAGCCAATCGAAAGGCCGTCGTCAAGCCGATGATGCCCCCGCCAACGACGACAATAGAGGGATGATCATTCGTCACGTCCCTAGCGTAGGACGCAGTCATGCCTCGTCAATTCGGTATAGTGGCGGCGGGTCAGCGTTGCCCCGTTTGGAAACGCTATGACAAGAACCCTCTACGACCCTTCATTCGAGCACGACTCGTGCGGCGTCGGCATGATTGCCGACCTGACGAGAACGCCCTCGAACCAGACGATCACCGACGCGTTGACGATCCTGGAGAATCTCGAACACCGCGGTGCGACGGGCGCGGACCCTGATTCCGGGGATGGGGCGGGCGTACTCATCCAGATCCCTGACGACGCGGTTCGGGCGTGGTTCGGCTCCCAGGTTCCTCCAGCCGGTGAATACGGCGTCGCCAACTGGATGGTCGAGCGTTCACGCGACCTCGATGGACTGCGTAAAGGCATCGACGCCGCGGCAGCGCGCGTCGGCCTCGTGAGTCGCGGGTGGCGACCGGTCCCCGTTGATTCCACAATCCTCGGACCGACCTCGGCCGCCAGCGAGCCGATTTTTGCGATGCAGCTCCTGTCCGCCATCGAACCGATGAGCTCCGGCGAGCTCGAGGATGCGCTGTTCTGCCTTCGGCGGCTGGTTGAGCACACTGGAGGGGTCTACGCCTCGTCCTGCTCGGCCAACGTCCTGATCTACAAGGGCATGCTGAGCGCCCCGCAACTTCGCCGATACTTCGCCGATCTCTCCGATCCGCAGTTGCGTTCGGCGGTCGCCGTGGTGCATAGTCGGTTCTCGACGAACACGCTGCCGCGTTGGGAGCTCGCTCAACCGTTCCGTTTCATCGCCCACAACGGTGAGATCAATACCGTGCGAGGTAATCGCAACTGGATACGTGCCCGCGAGACGACGTTGCGAGCGCCGTCGCTGCCGGTCGACCTCGCCGAGCTGACGCCCATCATCACCGAGTCGATGAGCGACTCGGCGAGCTTCGACGAAGTTGTCGAGCTCCTGGTTCGAGGGGGTCGCTCACTACCGCACGCCATCTTGATGATGATCCCTGAGGCGTGGGAGCGGTCGACCGCTATGGATGAGCGGCGCCGGGACTTCTATCGCTACCACGCAGCCCTGATGGAGCCGTGGGACGGCCCAGCGTCGATCACGTTCTGCGACGGCACCATCGTTGGGGCCGTGCTCGACCGTAACGGCCTGCGACCGGCCCGCTACTGGGTGACCGACGACGATCGGGTGATCTTCGCCAGCGAGGTCGGCGTCCTGCCGATCGAGACGAAATCCGTGATTCACAAGGGTCGGCTCCAACCCGGCCGGGTGTTCCTCGTGGACTTGGCCAAGGGCCGCATTGTCGACGACGACGAGATCAAGGCCGAACTGGCCGAACAGGCCCCCTACGGTGAGTGGCTCAGTGCGCAGCAGGTGACGCTCGAGGACCTCGAAGCGCGGCCCATGTTGCTGCCGAGCTTCGCGTCGGTTCGCCAACGGCAACGCAACTTCGGTTACAGCGACGAGGATCTACGACTCATCATGCGCCACATGGCGCAAATGGGCGAAGAGCCCATCGGTTCGATGGGGTCGGACAGTGCGCTGCCGGTCCTCTCGAGCCGACCGCGATCGATATTTGACTACTTCACCCAGCTCTTCGCCCAAGTGACAAACCCCCCCCTGGACGCGATACGCGAGGAACTGGTCACCTCCACGCGGGTCACGATCGGTGGTGAGGACAACCTGCTGACTGAAGCCGCGACGCACTGCCATCAAATTGTCTTGCCATCGCCAGTGTTGAGTATCGAAGATCTGGCGAAGTTGCGCTACGTGGACGAAAACGCTGACGTCGCCGGTTTCACGCCGGTGGCGTTGGATGGCCTCTTCTCAATCGACGGTCCCCTCAGCGCCGGCGAGCGGCTCGCCGCCGCGATTGAGCGGATCGCCGACGATACCGTCGCCCGCGTACGCGCCGGGGCCAACCTCATCATTCTCTCGGATCGCAACACCAGCGCCAGCTTCGCTGCGATTCCCAGCCTGCTGTTGGTGTCGGCCGTCCATCACCGTCTCGTCGATGAGCATCTACGCACCCGCGCGGCCCTCATCCTCGAGGCCGGCGACGTGCGCGAAGTGCACCACGTCGCCCTACTCATCGGCTTCGGCGCGTCAGCGGTCTGTCCGTACCTGGCCTACGAATCGATTGATGCACTGGTCGACCACGGTGACATCGACCAGCGGACCGCCTTCGAAGCGCGATACCAGTACGCCAAAGCTCTCACGAAGGGTTTGGTGAAGGTGATGTCGAAGATGGGCGTGAGCACGGTCGCCAGCTACGTCGGCTCACAGCTCTTCGAGTCGATCGGTCTGGATGATGCCCTGTTGGATCGATACTTCCCCGGTTTCGTTTCGCGCATCGGCGGCACCGGTATCGACCGGATCGCGCGGGACCTCCTGGCCTGGCACGCAGCCGCCTATACGACCAGCGCGCCGCTCGACGCATTGACCAACGTCGGCGAGTACCAGTGGCGCCGCGACGGTGAATTGCACCTCTTCAACCCGCACACCGTTCAGAAGCTCCAACACGCGACGCGCGAAGGTCGTTACGACTTGTTCAAGGAGTACACCGCGCTCGTCGACGACCAGACGCGCGGGCGCCTCACGCTTCGCTCGATGCTCGACCTGAAGCCCGCGGCTACCCCCACGCCTATCGACGAGGTGGAGAGCGTGTCCTCCATCGTCCGTCGATTCTCGACGGGAGCGATGTCCTACGGATCGATCTCCGAAGAGGCCCACACGACTTTGGCGATCGCTATGAACCGAATCGGGGCCAAGTCCAACACGGGCGAGGGGGGCGAGGACGCCGACCGTTTCGATACCAGCGACCCGTCGCGTAATCGACGATCGGCCATCAAGCAGGTGGCGTCGGGCCGATTCGGCGTGACCAGTCGGTACCTGGTGAACGCCGACGACCTGCAGATCAAGATGGCCCAGGGTGCGAAGCCTGGCGAAGGTGGCCAACTTCCGGGATCGAAGGTCTACCCCTGGATCGCCGCCACCCGTCACTCCACTCCGGGGGTCGGACTCATCTCGCCACCACCGCACCACGACATCTACTCGATCGAAGACCTCGCACAACTCATCTACGACCTGAAGAATGCCAATGATCGAGCACGTATTCACGTGAAACTGGTGAGCGAGCAAGGGGTTGGCACCATCGCGGCCGGCGTCGCCAAGGCCCACGCCGACGTGGTCCTGATCTCGGGTCACGACGGCGGCACCGGCGCTGCTCCGCTCACGTCGCTCAAGCACGCGGGGACGCCCTGGGAGATCGGACTGACCGAGGCCCACCAGACCCTCGCCGCGAACGGACTGCGCAGTCGCGTCGTGCTCCAAGTTGACGGACAGCTCAAGACCGGTCGTGACGTCGTCATCGCCGCGATGTTGGGTGCGGAGGAGTTCGGGTTCGCCACGGCCCCCCTCGTCGTTTCGGGCTGCGTGATGATGCGCGTCTGCCACCTCGACACGTGTCCCGTCGGCATCGCCACCCAAAATCCCGTCCTGCGGGAACGTTTCACCGGACGGCCCGAGTTCGTCGAACACTTCTTTGAGTTCATTGCGAGCGAGGTGCGCGAGTACTTGAGCCAGCTCGGTTTGCGTTCGCTCGACGAACTCGTCGGCGATCCCTCACACCTGGCGATCGATGCCGACGCTGCGTCCGAGACCGGCGTCGATCTCTCCGCGCTACTCCGCGTGGTACCGGACGACCAGCGACGCCACCGAATCGGTCAAGACCACGGTCTGGCGACGGCGTTGGACTGGAACTTCCTCGATCAGGCCCTCGCCGCGGCCCAGCAACGCACCCCCTATGAGTATCGGGGTCGAATCGAGAACGTCCACCGCACGGTGGGGACGCTGACCGGGAGCGCGATCACGCGCTACCTGGAGGACGAGACGCTGCCGGAAGATCTGATCACCTTGCGCCTCGATGGATCGGCCGGCCAGAGCCTCGGCGCCTTCCTACCCCACGGTCTGACGATTCGACTCGCGGGCGATTGCAACGACTACGTCGGCAAGGGTCTGTCGGGTGGGCGAATCATCGTTCAGCCGCCGGGCGACGCCACCTTCGTGCGCAACGACAACATCGTCGCCGGCAACGTGATCGGCTACGGCGCGACCGCCGGGGAGTTGTTCCTGAGCGGCGTCGTCGGTGAACGGTGCGGCGTGCGCAACTCGGGTGCCACCATTGTCGTCGAGGGGACGGGTGATCACGCTTGTGAATACATGACCGGGGGAGTGGTCGTGATCCTCGGCGCGGTCGGGCGCAACCTCGCCGCGGGCATGTCCGGGGGGACAATCTATCTCTACGATCCCGAGCGGCGCGTCTACGACGTCTTGAGCGCCGGCGTCTACGAGGTCGATCCACTCGAGTACGACGACGAGCTCACGCTGCGCGACCTGCTCGACCGATATCGAGCCGAGACCGGATCGCTCGTCGCGGCCGAACTCCTCGATTCGTGGCGAAGCGCCCGGATGGACTTCGTGCGTATCGAGACCTCGGAGTATCAGCGAGCGAGGGACGAGCAGCGCAATGGGTAAGCCAACGGGGTTCCTCGAGTTCCCACGGCGGGGGCCGACTTATCGGCCGGTTGCACTGCGCCTCCACGATTGGCGCGAGGTCTACGATCCACAGAGCGATGACGAGGTCTCCCAGCAGGCCAGTCGCTGCATGGACTGCGGGATCCCGTTCTGCACCCAGGGTTGCCCGTTGGGTAATCGCATACCCGTGTTCAATGACGGTGCCTATCGCCAGCGCTGGGACCTCGCCGCCGCGCAGCTGTTTGCGACGAACAACTTCCCTGAGTTCACCGGTCGTCTCTGTCCTGCGCCCTGCGAGTCGGCCTGTGTCTTGGCGGTGAGCGGCGACGCAGTCACCATCGAACGGGTGGAGTACGAGGTCGCCGAGCACGCATTCGCGCACGGGCTGCCCGTGCAACGGATCCCCACGCACGAGAGCGGTCGGCGCGTCGCCGTCGTCGGTTCCGGACCGGCCGGCCTCGCGGCGGCCGCACAACTGCGCAGCGCGGGCCACGCGGTCACCGTCTACGAACGGGCCGACGCCATCGGGGGACTCCTTCGCTACGGCATCCCGGCCTTCAAATTGGAGAAATCGATTCTCGACCGCCGGCTCGACGCCATGGTGGACGCTGGAATCACCTTCCTCACGTCCCAGACCATCGGTCCCGGCGGGACGCCGCTGGCCACCCTACAAGCGCAGTACGACGCCGTTCTCTTGGCGGTGGGATCGACGATACCGCGCATGATCCCCGCGGCCGGCGCCGAGCGCCGCGGAGTCATGGCCGCGATGACCTATCTCGAGGCGGCGAACCGGTCCGTCGCCACCGGCGAGGCGACGACGATCGACGCCCGGGGCCGGGACGTCTTGATCCTCGGCGGCGGGGACACGGGCGCGGACTGTCTGGGTACCGCGCACCGCCAGGGCGCTCGATCGGTCCTCCAGATCGAGATCCTCGATCGTCCCCCCGACCAGCGACCGAGCGATCAACCGTGGCCGACCATGGCCAGACTCTTCAAGACCACGTCGGCCCACGAGGAAGGCGGCTCGCGCGTCTTCGCCACCGAGACCGTTGAATTCCGCGGCGACGAGTCCGTCACCGCGGCCGTCTTGTCACACCGCGACTCGGCCGAGCACGAGACCGTCCCCGCGGACCTCGTGCTCATCGCCGCCGGTTTTACCGGTCCCGATCTCGTCGGTCTCGGTCTGGCCGAAGCCTCGGTCACGACCGACCGTTCGACGTTGCGCGTCGACGAGTCCTGGCGCACGCCACTCACGGGTGACGCGCCGGTCTTCGCCTGCGGTGACGCGGTTCGCGGCCAGAGCCTCATCGTCTGGGCGATCGCCGAGGGCCGCAGTGCTGCGGCGGCAATCGACGCCCACCTCGTGGGCGCCACCTCGTTACCAGCCCCCGTGGAGCCGTATCGCACTTCGTGGTAAACGGGGGGTGGTTGAACTTTGTAGCATCGTTCCAGGGGAACGGAGGGGTCATGCAGAGCACCATGCAAGAGTCGCCACTACTGATCAGTGGCATTATTCGTCACGGTGAGTGGGTCTACGCGAACAAGACGGTCTACACCGTTACCCCAAGCGGGGTTGACGAGGCAACATTTCGTGAGATTGCGAACCGAGCGGAGAGGCTCGCGGCGGCGCTGAAGCGACTCGGCATCGGCGAGAGCGACCGCGTGGCGACATTCATGTGGAACAACCAGGTCCACATGGAGGCGTACTTCGCGGTCCCCGCGATGGGGGCGGTGCTGCACACCCTCAACATCCGCCTCTTTCCCGAGCAGCTCGCCTTCGTGATCAACCACGCCGAGGACCAGGTCATCATCATCGACCACACGCTGATCCCGCTCTTGGCGAAGGTCCGCGACCAGATCCCGACCGTCAAGCACATCATCGTGAACGGGCCCGACGAAACGGGTCTCCTCGGGCCGACCATCGACTACGAGGAGTTCATCAACGCCGAGGAGACGGGGTTTGTCTGGCCCGACCTCGAAGAACGTTCCGCAGCCATCATGTGTTACACGTCGGGCACCACCGGTAACCCGAAGGGCGTCGTCTACTCTCATCGATCGATCTGGCTCCACTCATTGGCGTCGACGACCGCGAACTCGATCGGACTCTCGGAGAAGGACCGCTGCCTGCTCATCGTCCCGATGTTCCACGTGAACGCCTGGGGCGCGGTCTACACCGCCTTCTTCGCGGGCACCGAGCTGATCATGCCCCAAATGTTCCTCCAGGGTGAGCCGGTCGTCAAGATGATCCGCGAGCTGCGACCCACGATCTCACTGGGGGTTCCCACTGTCTGGAACGACGTGCTGCGGGCCGCGGAGAACGACGCCGACGCCGACTTCTCCTCGATGCGCGGCATCTTGGCGGGGGGCTCCGCCGTGCCTCGATCGATGATCGAGAAGTTCCGGGACCGATGGGGGCGAAACATGGTCCAAGGGTGGGGCATGACCGAGACGAGCCCCCTCGCGGCCGTCTCGCTCCCGCCGGCGGGAACGCCCCCGGAGAAGGAGATCGACTATCGCGCCAAGGCGGGCCGCGTGGTGGCCGGCGTCGAGATGCGCATCACCGATGACGATGGTTCGGTGTTGCCCAACGACGGTCAGACGGTCGGCGAGTTCGAGATCCGCGGACCCTGGATTACCGCTTCGTACTACGGCGTCGACGCTCCCGACCGCTTCCACGACGGCTGGCTACGAACCGGCGACATCGGTACCCTCGACGATGAGGGTTTCATGGTGATTAGCGACCGGACGAAGGACGTGATCAAGTCCGGTGGCGAGTGGATTAGTTCGGTCGAGCTCGAGGGCACGGTGATGGCCCACCCCGCCGTCTTCGAAGCCGCCGTCATCGCGGTGCCCGACGACAAGTGGCAGGAGCGCCCGCTCTGTTGCGTCGTCCTACGGCCAGACGCGTCGGCCACCGCCACCGAGTTGCGCGCCTTCCTGGCCGACCGGGTGGCGAAGTGGTGGCTGCCCGAACACTGGACCTTCATCGACGCAATCCCCAAGACGAGCGTCGGCAAGTTCGACAAGAAGGTCCTGCGTGCGCGCTTCGCGGCCGGAGAGTTGAGCGTCGAGACCATCACGTCGTGACGGAGTTCTCCGAGCTGGCCGATGAAGTGGCGTCGCTGGAGCAACGCATCAGTGACGCCGTCTTCGACGCCGTGCGCGCTCAGTTACGAGACGGCGCCGACTCCGGGGCACGCAACACCGAACGGCAACTGGCCCGCGCCCGGCGAAGCCTGCAGAAGGCCGAAGCGATCCTTCGCGAAACGGCCCGATCAGACGAGGTCATTGACGGCGTCGATTAGCCGTCGCAGTTCAACGTACCGACGACCGTCGAATTCGAACTGCAGGCCGTGGTCGTCGGCGCGAAAGCCCGGACCGCCAGCAAGATCGGGCACTCGACGGCGTAGTTCGACCACATCCGCTGGACTCAAATCATGGTGAAGTCCAAGGCGACCCCGGTCTCCGGTGAGCGTGAAGTCGGTGAAGTTCGCGTAAAAATGATCAATCTCTCGTTCGACTTCGTCGAGCGAATGACAGAGCCGGAAGAGGACGGCCGCTTCGGCGTCGAGGTAGCCCGCCGCGATGACCGACTCGTCGATGAAACGCAGCCACGACTCCCAATAGGTGCCGTCGGCGGTGTCGACGAGCATGACCGGCGCGGGTCCGCCCTTGCCCGTCGCCAGCAACGTGAGGATCTCAAATACCTCGTCCATCGTGCCCAGTCCACCGGGGAAGAAGACGAAGGCCAGCGACTCCTTGGTCAAGGCGACCTTCCGGGTGAAGAAGTACTTCATCTCGACCAATCGACTTTCGGCGTCCACGTACGGGTTGGAGCTCTGCTCGAAGGGCAACGTGATATTGACTCCGAGGGTCTCGCCCAAGCCCGCCCCCTCGGCCGCCGCCTGCATGATGCCCGGACCCGCGCCCGACACCGTCATCCAGCCGCGGGTGACCATGCGTTCGCTGAGGGTCCGCGCCATCTCGTACAACGGCGACGTCGCGGCGGTGCGAGCGGAACCGAAAACCGTGAGCTTCGGCCGATCACGCCACGGTGAGAACACCCGCGCCGCGTCGAGCAGTTCGCGCATCGCCGTGGCCGCGACACGAAGGTCACGGACATCGTGACCCGACTGAACGAGTTCCGACACGTCCTCGAGGAGCCCACGAACCTTTTCGATCTCGGCCTCGTTGGCGACGCCGACCAGGCCGGTCTCGCGCAGGAAGGCCTCCACGGCCGCGTCGGTCACAGCGCCTGATAGAGCGTGCTGCGCTGAACCAGGGGTCGGCCCAGGGGGAGCACGAGGTCGTGGAGGTGCTCGACGTCCAACTCCTGACCGTGAACGGCCCCCGCCGCACGAGAGATGTTCTCATCCATCAACGTACCGCCGAGGTCGTTCGCGCCGGCACCGAGTACGCGGCGAACGCCGTCGACGCCCATCTTGACCCAACTCACCTGAATGTTGTCGATCAAGGTCGCGTAGTGCAAACGGCCGACGGCGTGCACGAGCACGGCCTCGCGGAACGTGGGGCCCCGACGCGCGCGCCCTCGGAGGAACAAGGGCGTCGCCATGTGGACGAACGGCAGGGGAACGAATTCGGTGAAACCACCCGTCTCCAATTGGAGGTCCCGCGTTCGAATGAGGTGGGTCGCCCACGCCGAAGCGCTCTCGATGGCTCCGAACATGATGGTGATGTTCGAACGCAGGCCAACGTGGTGCGCGGCGCGGTGGACGTCGAGCCACTGTTCGGTGTTGAGCTTGTCGGGACACAGGATGGCCCGGACCTCGTCGTCAAGTATCTCGGCTGCGGTACCCGGCAGCGTCTTAAGGCCCACGTCGCGCAAACGGGCGAGGTACGTCTCCAGGTCTTGATTTGAGCGGCGGGCGCCCTCAAAGACCTCGAGGGCGCTGAAGGCGTGAATATGCATCGTCGGCGAGGCTTCGCGAACGGCACGAACCACGTCGAGGTAGTAGTCACCATCGAAGTTCGGGTGAATGCCCCCCTGGAGGCAGACTTCGGTGGCGCCGCGTTCTTCGGCTTCGCGAACGCGCTCGGCGACCTCGTCGAGTCCGAGCAAATAGGGCTCACCCCGTAGGTTCAAGGAGAGTGGTCCCTTGGAGAAGGCACAGAACCGGCACTTGAACGTGCACACGTTCGTGTAGTTGATGTTTCGGTTCACCACGTAGGTAATCTCGTCACCGACGAGCCGGCGCCGGACGTCGTCGGCCATCTCGACCACCGCGTTGAAGTCGCCACCGCGGGCGTTGAACAGCGTGACCAGTTCGTCGTGAGCGAAGGAGTACCCGGGCTCGTAGCGGGCGAGGATCTCCTGAACGGCCGTGGTGTGGACTCGCGAGACTGGTGCCTCGGGCGGTGGCGTGTCGGCCCCCGAGGCCCACGCGTCGTCACGTCCGAGCCCCGTCGAATCGGCGTTCGCGAGCACCACTGGGCGAACGTGTTCGTGTACGAACTCCTCGTGACGAGCGATGTGCGAAGGGTAGATCGTCAATCTGGGGACCAAGTGCAGTCCGCGCGACTCGACCTCGCGCCGCAACGTCCCGACGGCCGGCCACCGGCGCTCCGGATTCACGTGATCGATCGTGACAGGCGAGATACCCCCGAAATCATCGATGCCGAAGTCGAGCAGGCCCGCGGGATTGTCGCTGAGGTTCGGCGGCGCTTGGAGATGGATGTCGTCCGGGAGCAACAACCGGGCCGCGGTGATGGTCCAGTGGAACTCCTCATCGCTCGCCGGCGGCTCGTGCGCCATCGCCGTACGAGCCTTGGGCAGGAAGTTCTGGATGATGACCTCTTGAATGTGGCCGAACTCCAGGTGGGACTCTCGTATCGCCTCGAGCGCCGTAATCCGATCCTGACGCGATTCGCCGATCCCCACCAGTAGACCCGTTGTGAAGGGGATCCGCAGGGAACCAGCGAATCGCAGGGTGTCCAAGCGACGTTGGGGGTCCTTGTCCGGCGACAGTCGGTGCGCGTCGAGGGTCGCCAGCGACTCCAGCATCATGCCCTGGGAGGCCGACGACGCGCGAAGCTGATCGAGTTCGTGACGGTACAGCGCGCCAGCGTTGATGTGGGGCAAGAGTCCGGTGCCGTCGAGCACCATCTGCGCCGCGGTCGCCACGTAGTCGACGGTCGAACGGTAACCCCGTGCCGCGAGCCACCGTGCGGCCTCGTCGTAGCGCAGCTCGGGACGCTCACCGAGGGTGAACAGCGCTTCGGTGCAGCCCGCATCACGCCCAGATTCGGCAATCGCCATCACCTCGTCGAGCGAGAGAAACGGGGCCGCGACGTGCGCGGGCGCCTGCGCGAACGTGCAGTACCCGCAGCGGTCCCGACACAACTTCGTGAGCGGGATGAAGACCTTCGGTGAGTACGTCACGACGTAACCGTGCGCCCGTCGGGCGAGCACCACGGCGTCCGGCGCCAGTTCTTCCGCCCTCGTGTTGACCAGGTCTGACGTGATGACGTCGTCGGTGTGCTTCGTCATGGGTGCATCCTACTGGCGCGTGTTGTCGATTCCCTCCGCTGGCAACGTCACCACGGTCGACACGAACTCAGACTTACGACCGAGGAGTCGTCGACCGTCCCCGCGACAAATTAACCGTCGGACCACCAGACTCCGGTTCGCCTAGCCGCCGCGAGGACCGCCCTCACGTCTCACCGACCTCTCACCACGCTGTCGCGCCGGGGACGGGTTGGCCGCGCAGCGGCGGGACTAATCCCGGGACTGGCGCAGTTTCGCACTCACGGTCTCGAGCAGTTCGTCGTAGGACGAGATGAAGGCCGCCACGCCCTCGTCCTCGAGGCGCTGGGTCACGGCCGAGAGATCGATCGTCGAGAGCGTCTCGATCGCCGCCGCGCTGCGTTGCGGGTCACGCAGCACCGACTCCGCGAACGATCCGTGCTTCAGTGCGGCGGCCAAGGTGGCGTCCGGCATCGTATTGACCGTCTCATCGGCGGCGATCGAGTTCACGTAGAGCAATTCGTCGTACGACGGATTCTTCGTCGACGTTGACGCCCACAACGGGCGCTGAACCTGCGCCCCGCGGTCCAGTAGGGCCCGCGCGCGCGCGTCGGCCACAACCGACTCGTAGGCTCGGTAGGCCTGAGCCACCTGGGCGACCGCGATGGTTCCTCGACGGGGGTCGTCGGAGTCGAGCAGGGCATCGACCGCGACGTCCAGTCGCGAGACGAAGAACGAAGCCACACTCGCGATGCTCGAAATATCGTGCCCCTGAGCGAGGGCGAGCTCGAGACCATCCATCCACGCGCCCATCACCTCGCGATAGCGCTCGATGGAGAAGATCAACGTGACGTTGACGTTGATGCCGGCGCCCAGAACGGTGCGAATCGCCTCGAGTCCTTCGCGCGTCGCGGGAATCTTGATCATCACGTTGGATCGACCGACAGCAGCGGCGAGTCGACGTGCGGCGTCAATGGTGCCCGCAGTGTCGTGCGCCAGTCGCGGCGACACCTCGAGTGAGACGAAACCGTCGTAGTATCGGCGACGTCCACTCGCGGCGTCAACCTGTGACGCTTCGTGCACCCCCAGCAAGACGTCGCACGCGTCACGAACGTCGTCGACGGCTAGTCGCTCGAATACGAGCTCGGGATTTTCCACGTCCAGCATCGCGATTCGTTCGTCGTAGGCCGAAGAGGTCGCCAGCGATTTCGCGAAGATCGACGGGTTCGACGTGACGCCGCGTACACCGTCCTCGACGTGACGCGCGAGGGTCCCGTCGTCCAGCCAATCGCGGCGAATATTGTCGATCCATGGGCTCTGACCGACTTCGTTGTAGAGATCATGAAGACGGGTCACGGACGAACTCCTAAGAACTCACAGACGTGGTCAACCAGCGACTGCGCAACGATATTGAAGTAATCGAAGACGTAGTCACCGGGCGCGGACAGTCCAAACGCGTCGATTCCAATGGCCTCGTCAACGTATCGTGACCAGCCCAAGGTCGCACCCGCCTCGAGCGCGACCGACGGAGTGGACCGACGCAGCACGGCGTCGCGGTACTCGCGCGGCTGCTGTTCGAAACAGGTCCAGCACGGTAGGGCGACGACGCGGGTCGATATTCCCATCTCGCGGAGCCGATCGTTCGCGGTGATGGCTGCGGCTACCTCCGAACCCGTGGCGACCAGCGTGAACCGCGCGTCGTCGGCGTCGCGCACCACGTAACCACCCCGTGGCGCTCCCTCGTGCGAGGCGCGCCGCTCATCGTCACCGAGCACGGCGAAGTCCTGGCGAGAGAGCACGAGAGCCGTCGTCGGCGGGTTATCGTCGCGCAAGAACGCTTCGACCAGGTCGAGGGTCTCGTTGGCGTCCGATGGACGTACCACGTGTAATCGGGGCATCGCGCGAAGCGCCATGAGATGTTCGACCGGCTGATGGGTCGGCCCATCTTCACCGACGCCGACGGAATCGTGGGTGAAGACGAAGAGCGTTCCGACGTGGCTGAGCGCAGCGAGGCGGATCGCCGGCCGCGCGTAGTCGCTAAAGACGAAGAAGGTCGAGCCGATCGGACGGAAGCCGCCGTGGGCCGCCTGACCGACCAGGATGGCGCCCATTGCGAACTCTCGAATGCCGTAGTGGATCTGGCGACCACCGGGATTCGCCGCACCCTGTGACGGACTCTTCAACAGCACACCCGTGTTATCGGTCAGATCAGCCGAACCCGCGGTGAGACCGGGCGTGTGGACCGCCCAGGTATCCATGGCACGCTGCATCGCCTTACGCGTGGCGACCAACTTGCCACCTTCGAAGTAGTCAACGGCGACGGTCTCGAGCATGGCCCCGCCCGTTTCGAACTGGCTACGCAGCCTCGACCCACGTTCACCGGCCGCGACCATCGCCGCCTCCCAACGCGTGTGTTGGGCGCGACGCTCTACGAGCGCCTCAACCATTTCCGACGGCAGATCGGGGTCCAGACTGAAGGCTGTGTCGGCGACGCCCAATATCGCCTTAGTCTCGGTGATCACCGTGGCGCTAAACGGCGTGCCGTGCGCCTCTCGCCGGTCCATCATCGCGGCGGCGGGGAATCCGATGTGCGACCGGACGATGACGAGAGTGGGCCGCGAGGTCTCGGCCATGGCCTCGCGACCGGCCGCCTCGAGTGCGTCGAGGTCGTTCGCCCGTTCGCCCAGTTCGATGACGTGCCAGCCGTAGGCGCGGAATCGACCCGCGGCGTCGTCTCGCATGGCCAGCTCCGTCGGGCCATCGATCGTGATGTGGTTGTCGTCGTAGAAGATGGTGAGCCGGTCGAGCCCCAGCGAACCGGCCAGCGACGCTGCTTCGTGACTGATGCCCTCTTCCAGGCACCCATCGCCGGCGATGACCCAGGTTCGATGGTCGATCAGATCGTCACCGAAGTCGGTGCGCAGTATTCGCTCGGCGATCGCCATACCCACACCGTTGGCAATGCCTTGTCCCAGCGGACCGGTGGTTACCTCCACCGTGGGGGTGACGCCTCGCTCCGGGTGACCGGGCGTGCGTGAGTGGGGCCGACGAAATCCACGGAGGTCTTCGTCACCGAGGTCGTAGCCGAACGAGTGGGCGAGGCCGTATTGCAGAATCGAGGCGTGCCCGCAACTCAAGATGATACGGTCGCGGTCGATCCATTGGGCGTCGGTCGGATCGTGGCGCATCAACCGGCCGAAGAGGGTCACGCCCAGCGGTGCCAGGGCCATGGCCGTTCCGCTGTGACCCGATTTCGCCTGCGCGGGTGCGTCCATGGCCACGGCCATGATCTCGCGGATTGCGCGCCCCTCGAGGTTGTTGGCACCAGTAAATAATTCGTCGACCATGGAATGAACAGTACCCAAGTTTTCGGTGAGATCTCGATGGCCGGTAACCTGACCACGATGCTCCAAGTGCCACCCAATTGTGACCTCACCCTCGGCCTCACCCGCAGCAATTCCTCGAGCAGTCCTTCGAACACCTGGCAGGCTCGCATCGACGAACGGTTCCTGAATCCCGCCGGTGTCGTCCAAGGCGGCTTTCTCGCCGCCATCGCGGATTCCGCGATGGGCGCCGCCGCGGTATCCGCCGCCGGAGACCGGAAAGTGATCGTGGCCAACACCGACCTGAGGATCTCATTTCTCCGGCCGGTCGCCCCCGGTTCGGTCGTTTCTTGCACGGCTCGAGTGATCAAGTCTGGTCGGTCGATTACCTTCGTTGAAGCCACGATCGTCGACCAAAGCGATGCGGTCGTCGCCACGGCCAGTTCGACCTACGTCATCCAAGACCGCGCCGTGTGAGTCCTTGTCGTCCGCGAAGCGGAGCGGGACCCCGAGACGATCGACCTGCGTGGGGCCAGGGGGCCCAGGCACCGATCCCCGGTTCCGCGCGCCGCCTCCTTAATTTGGCCCGCGCCGGGACCACGCGGCGACCCGGTGCCAGACCGCGTCGGCCGACGCCCATCGGTTTGGCGAAATACGGCCGACGTTGATGAGTAGGCTGATGGCGTGAAGCTTCCGTCCTGGCGAAAGGTCCTTCGAGGTGCGTCGCTCCGACGCGATTTCGATGAAATTAAGGGTCTCGTCGTTCAGTACGTCAAAGAAGAGACCATTCAACCGCTGAAGGGTGTGGCCCGCTACGCCGCCTTCGGCGCCATCGGCAGCGTGTTCGTCGGCTTCGGCACCCTCATGTTGCTCGTTGGCCTGCTTCGGTTCCTCCAGCAGTTTCGGGTCCTGGACGGCACACTGTCGTGGCTGCCGTACCTCATCGTCACGGTGGTATCAATCGCCGTCCTGGGACTGACCGCCTGGCGAATCGTGGGGGACGCCTCCGTTCGACGTCGCCTGAAGGAGAAGTCGTGACTGACTCGGCGACCAGACGCGACCTTGAGCGATCGTTACGCGAGGTCGTTCCGAGTTCGCCCCTCACCATTCGGTCCGACGACCCCGCCGACGCCGCGATAGCGGGTGTGGGCGGCCTCTTGATTGGGTACATCTGGGGATTTTGGCGTGGTCGGCGGACCCGGCCAAAGCAGGGGCGCCGCTAGTGCGACGCCTCGTCAAACTGGCGATTGGCCTGGCCGGTAGCCGCGCACTCGCGCAGCGATCGAAGAAGTGGACCGGGGTGGTCGGCGGACTCGTCGCGCTCCGTCTCTTGGACGGCGTCGCTCGCTCGCTCGAGCGTCGCGCGTCTCGACGTTCGTCGTGAACGCCACACTGGTCGTTGGCGAACGCGTGATGCTGATCGACGCCAAGGATCGTCGCTACTTGATCACGCTCCGCGCCGACGCCGCGTTCCACACCCACGCCGGAATTGTCCAACACAACGACGTCATTGGCGCTCTGGAGGGGTCGCTCATCAGCAGTAACACCGAGCGGAGTTTCCTCGTCCTTCGCCCGACCCTGACCGACGTGGTGCTCAAGATGCCCCGCGGCGCCCAGGTCATCTACCCCAAGGACCTCGGGGCGATCCTGCTCCAAGCCGACATCGCGCCCGGTCAAAAAGTCCTCGAGGCGGGCGTCGGTTCGGGCGCGTTGTCCATGACGCTCCTGCGCGCCGGCGCGCGCATTACCGCCTACGAGATTCGTGACGACTTCGCCGAGCACGCCAAGCAGAACGTCCGCGATTTGCTGGGTGGCGACGTCCACTACGACGTCCAGATCCGTGACGTCACCCAGGGCATTGAGGGCGACGATTTCGATCGAATCCTCCTCGACATGCCCGAACCGTGGGCCGTCGTGGAACACGCGGCGAAGGCGCTGCGTCCAGGGGGAATCCTCTTGGCGTATCTGCCGACGATCAACCAGACACAACTGCTACGCGAGACCCTGAATCGTCACGCCTTCGGCCTGGCCGAGACGGTTGAAATCCTCCGTCGTACCTGGCACATCGATGGTCGCTCCGTGCGTCCCGATCATCGAATGGTCGCCCACACCGGATTCCTGACCTCCGCTCGACGGTTGGTCACTAGTACATCGACTGAGCGAGTCGCCTAGTCCTGTTCGATGAAGATGCACTCGCCGGGACACTCCTCGGACGCCTCGACGACGGCGTCTTCGAACTCCGCGGGCACGACGGCCAGACCGGCGGCCCCACCCGGTTCACTCTTGACGTCGACGCCCTCCTTGACGTAGGCCAAGCCGTCGTCGAGCAGCGTGAACACGGCGGGACAGATCTCCTCACAGAGACCATCACCCGTGCACAAATCCTGGTCGATCCACACCTTCATGCCAACGTCCTCCCGGGCTGTTCTCGTCAGGTCATGCTAGCGGGGCGTCGCGACACAGGGCGCCGCCACAACACGCACGACCACGCAAGTCTAGGGTGACGGTATGGACCGCTTCCATGTGAATGAGCCCGGCCGCGACGGCGACGACGGAGCGGACCGGGGGCGACCCTTTTCCGAGCCCCTGTCAGAGGCCGAGTACGCCCATCGTCGGATCGAGCTCCTCGAAGAACAGCTCCTCGAGGCGCGCGGGCATCTGGCGCAAGCCCGTTCGAACAATGAGAAACTCAGCATCACGATTCAACAGACGCGCGATCAGATCAGCGCGTTACGCGACGAAGTCGATAAGTTGACCCAGCCCCCGGCCGTCTACGGGACGTTCACGGACTTCAACGACGACGGCACCGTCGATATCTTCGCGGCGGGGCGCAAGATGCGCGTGGCCCTGCACCCGGCTCTCGACCCTCATCAGATCGCTCGAGGCGACGAAGTAGTGCTCAACGAGTCATTCACCGTGATCGGTGTTCGCGAGGCCGACGGCCAGGGCGAGGTCGTGACGGTCAAGGACATCCTCGACGAACGCCGGGTGTTGATCTACGGACGCGCCGACGAGGAGCGGGTCGTCGAACTGTCCGACGCGCTGCGTGACGTACGTCTTCGCAGCGGTGACGCGCTGCTCCTCGACAACCGGTCGAATCTTCTGATTGAGAAGTTGGCCCGTCAAGAGGCCGAGGAGTTGGTGCTCGAGGAGGTGCCCGACATCACCTACGCCGACGTGGGCGGACTCGACTCCCAGATCGAGTTGATCACCGACGCAGTGGAGTTGCCGTATCTGCATCGTGCACTGTTCACGGAGTACGAACTCCCGGCGCCCAAGGGCATTCTGCTCTACGGCCCACCCGGGTGCGGGAAAACGCTCATCGCCAAGGCGGTGGCCAACTCGCTCTCGGCCAAGGTGGGCGAGCTCAGTGGCAACCGCAACGTCCGCTCCTACTTCTTGAACATCAAGGGTCCCGAACTGCTCAATAAGTATGTGGGCGAGACCGAGCGACAGATCCGCCTGGTCTTCCAGCGGGCGCGCGAAAAGGCCGAGGAGGGCGTCCCCGTCATTATCTTCTTCGATGAGATGGATTCACTGTTTCGAACCCGCGGCACCGGCATCAGTTCCGATATGGAGTCAACGATCGTTCCCCAACTCCTCGCCGAGATTGACGGTGTCGAATCGTTACGCGACGTCATCGTTATCGGCGCCACGAACCGTGAAGACCTCATCGACCCCGCAATACTGCGACCCGGTCGACTCGACGTGAAAATCAAGATCGAACGCCCGGACGTAGAGGCGGCCGCACAGATCTTTCAGCGCTACATCCATCCGTCGCTGCCGATCGACGACGCGGCCGTCCAAGGCCTGGGGGGCGGCGACCGCGACAAGGCGATTCGCGCGATGATCGAAGAGACGGTACGGGCGATGTACCGCATCGACGACGAGAACCGCTTCCTCGAGGTCACCTACCAGGGTGGTGACAAGGAGATTCTCTACTTCAAGGATTTCGCGTCGGGCGCCATGATCGAGAACATCGTCCGCCGGGCCAAGAAGCTGGCCGTGAAGCGCGAGATTGCCAAAGGCGCGCGCGGCTTGGGCGTCGAGGATCTGCTGGAGTCGATTCGACAGGAGTACCGCGAGAATGAGGACCTGCCCAACACCACGAATCCCGACGACTGGGCTCGTATCTCGGGCAAGAAGGGCGAACGGATCGTGTTCATCCGCACGCTGATCAATCGAGAAGAGGCCGACGCGAAGGGTGGCCGGTCCATTCAACACGTCGGCACCGGCCAATACCTGTAGCCCAGTGGCCATCGCCAAGATCCTCGGTATCGAGACCGAGTTCGGCATCGCGGGAGGTCCGGACCAGGACCCGATAACCGCATCGAGCATCATCGTGAACGCGTACGCCCAGCGTGGGGTGACCCACATCAACTGGGACTTCGAGGGCGAGACGCCGAACGTCGATGCGCGTGGCCTCGCGGACCTTACCGCTTTCGCCCCGGTGGTCGAGACGCAGCTCGCCAACACGGTCCTGGCCAACGGTGCGCGACTCTACGTCGATCACGCCCATCCCGAATACTCCTCACCGGAGTGCCGCAGCCCGCTCGAAGCGACCCGGTTCGATAGCGCGGGCGAAGCGGTCATGCGTCAAGCCCAACGGGTCGCCAACGGTTCGCTCGACCCCGCCAACGCCATCACGCTCTACAAGAACAACTCCGACGGCAAGGGCAATTCGTACGGCTGTCACGAAAACTATCTGGTGGAGCGATCCGTCGACTTCACCGACATTGTTCGGGCGTTGGTTCCCCACTTCATCTCGCGTCAGATCATCGTGGGCGCTGGCAAAGTCGGCGCCGAAACCGATCACTCCCGCGCCATCCGACCGGACTTCCAGATCAGTCAGCGCGCCGAATTCTTCGAGGAGGTCGTCGGACTCGAGACGACACTCAAGCGTCCCATCATCAATACCCGCGATGAACCACACGGCGATGCTGAACGCTTTCGACGACTCCACGTGATAATCGGCGACGCCAACATGAGCCAGTACGCCACCGCCGTCAAGCTCGGCGCCACGGCGCTGTTGCTAGCCGCCCTGGAAGATCAGGGACTTCGCGGATTTCCGGTCATGCCTCGCGACCCCGTGCGGGCGGTTCGCGCCTTCGCAACCGACCCTTCCTTGTCGACCACGGTCGAGTGCGAGGACGGTCGATCACTGAGCGCCTGGGATCTCCAGGACCAGTTGTGGCACGTCGCCGAACGCTACGTCACCGCTTCGGGAGGTGGCGCCGTGGCCGGCGCCGACGAAGTCGGCTTCCTACTCACTCAATGGCGCGAGCTCCTCGACGGTGTGCGCGACGACCCCATGACCGTGGCCGACCGAGTCGACTGGGTTGCCAAACGCCGCATCGTCGACGGCTACCGTGAGCGATACACCCTGGCGCCCGACGACGCACGCCTCCACGCCATCGACCTGCAATATCACGACCTTCGTCCCGACCGATCGTTGGCGGCTCGGGTTGGCCTTCGCCAGCTGTTCGACGCGACGGCCATCGCTGAAGCGATGCTCGAGCCACCACCGTCCACCCGGGCGTACTTTCGAGGCCAGTGCGTGAAGCGATTCCCGGACCAGATCGCGGCGGCCAATTGGGACTCGGTCGTCTTTGACGTCGGCGACGGACCCTTGCAACGGGTCCCAATGCCCGACCCGCTGCGCGGGACGGCGTCACTGACCGCCCATCTTTTTGAGGCGAATTCGACCGCTATAGACCTATTGGCCGCGTTGGGCGGGTAGAACTAAGGGCATGAGTGAACAAGAACGGATCCAAAAGCAGCGGGTTTCGCGCCCCACCGAATCAGTGGCGGACGTCTCGGTCGACACGACCAAGGGAGAGCAGCTGAAGGCTGATCTGGACGACCTGCTCGACGAGATCGACGAGGTGCTCGAGGAGAACGCGGAGGAGTTCGTGCGCAACTACGTCCAAAAAGGCGGCGAGTAGATGGGACTTCCCCTGTTCAGCGCGGGTGGGGACCCGGGGCCCTCCTTCGTAAAGTACGCCGAAATGTCCGGTCTCGTCGACTTCCCCCCACGACCGAGCGCGGAGTCACCGCACGCGACCACCGTGATCGCCGTGCGGTACGTGGGCGGGGTCGTCATGGTGGGCGACCGACAGGCGACGAGCAACTACATCGCGAGTCGCGATGTGCGCAAGATCGAGGCGGCCGACCGGTTCACCGCCATTGCCATTTCGGGCAGTGCAGCGCGGGGGATGGAGTTCATCCGGATGGCGCAGCTCTCCTTCGAGCACTACGAGAAGATGACCGACGCCTCGCTGAGCCTCGAAGGCAAGGCCAACTACCTCTCGCCGATCATCCAGCGCAACAACCTCGCGACGCCACTCATGGTGATCCCGTTACTCGCCGGCTGGGACCCCAGCCGGCGCGAAGGACGAATCTTCGAGTACGACGGTGCCGGCGGTTGCTACGAGCGACGTGACTTCGCCACGATCGGATCGGGCTCGCCGTTCGCCGAAAGCGCGCTTCGACTCGGATTCCGAACGGACCTCGACCGCGAGGCGGCGCTCGAATTGGGCGCCCTCGCGATCTACGAGGCCGGCGACAACGACCCGAGCACCGGCGGTCCTGATTTCGTCCGCAATCTCTTCCCAATGATTGTCACGCTGGATGAGAACGGCTTCAGCGAACTCCCGGCCGACGAAGTCGCGCAACGATTCACGACGATTAACGATCGCCGCTCCCAGAGTCAGGGAGTCGCGGGGGGATCGCTGCGATGAGCAACTACTTCTACGTTTCACCCGAACAGCTGATCAAGGATCGCGCCGAGTTCGCCCAAAAGGGCATCGCGCGGGGACGATCCATCGTCGCCGCCATCTACGACGTCGGTGTGCTCATGGTGGCCGAGAACCCATCCGCTTCGCTGAACAAGATCTCGGAGATCTACGATCGAATCGCCTTCGCGGGTGTGGGGAAGTACAACGAGTTCGATCGTTTACGCGAAGCCGGTATCCGCTGGGCCGACGGTACGGGATTCACCTATTCCCGTGAGGACGTCGAGGCGCGCGCGCTCGCCAATTATTACGCTCAGCACATCGGCGACATGTTCACTGAGGGCCAGAAGCCACTCGAGGTCGAGGTGCTCGTCGCCCAACTCGGCACCGCCCTGCGACCGACCAAGCTGTACCGGATCGCCTACGAAGGCACCATCTCTGACGAGGCCCGGTTCGCCGTGCTCGGCGGCGATGCCGAGACGATTAAGACCCGTTTCAGTGCCGCCGAGTCCGATCTGGAGCCACTCGACGTCACCTTGCGCAACGCAATAGCCGCGCTGGCGGGCCCGGAACGGACTATTGACGTCGCCGATCTCGAGGTCTGCGTGCTCCAGGACACGGGAAATCGGCGGACCTTCGCGCGTCTCAGCGACGAGCGGGTTGCGGCACTACTCGGAACGTGACCAGCTGATGCTCCGACGGATCTTCGGCATCGAGACGGAATATGGCGTGACCTTCTCGCTGCGGGGTCAGCGGCGCCTCAGTCCCGACGAAGTCTCTCGGTTCCTCTTCCGCAAGGTAGTCGCGTGGGGCCGATCCAGCAACGTGTTCCTCGAGAACGGGAGCCGCCTCTACCTCGACGTCGGCAGCCACCCCGAGTACGCAACCGCCGAGTGCGATGCGCTCACCGATCTCGTCGCCCAGGACAAGGCCGGCGAAGCAGTCCTTCGCGAACTCGTCTCCTACGCCCAAGAGCAACTCACCAACGAGGGGATTCGCGGTGACATCTTCCTCTTCAAGAACAACACCGATTCGTCGGGTAACTCCTACGGATGCCACGAGAACTACTGCATCGAGCGATTCGACGACCTGACCCGGCTCGAACAGGTGTTCATTCCATTCCTGATCAGCCGCCAGATATTCGCAGGTGCCGGCAAGGTCGTCACCACCCCTCGCGGCACGACGTATTCGATGAGCCAACGCGCCGAGCACATCTGGGAGTCGATATCGTCGGCCACTACTCGTAGCCGGCCCATCATCAACACCCGTGACGAGCCCCACGCCGACCCCGAGCGATACCGACGGCTCCACGTCATTGTCGGGGACTCGAATATGAGCGAGTTCGCGACGTTCCTAAAGGTGGGCACCGCGTCGGTCGTGTTGGCGATGATCGAAGACCGAACCACCGTGCTGCGCGACTACAACATCGCCTCGCCGATCAACGCGTTGCGCGACATCTCCTACGACCTCTGGAGTAAGGAGCCCATCAAACTGGTCTCGGGTCGTGACATGACCGCCCTCGAGATTCAAGACGACCTGTGCGAACGAGCCGAGCAGTTCGCCCAGAACCGCGACCTCCCCGGCGACCAAGTGCTCGCGATTCGACTCTGGCGCCAGGCGATCGACGACTACCGAAACGACCCGATGTCCCTCGCCGATCGCGTCGACTGGATCGCCAAGTTCCAAATCATCGAACGGGAGCGCGAACGCCGCGGCATCGGACTGAACGACCCAAAGATTGCTCTGATCGACTTGCTCTACCACGACACCAGTATGGAGCGAGGGCTCTTCTACCGGCGTCAGCAACGTGACCACTTTCGACGCGTCGTCTCCGACGAGCAGATCTCCGTGGCCGCCACGGATGCCCCCGCCACGACGCGCGCACGCATGCGCGGCGCCTTCATCCGCGCCGCGAAGGAGTGGCGACGGGACTACACCGTCGACTGGGTCCACCTCAAACTCAACGACGAGATGCAGCGAACGGTGCTCTTGAAGGACCCGTTCAAGAGCACCGATGACCGATTCGAGAAACTGCTTACGTCGATGGAGCGACGGGACCCTCGGGGACCGGCCGACTAGCCTTACACCGTGCCGAACGAATCCGTCGACCCCTACGTGAGCGACGCACCGCCAAACGAAGACCCGATCGAGACCATCGTCAAAGGGGTGCGAAGGCCCCGGCGACGACGTCAATCCCTGCTCGAGTGGTTGATCATCTTGATCGTCGCGGCCGGGGTCTCGTTGCTGCTGCGCAGCTACGTCGTGCAGACCTACTGGATTCCCTCCGCCTCCATGGAGCCGACCCTGATGATTGGCGACCACGTGCTCGTCTCGAAGTTGAGCGTGACGCTGGGTTCCATCCACCGCGGCGACGTCGTCGTCTTCCGCGCCCCCCAAGCCGCCCACATCGCCTGCCAAGACAACCTTCCCGTCTACGTCAAGCGGGTGATCGGGCTACCCGGTGATCGACTCACGTCCCGGGGCAACACGATCTACGTCAACGGCAAACCGCTCGCCGAGAACTGGCCCCACACCGAGCCGCTCGGCACGGCGATCGGCAACGTCACCGTACCCGCGAACTCGTACTTCATGATGGGTGACAACCACGCCGATTCCTGCGACAGTCGATCGTGGGGCTTCTTGAAGTCCAGCGCCATCATCGGCAAGGTCTTCGTTCGCATCTGGCCGATTTCGCGGATCGGATTCCTCTAAAACCCTCCCGTGCACACCCCTACAATGGGGGAGTGCTGAGTCTGAGCCCCATCAAGATCATGGTCATCGTCGCCGTGGTGCTGCTACTTCTTGGACCGGACAAACTGCCCGAGGTCGCCCACAAACTCGGGGCGAGTTGGCGGGCGTTGAAGCGCATCCAAGAACGCGTCGAAGAGGAGGTTCGCGAGGTCATCCCGGATCTACCGAGCGCGGGCGATATCGCTCGAGTCGTGCGCAGCCCGGTCAACCTCCTCAACGAGTTGGCGAACCGCGCCGACGCGCGAGACTCGACGCGCACCGCGGCCGACTACACGACCTCCGACGTGACCGAGCCCGATCGGCCCGTCGCCCCACCACCGTCGCCGCTGATCACCCCCGTCGCGCCCCGCACGACCGCGGCCGCCGAGGAATCGCTCCCCGCCGACCCCTCACTGAACTAGGTCACCGTGTCCAGATTCCGAAAGGCCGAGTCCGGGATGACCCTGGCCGAACACCTCGCCGAGGTCCGGCGACGATTCCTGCTCTCGTCGGCCGCGATCATCGTCCTCGGCATCGTGGCCTTCCTCCTCTACCCACCGATCCTGCGAATCCTCCAGCAGCCGTACTGCCGCGCCGTACCGTTGCATTGCACGTTCCTGGTAACGAACCCCCTCGACGGACTGACACTACGAATCAAGATCGCGTTCTTCGGCGGCCTGCTCTTCGCTTCGCCCATCGTCTTTTGGCACGTGTGGCGGTTCATCACCCCGGGATTGAAGGCCGGCGAACGCCGTTACGCCATCCCCTTCGTCTCGGCCTCATTCGCTTTCTTCGCCGCCGGCGTGACCGTCGCGTACTTCAGTTTCGGCCACGCCATCAAGTTCCTCCAGTCGATCGGTGGGAACTCGTTGATCTCGGACTACAACCCGAACCAGTACCTCAGCCTATTTCTGATGATGATGTTCATCTTCGGGGTGACCTTCGAATTCCCCGTCGTACTCGTCGCCTTGGAGCTCGCGCACGTCGTGACGCCGAAGCAGCTTCTGCACTCCTGGCGCTACGCGCTGATCGCAATCACGATCGCGGCGGCGGTCTTCACCCCCAGCGGCGATCCACTGTCCATGCTCGCCCTCGCCCTGCCCCTGACGGCCTTCTACTTCCTCGCCATCGGGGCCGGTAAGTTGCTTCGCCGGTGAATCGCGATCGGCGAACCAGTTTCGTCAATGAGCTCGGCTTCGGCCTTGACGACTTCCAACGTGCCGCCCTCGACTTCGTCGACCAAGACGTCAACGTCCTCGTGAGCGCCCCGACGGGGTCCGGCAAGACGTTAATCGCTACCTACGCCATCGATCGCACGACTCACGCGCATCGACGGGCCTTCTACACGACTCCGCTGAAGGCACTCTCGAATCAGAAGTATCACGAGTTGGCCGACCGCTTCGGGACTGATCGGGTCGGCCTACTCACGGGTGACACCTCCCTCAATCGCGGCGCCGAGATCGTGGTGATGACCACGGAAGTCCTCCGAAACATGCTGCTCACCGACTCCGACCAGCTCCGTTCCTTGGGACTCGTCGTGCTCGACGAGGTCCACTACCTCCAAGACCCCTACCGCGGCGGCGTCTGGGAGGAGGTGCTCATCCTCACCCCGCCGTCGATCCAGTTCGTCGCGCTCTCCGCGACCGTTGGGAACGCGAACTTCCTCGGCGAATGGCTCGAGACGGTGCGCGGCACCACCAAGGTGGTGGTCGAGGCCACTCGGCCGATTACGTTGCACAACCACGTGGCCGTCGTGCGACGCGGTCAGACCTCGGCGGACATCGAAGACCTCTTGGTCGACCATCGCCTCGCCGACGGCGCTCGGCGCATCGACAACCTGATGAAGGCCTCGCGCAAGTTTCGTCCCGGACCCAAGTGGCGGGGCCCCCGTTCCTCCGCGCCCCCGCCCCCGTTTCGCACCCCTCGGCGCAGCGAACTCCTGCGCGCGCTCGAGGCCGACGCGCTCCTACCCGCCATCGTCTTCATCTTCTCGCGAGCGGCCTGCGATGACGCCGTCGGCCAGTGCCGCCGTGACGGACTTCGCTTCACCTCGGACGAACAGCGCGCCGAGATCGAACGTATCGCGCACCTACGCCTCACTTCCTTCTCCGACGAGGATCTACGGGCCCTGGAGTACGCCGACTTCGTCGACAGCCTCGGCCGCGGCCTCGCCGCGCACCACGCTGGTATGGTTCCCGCCTTTCGAGAGATCGTCGAGTCGTGTTTCGAGCGCAACCTCCTCGGCGCCGTATTCGCGACGGAGACCCTCGCCTTGGGCGTCAACATGCCGGCGCGATCGGTCGCGCTCGAACGGTTCACCAAGTATTCCGACGCGGGCCGCCAGTTCCTCACGAGCGCGGAGTACTCCCAGATGACCGGGCGAGCGGGCCGGCGCGGGCTCGACGACGAGGGGCACGCCATCGTCTGCTTCAGCCCCGAAATCGCGCTGCACGACGTGGGCCGTGTCGCGCTCGCCCTGCCGGGCGACCTGCACTCGTCGTTCCGCCCCACGTATAACTTCACGGCCAACCTGATCAACCACTTCGACGTCGAGACAGCGACCAACGTCGTCGAGCGCTCCTTCGCCCAATTCGAGTCGGACCGACGACCCGGCGGATCGAAGCGGTCGCTCAGCGAGCAGTTGGCCGCGCGCCACCGAGTCCTCGAATCGCTCGGCTACGCCGAAGGCTGGACGTTGAACGGCGACGGGCAACTGCTACGAGCGCTCTACCACGAGAGCGACCTGCTCGTCGCCGAGGCCCTACGCGAAGGCCTCTTCGACGACTTGGATGTCGCGTCATTCGCCGGACTCGCGTCGTGTTTCGTCTACGAGCCCCGTCGAGCGCGCAAGACCCCGAACGCCGCCAAGGCCGTCTCCACCAAGAAGCGGCGCACGATACCGGACCGTATCGGTAGTGAGCGACGGATCTCGCTCGAAGAACGGATCCGGTCGTTACGCGTCGTGGCCGCGACGGTGCGTCAGGTCGAGGACCAGTTCCAAGTACCCCACGGTCGCGAGCCCGACGGCTCGTTCGCGACGACCATGACCGCCTGGTCGAGGGGGGCGAACCTCGGCACCGTCCTCGACGTGGCCGACGTCGAAATCGGTCAGACGTCACCGGGCGACTTCGTTCGAATCGCCAAGCAGGTGGCTGACCTCTGCGAACAGCTCGGACGGCTCACCCAACTCGGCGCCGTCGCGGATCGAGCCTCCCAGGCCCGCGACTCGGTGGTGCGAAGCGTCGTGGCCAGCGCCACGACCGTCCACCCGTTGGTGTAACCCGGGACCTAGTGTCTACGTGTCATGCACGCTTATGTCGCGGAAGAGTTCACCGAGGCCGAGCGGGTGGTCCTGCGCCGCTACTTCACCAACCTCGACGGACCCGTCTTTGCCCTGGTCAACTTGCCTGAAGTCGTCAAGGGGGCACTCTTCGCCCGCTACTCTCGTGCGACCAAGAGCCTTCGACGGCTGTTCCTGGACGAATTCGTCGACGACCTTGACCTGACCGGCGACGCGTCCATCGACGCCACGACCGGCGTGGGACGGGCCGATGAGCTCTACCAGCGCATTTTCTTCGAATACGGAGACGACTCCGTCGCCCAGCTGGGCGGCGTCCATCTGGCCTGCGAACAGGCGAGCAACGTCCTGACCAAGGTCCTGGAGCGAGGTCGCTTGATGAGCTACCTGGAGCAGTCCACGCGCTATCTCGGCTACGACCGGCGTCTGCCCAATGGCCACTACCGGTTCTACCGCGACCACGACCTGTTGGAGTCCCGGTTTGGCGCACGCTACGTCGGCGAGATGGACCGCATGTTCGACACCTACGCCGAACTGCTCCCGCGCATGACCGAGTGGTTGAGCGCCCGGTACCCCAAGACGCCCGCCGACACCGATTTCGTCTATCGCCAAGCGATTCGGGCCAAGGCGCTCGACGCCGTCCGGGGACTCCTGCCGGCGAGCGCGCTGTCCAACCTGGGCATCTACGGGTCCGGCCAGGCCTACGAGAACCTGCTGTTGCGGATGCGCGCGCACCCGCTGCCCGAGGTGAATCTCTACGCCGGTCTCATGCAACGAGAGCTCGAGAAGGTCATCCCATCCTTTCTCAAGCGACTCGACGTGCCCGAGCGAGGTGGCCAATGGGTCACCTACCTCGACGACCGTCGCAAACGGACCACCGAGTTGCTGGCCCGGTGGGGGGCCCCTGAGGTCGAGCACGATGAGGCCGCCCGAGTGCGGCTCGTCTCTTTCGACCCCGACGGCGAGCGTCGAGTGCTCGAAGCGATCGTCTTCGAATCGACGGGGATCTCCCTGGCCGCCGCTGCAACCACGGTGGCTTCGCTGACTGACCAGCAACGCGCCGAACTAATGGCGACATACGTCGGTCATCGCCAGAACCGTCGCCATCGACCGGGTCGCGCCTTCGAGCAGACGTCCTACGAATACGAGCTGGTGACCGACTACGGCGCCTTCCGTGACCTCCAACGTCATCGTCTCGCCACCATCGAATGGCAGCCGCTCACCGCCGATCTCGGCTTCGAGGTGCCCGACGTCGTGCGCGAAGCTGGCCTGGCCCAGCCCTACGTCGAGTCGCTCGAGCGATCCGCGGAACTCAGCCACGACGTGGCCACGGAGTTCCCCCTGCAGAGCCAGTACTGCGTCGCGCTGGCCTTTCGTATCCGCTATCGGATCCTGATGAACGCGCGTGAAGCCATGCACCTCATCGAGCTGCGCTCGAGCCCCCAGGGGCACCCCAGTTATCGACGGGTCGCGCACGAGATGGCCCGGCTCATCCGCGGCGACGCCCATCACGACCTGATCGCCGATTCTATGCAGTTTGTAGACTATTCGGACACCGACCTGGAGCGACTCGAGGCCGAGCGCCGGGCTGAGCGAACGCGCACCCAGCGGGGACAAACGGGACTTTCGTAACACTTTGGGCCAAGGTCCCGCACGGACCGGTGAAAAGGCTCTACACTGCCAGCGCTACTGAGAGGGAATTAGATGGTACGCGACAGCGATAACGACGAGGTATTCGACGAAGAGGAGCTCGCCGAGGGCTTTGACGAAGAGGTCGTTGGCGAGGACGACCTGGACGCCGACGACCTGGAGGTCGACGATGCCGCCGAAGACGCTGACGTCGTCGAGGACATTGACGCCGACGACGACGCCCCCGAGGCGGTCGCGGCCATCGTCGACGACGACGAAGACGTGGTCGACGACTCCGATGTCGAATTGGCGCTCGATGAAGTCCTCGCTGAAACCATTCTGCGCACCAGCCTGCCCGAGGAGGACGACGACGTCGTCAGCGACCCCGAGCTCGGCGCCGACGCCGCCGAAGCGATCTTGCCCAAGCAAGACGACGAATTCCGCTGTTCGTCTTGTCGACTGCTGAAGAAGACCAGTCAATTGGCCGACCCGGCGCGCATGCTCTGCCGCGACTGCGTCTAGGCGTCGCCAGCCAGGATTGCGCTGATGGCCCGCCAAGTGCCCGCCGTGGGGCCGGAACTGGAGTCCGTGTGGCGAGCGGCGCTGATCGATGTTCGAGCCCGACGCGGTGGCCCCCGCTACCTCCAGGACGTTCTGGGGGAGCGCGACCCAAAGACCGCCCTCGAGCACTTCGCGCAGTCGGGCGTCCTGTGGACCGACGACGTGTCGTCGATCTTGATCGTGAGGGATCGGGTGATCGTCGTCCTGTTCGTCCCACCGGCGCACCGCCGACGGGGGAGGGGGCGCGCCCTGGTTCAGTTCGCCCGAGACGATGCTCCCGCCGCGCACGACGCACTGGCGCTGCCCGGAGACCGCGCGACGAAGTCGCTCTATGAATCAGTGGGTTGGAAGGCGCGACTGCTTACGCTGGGCGCCGCGTAGCGGGGCGCCGAGCCGGACGCGCGAGCGGCGGCGGTGGCGGGACCTTCATACCCAGCAACTTGGCCAACTCGGGAATCGCGCCGGCGTTCTTGACCGCGAGCGCGTGGCTCTCGGGGTCATCGGGGATCCCGACCGGCTTGACGTTGCGTCGGATCGACGTCTCAACGGCGAGGGTCACGATCTGACGCCACCGTTCTGGTTCCTGCTCCGCGGTCAGCGCCGCCGAGACCAGCGCAATGACCTTGGTGGCCATCTCCGCACTGATCCGCGTGGACATATCGGGTGGACGCACGACCAACTCCAGGGCCGTCACCGGGTTCGCCGCGCTCACCGCGGCATCCAACTTCTCGTTCCACTGGACCCGCAAGGCTTCGACGCGCGCCGTGAGCGACGCCTGCAACTCCTTCAGCTGGGTACGGGCCTCTTCGTCGAGTGACACGGTCTTGGCCGAGGTCACAATGGCGCGAAGATCACGAAGTCGTAGTTCGCGACCGGCCGAAATCCCACCCGCGGCGCGGTCCTTCCACATCGCCAAGTTGGTGCGTCCAAGGAGTTCTTCAGCGATTCGATCGATCGTCAAGGGATCGACCGTGGGTCGACCCTGCGCGGTGGCGTTCTGATTCTGCTCGGTGACCGCCGCGCGAACGGCGGGGATGCCTCCGCGGAGTAACTGTTCGGCGACCGGCAACTGCTCGGGTGACAACGTCGCCAAGAGTGCATTGCGGTGGGTCGTCGTCACGGGAGGGCCAGCGGGACGGGCGGGACGCTCGGGACGAGCGCCACGGCCGGCCGATCGAGTGTCACGAGCGGGGCGATCGCCACGTTCGGTGCGAACCGGACGCTCACCACGCTCTGGTCGAGCGGGACGGTCGCCGTGCTCCGTCGTTCCCGCCGCGTCGCGCTCGGGTCGGGGGGACGAGGGCCGACGCGAGTCGTCTCGGCGTGATCCGTCTCGCGGTCCACTGCGGCTCCCACGAGCGCCCGGTCGGGCCCCGTCACGAGATCCGTCGCGGTCGCCGTCGCGTCGCGGTCCACGGCCCTTGGAGGCGTAGGTCACCACGACGTCGGGTATGGGTTTGGCGCTGGGGAGCAGTTCGATGCGCTCCTGGCGCGGGTCGAGGGGCGACGCCGTCTTGGGGGGCATCACGGCGACGACCTCGAGGCCCTCCATGTACTGCTCGATGTCGGCCCGGTAGACGCCTCCGACGACCGGGCCACCAGGCACGAGGTCGACGTTCAACACCCCCTTGGGCATCTTCGCGCCGGCGGCGCGCCACGTGGCGACCTCACCCTGCAAACTAGTAATTTCGATCTCGATGCGACGAGGCATAGGGCAACAATCTACTCGGTTTCGTCATGGCGAATATTTCACGGAGGTTTAGTCCATTATTAGTTTCCCGTGCCTAGCATGATCTGGTGAGTGAATTGCCGCCGAACCCCGATGAGACGAACCGTCCGTTGAATGTACCCGCCTCGTTTGATTACCTCGCTTCGTGGACCGTGCCCGCACCCTCGCACGACTCCGAGATCGTCGACGCGCCCGACGAGGCGACGACGAACCAGTTCCCACCACCCGTGATCGAGCCCGAGGTCGCCCCCGCGGGCGTGGCCAGCACCGCCGCAGACGACGGCGTTGGCCCCTCGGTCCCGGTGCGCTCGTCGCTACGCTCGCCCTGGTCGTCGAGATTCTCGTTGCTCCTGGTCGCCGCCTTGGTCGGGGGTCTCGCCGGCCACTTCAGTGCGCCGTCTTCGAACAACTCGGCCGGCGTCACGATCCAGGCGGTGTCCACGGCGCCGACCGGCGCGATCCTGCCAACCGGCCTCACGATTCCCAACCTGGTCCAACGGGTTTTGCCCTCGGTGGTGTCCATCGACGTCAAGGGGCAAGGGACCGAAGACCAGGGTACCGGGATGATCATCTCGGCCAACGGCTTGGTGGTCACCAACAACCACGTCATCGCGGCCGCCGTCGGGGGAGGCACGATCACCGTCACCCGTTCGGGTTCGACCAAGAGCCTGCCCGCGACCTTGATCGGCACCAACCCCATCGACGACGTCGCGCTCATTCGGATTAACAACGTCTCGGGCCTGCCCGCGGTGACCTTCGGTAACTCCAACGCGTTGGTGGTGGGCGACGCGGTCGTCGCGATCGGCAATGCGCTGGGCCTCGCCGCGGGGACGCCCACCGTCACTCAGGGGATTGTGTCGGCCCTCGGAAGGACCGTGACCGCGGGATCTTCATCGAGCTCTGAAACGCTCAGCAACATGATCCAGACCGACGCCGCAATCAACCCGGGCAACTCCGGTGGACCGTTGTTGGACGCCCACGGCGACGTCATCGGCATGAACACCGCGGTAGCCGGTACGTTGCCCGACGGCACCAGTGCACAGAACATCGGGTTCGCGATTCCCGTCTCGACGATCGAGTCGCTGCTCAAGTCGCTCGAGGCCGGTCAGAGCGTCGTCAACCACGGCGCCTTCATCGGTGTCGAGGTGATGTCCATGACGCCGACCCTGCAGTTGCAGTACGGGTTCACCGTCTCGACCGGAGCGGTCGTGATGAGCGTCATCGCCAATTCGGGCGCGGCGCACGCCGGGGTCAAACAGGGCGACGTGATCGTCACGCTGAACAGCACCACGATCAACAACACCCAGGACCTGACCAGCGTGCTGTCGGGGCTGCGACCCGGTGACACGATCAAATTGGGCGTCGTGCGTGCCTCCAAGCACCTGACGCTCTCGGTGACCCTCGGTACGCAGCGCACCTAGGCCAGGGTAGCGATTCCCCCGTCGACGGGTAGGACGGCGCCGGTGATGTAACTCGCCGCCGGCGACGCGAAGAAGATTGCGGCCCCGGCCATATCCGAGGGCTGGCCGATTCGCCGCATCGGTGCTGCCTGGGCGATCTCGTCTCCGAAGGCCGCCAGTGTCGCGTGCATCATCTTCGACTCGAACGGGCCTGGCGCGATGGCGTTGACCGTGATCACGGGGGCGAGCGCCTTGGCGAGATGGCGGGTCAGGTGGTGGACCGCCGCCTTGGACGCCGAGTAGGCGTAGGTCTCCATCGAAGGGACGTGCAACCCATCGATTGATCCGATGTTGATCACCCTCGATGGTCGATCGGCGCTGCCCGACGACTCGAGCAGCGGCCGCAGGAACTTCGTCAGATGGAAGACTCCCTTGACGTTGAGCGCCAGCACCCGCTCGAATGCCGCCTCGTCGTAGTCGGCCATCGCCGCACCCCACGTCGCGCCCGCGTTATTGACCAGCACGTCCAGCCCGTCGCCGAGTCGGGTCACCTCCTCAGCCAGTCGCCGGCACTCCTCTTCGCGTGAGAGATCGGCCGCAATGGCCCGACAGTTCCCGTGCGCGGACAACTCCTCGGCGAGGGCTTCGCACGCGTCGGCCTTACGCGACGAAATGATGACGGACGCCCCCGCCTCGACGAACCCGCGCGCAATCATCTCACCGATCCCGCGACTACCACCGGTCACCAGAACTACCTTGCCCGAGACGTCAAAGAGTGCACTCATGAGCGAAGTGTAGGGCCCCGGCCCCTCGAACCGGCGACATTCGAGTGGCCGCTCCTCGTCGGGGGAGACCCGTGTGGCGCTGGCATAGGAGGTCAGCCACCGTCAATCGGTTGTCATTCCATTTCTAAATGAAGTTCACCCGAGTCTCGGACTCGACGAGTAGTTAGAGGCCGACCCGCATGCTGGTTCCCGCCGTCACCATGATGGGAGCGGAGGGGTCCATGCCATACTGGGCACGAATCGACCAGTAACCCGACGCCGTGAAGTTGAACCCGCAGTGCACGCGGAAATGCTCCACGGGCTGGAACCGACAGTAGAGGGTCGAAACCCCGGCGCCGGCCGGTGGAATCGCGATCATGCGCACGAAGCCCTTCGTGCTCTCGGGCAAGACGTCGGTCGTGATGTGAAAGACGCCATTCGAGGCCGCCGGCGGGTTCGAGTTGTCACTGAAATCGAAGGACAGCACGACTTTGGCCGGTGGCGGGTCGGCCGCCACGGGTACCACCACGAAGCCCACCGCAGATGCCACGAACAGCATGAACGCAAGGACCCGACGCACCAAATCAGTATACCAGTACTCCCCAACCAGTACGCCGATAATGTACGTTATGTAAAGTTACGGAGAAATACGTCCCGTCGGTCCCGAACTCGTTCAGTCGCCCCTCGTCTCCGACTAGCGTACGCATCCAGATGCCGGCCCACGTCACTCTGTCACCGAAACAGTTCGCGGTAGCCCTCGGCGCCGTTTTGCTCGGTGGCGCGGTCGGCACCCTGATCCGAGACCTGGCCCTGAAACTCCAGCACATCCCAACGTCGACGAGTGCCAGCTGGTCGAGTCAGATCCCCTGGGTGCTGCTCGTCATCAACGTCGTGGGTGTCTACGTCGCGACGCGCCTCCTGCGCACGGTGCTGCGCGCCCACGACCCGAACGACCCCTGGCGGCTCCTCCTGATCACGGGGCTGCTCGGCGGATTCACGTCTTATTCCAGCCTGGTCGTCGCGTGGGCCGCCATCTGGCACCGATCGGTCCTGCTCAGCATGGTCATCGCCGTCGGATCGCTCGCCAGCGGTGCCGGTGCGGCGTGGCTCGGACTTCGTCACCGTCATTCATGACCCTCGCACTCGTCACCCTCGCGGGCGCGGTCGGCGCCACGCTGCGATTCGTCATGGAGTACCTGGTGCGCCGCCATCATCCAACGCGCCGACCCTGGGCCACGGTCGGGGCCAACGTCCTCGGCGCCTTCGTCGCCGGTTGGATCGTCTATCGACTCACCGGACGGGCCGACGCGCACCTCCACGCGATACTCCTGACTGGTTTTTGTGGCGGCCTGACGACGTTTTCATCAGCATTCGCCATCCCGGCGCTCCTGCAGCGCGAGCACCACTGGGGCTACGCAGCGGCCGTCGTGTTCGCGACCCCCGTCCTCTCGGGGCTCGCCTTCGCCGTGGGGATGGCCATCACCGGACGATGATGATTCAACGTTGGGCGTAGTAGCGCCGGCCGCCCTCGACGATCCAGCGGAACGTCGGATCAGGTTTGGCCAACAACTCGGGGTGCCACTGCACGGCGACGATGCGTCCGTCCGCACTCTCCAACCCTTCGACGACGTCATCACTGGCATGTGCCGTGACGATCAATCCCTCGCCCACGGTGGCCACGACCTGATGGTGCAGGGAGTTCACCGCGATCGACGCGCCGACGAGCGAGCGAATCGTCGTTCCCGCCACCGTGGTCACCGTATGCGTCGCGACGTGACCGTCGACGTCCCACTGCGGATGCCCCGCGCCCTCGTCGAGTTCGACGTGCTGGTGGAGCGTCCCTCCGGAGGCGACGTTCAGCAACTGGAGGCCCCGACAGACCCCCAGGACCGGCAACCCGAGCGATGCGGCGGCGTCGAGGAGTGCCAGCTCCCAGGCGTCGCGATCGGGTTCAACCTCGCCAAGGTCGGGGTCCGCGTGCTCGCCGTACCGAGACGGGTCGATATCGGCGCCGCCGCTCAATACCAACCCATCGAGTCGTTCCAGGAGCGCGGTGACCGGGGCGTCGCGGGTCAACTGCACCGGAATGCCACCGGCGGCCGCGATCGACGCCGCGTAGTCGGCGAAATGCACGTCCACGTTCAATCCTGACATCGCCGGTGGCACCGCACTCGACAGACGCGCCGCGGACCAGCGACGACCGGTGACGCCAATCAACGGAGCCTTCATGGGCTCATGGTATCGGGCGCACCCGTAGTGCCAACGGCGGGGTTGCGCCGCCGGCCACGTCAGCGGACAGCGGCGTCCTCCGTGGCGATCAGGTGGCGTGCCGCGAGGGCCTCGTCCACCCTCGACACCGGGGTGTGCTGGGGCGCGGCGTGCAGACCCTCGGGATCGGTCGCCGCGCGCGCCACGATGCCCTCGAGGGCGACCGCGAGGGCCTCCAAGGTTTGGGGGCTCTCGGTCTCGGTCGGCTCGAACATCAGGGCCTCGTCGACGATCAGCGGAAAGTAGACCGTCGGGGCGTGGAAGCCCTCGTCCATCAAGGCCTTGGCGACGTCGAGTCCTCGAACGCCAAAGGCCGACTTCAGCGACGACGCCGTGAGCACGCACTCGTGCATGCACGGGCGGTCGTAGGCGGCCGGGAGCGTCGCCGCCAGGCGGCGCCGTAACCAATTCGCATTCAGGACCGCGTGCTGAGCGACCCGTTCGAGCCCCTCGGCGCCGTGCACCTCGATATAGGCCAGTGCGCGCGCCAGGACCATCGCGTTACCGTGCCAACCGTGAACCCGACCGATCGAATCGCTCGGGGTCGCCCACTCGAAGTGATCAGCGACTCGCTGCGCCCTCGGTCCGGGCAGGAACTGCGCCAGTCGCGAGGACACCGCGACCGGGCCGGCACCGGGGCCACCACCCCCGTGCGGCGTGGCGAAGGTCTTGTGCAGGTTCATGTGCACGATGTCAAAGCCCATGTCACCGGGACGCACCACGCCGACGATTGCGTTTAGATTCGCGCCGTCGTAGTAGAGCAGCCCGCCGACGTCGTGCACCGCGGCCGCGATCTCGGTGATCTGCTCCTCGAAGAGCCCCACCGTATTGGGGTTGGTCAACATGATGCCCGCGACGTCGGGGCCGAGCGCGCTGCGCAGCGCGTCGAGGTCGACCAGCCCACGGTCGTTGGACGGCACCGTCGTCACTTCGTAGCCACCCAGGGTGACCGAGGCGGGATTCGTGCCGTGCGAGGAATCCGGAATGATCACGCGACGACGGTCCTCGCCGTTCGCGTGGTGGAAGGCGCGCATGAGCAGCAGCCCCGTCAACTCCCCCGCCGCGCCGGCCGCCGGCTGCAAGGTCGCCGCCGCCATCCCGGTTATCGCGCAGAGTCGCTCCTCCAAGGTCACCAACAGCTCCAGCCAACCCTGGGTCATCAACGCCGGCGCCCCGGGGTGAACCGTCGCCAAGTCCGGATCAGCGGCGATAGCGTCGCAAAACTTCGGGTTGTACTTCATGGTGCACGATCCCAGCGGGTACGCACCAAGGTCGACCGAGAATTGGCGATGCGTGAGGCGCGTCACGTGACCGACCAGGTCCCGCTCCGCGAGATCGGCGGTGACCAGGGGCTCGGTGTTCAAGTGCGAGAGGGGCACCATTGATTCGAGCGACCGCGGTGCGATACCCGTGGTACGCAGCTGCGCCGCCGATCGGCCTCGCACGGACAACTCGAACATGGTGGGCTCAACTTCGTGACCCATCAGCGGGATCGACGCCGCCCGTCCACCCGGTTGTGCCGTCGTCATCACCGAACCGCCTTTCGAAGTGAATCGACGTAGGCGTCGAGTTCTCGTTGCGTGCGGCGCTCCGTGACCGTCACGAGCAGCACCGTCGACGGATCGCCGGTAATCGACGGGTCGATCCCCCCGGTCAAGCTCGAGACCGACAGCCCCGCCAGGATTCCGTCGTCGGCCATCGCCGCGATGACCTCATCGGCCGGACGCGCCAGTCGAATCGCGAATTCGCGAAAGAAGGGGGCGTCGACCAACGCCTCCACCCCGTCCACGGTCGTGAGCGCGTCGAAGAGGGCGTGCGCGCCGGTCGCGCACGCCGTGGCCACTCGTCGTAGTCCGTCGGTGCCGAGCCAGCCCAGTTGAATCGCCGCGGTAACGGCCATCAACGTCTGGTTCGTGCACACGTTGGAGGTGGCCTTTTCGCGCCGGATGTCTTGCTCACGGGCGCGAAGCGTGGTCACGAAGGATCGCCGGCCATTGGTGTCGAGGGTCTCGCCAACGATGCGGCCCGGAAGTCGTCGCACGTGTTCCGTGGCGACCGCGAAGAGTCCCAAGTACGGACCGCCGAAGGACAGGGCCGTTCCGAACGGTTGGCCCTCACCGACGTAGACGTCCGCGCCCCACTGCCCGGCGGTTCGCAGCACCCCCGCGGCTACCGGGTCACCGGCCACGACGAAGAGCGCCTCCAACCCGGTCGCGCGGGCCCGCGCGGCCTCCATGTCCTCCAGCACCCCGAGATAGTTCGGGTAGGCGACCACCACGGCGGCGGCGCTCTCGACGTCGACGCCGGTCCAGTCGGTGACGCCGTCGACCAGCGGAACCTCGACGACCCGGTGACCAGTCCCCCGCGCAAAGGTCCGAACGACGGCGCGCCAGTGCGGGTGGACGCCCGAAGACACCACCATCGTGGAGCGCCCCGTCGAACCGGCCGCCAGGTTCAGGGCCTCGACGAGCGCCGTTGCCCCGTCGTAGAGCGACGCATTGGCGATAGGTAGACCACTGAGCCGCGACACCAAGGTCTGGTACTCGAAGAGCGCCTGCAACACACCCTGTGCGACCTCGGGTTGATAGGGCGTATAGGCGGTGACGAACTCCGAACGCGACGCCAGCGACTTGACGACCTGTGGGACCTCGTGGTCGTACGCCCCTCCCCCGGCGTAACAGACGAGTCGATTCGACACGGCCCGATTCGAAGAGGTGAACTGTGCGAACTCCGCGGCGACGTCGGGTTCACTGCGACCGGCGGGCAGCCCGGTACCGCCGCTCGCTAAGCGGACCGCGCTCGGGATGTGCGCGAAGAGGTCCTCCAAGGAATCCAGTCCGAGGAAGCCCAACATGGCCTCGACCTCGTCGGTGGTGTGCGGCAGGTAATCGGCCACGTTACGACGCCTTTCGTACGAAGGGAAGCGCGACCGTCGCCGCGGCGACGCTGCGACCACGGAGTTCCACCGTGACGGAGTGACCGGGCTCGACCACTTGATTCAACATCGCCAGTCCGATTCCACGTTCGAGCACCGGCGAGTAGTTGCCCGAGGTCAGCACGCCCGCGACCTCACCGTCGAGTCGCACCTCGCCGCCCTCGCGCAGCGGTTGACGACCATCGGCGATAACCCCCGTCAGGTGACGCGCCACCCCGCGGGCGCGCTCGGCCGCGACGGCCTCACGTCCGCGGAACGCGGGCTTGTCCCACCCCAGTACCCAGCCGAGTCCGGCCTCGAGCGTCGTCGACGTTCGAGTTAACTCGTGACCGTAGAGCGGCAACGCCGCTTCTAGACGCAACGTGTCTCGCGCACCCAGACCGGCCGGCGTTACGCCGGCGCCGATCAGGTCGAGGAGTAGATCGCGCGCAATCTCGTTCGGCACGCTCAATTCGAGACCCGCTTCACCGGTGTAACCCGTCCCCGCGACGCGAATCTCAACACCGCGATAGTCGAAGCGCTCGACGCGAAAACGTCCGACCGACGCGAAACGTTCATCGACGGCTCCGGCTCGAGCACGGGCCCGGGGACCTTGAACGGCGAGCACGCACCGCTCGGCGGTGACGTCACGTCCGGGCAGTGCTTCGGTGACCCCGGCGGTGTTCGAGGCGTTGGGCATCACGTCGAACTCATCGGGACCGACCCACCACACGATGATGTCGTCGACCACGAACCCGTCTGGGGTCAAGAGGTGGGTGTATTGCGCTCGGCCCGGTTCGATCTTGGCCAGATCGTTCGTCAGCGTCGCCTGGATCGCGTCGTACATCCCGGACCCGTCACAGCGAACCGTACCCAGATGGCTCACGTCGAAGACCACGGCGTCTCGACGGCAGGTCAGGTGCTCATTCACCGTCCCCGTCTGGTACTGCAACGGCATCGCCCAGCCTCCGAAGGGGACGATTTTCGCCCCCAGCTCGACGTGGGTGTCATAGAGGAAAGGGCGGCGGTCGGTCACGGGCACAACTCTACGCCGCGAGATTCTCGAGTGACCCCAGTTCGTGGCGAGTGAGGAGTTCCACGAAGTCGCGCTGGTAGATGACCACGATCTTGAACTCCGGGTAGAGCGTGCGGAACGCTCGAACCTTCTGGTTCTTCTTGGTCACGAGGCGTTGTTCGCAGACCGTCAACTCGACGAAGAGCCGATAGTCCGGCAGGTAAAAGTCCGGCCGAAATCCTCGCGTGACGCGACCGCGATCGTCCCAGACCAACGGGAACTCCACCGGTTCGTAGCGCCACGCCACGCCGTAGAGCGTCAGAAGATTCGCTAAGACCCGTTCACTCGGGTGAGCAAAGGAGACCGCCGATCCCCCGAGGGTCGACGGGTGACGCAACGCTCCGACGTCACCGGGTTGTTGGGGATTCACGCCGAACGCGTCTCCCTCTCCGACGTCGTTTCTTGGACCGAATCGATCGTGGTCGAAAGTTCGGCGACCACGCCACCCAACGGGACGATATTGAAGACACCTTGACCGCCGCGCAGCAGGTCGACGAGATCACCGTCACTGTGGGCCAGGACCGAACCGTGCTCACTCAGGACCAGGCTCGCGGACGCGAGGTCCGCACCGAGCGCGCCGCGTAGGCACTCGACGGCCTGACGGGCCTTGGCGAGCGAGACACCGGCGTCGAGGAGCGATTTGATGACCTTCACCTCGAGGACGTCGCTGTAGCCGTACGAGCGCTTCGACCCACTACCCGTGGCGGGCGTGATCGAAGGCGTAACCAGCCCCGTTCTCGCCCAGTAGTCGAGCTGACGGTAGGTGACCCCCGTCAGTCGACAGACCAGTGGACCACTGAAACCCATTGTGCGTCGCATATCGTTGTCCCTCCCGACCGAGGCACCACCAGCGTACCAGCGCGGACTACATCGATGTAGTTAATTTCGCTCCGCGAACAGGTCGGGCCGGCCGAGACTCGTCGATGACGCCTCCGCGTGCAGCCGAGGGGGGATTCTGCCCGCCTCGCGCGCGGCGAGTCCCGCGCGGACACCGTCGCGGATGGCCGTGGCCATCAATACCGGGTCGAGCGCACGATTGATCGCCGAGGCCGCGAGCACCCCGTCGCAGCCCAACTCCATGGCCAGGGCCGCGTCAGAGGCCGTGCCGATCCCGGCGTCTAACAGTACCGGCACGCTGAGACGCGACGCAATCAGGGATATTGCGTGGGGGTTGCGAATGCCCAGTCCGGAGCCGATCGGCGAACCGAGTGGCATGACCGCCGCACAACCGGCCTGCTCCAACCGCTCGGCCACGATCAGATCGTCGGACGTGTACGCCCACACCTCGAAGCCCCGGTGAACTAATTCGTCGGCCGCGCGAAGGGTCTCGATCGTGTCGGGGAGCAGGGTCACGTCGTCGCCAATCACCTCGAGCTTGACGAGATTCGTCTCGAACGCCTCTCGGGCCAATTCCGCGACCTTCACGGCTTCGGTGGCGCTGTAGCAACCCGCCGTGTTCGGCAGCAGCGTGAAGCCGAGGCCCATGAGTAGTTCATAGATCGATCCCTTAACCGAAGGATCGACACGCCGCAGCGCCACCGTCGCGATGGACGAGCCACTCGCGGTGAGCGAACGCTCCAGTATCTCTATCGAACGAAAACCGCCGGTGCCTACGACCAGTCTCGAGCTCGCCCGCACCGATCCGATCTCGAAGTACTCGTTCACGAGCCCATCGTACTCAGGGTGCAAAAGGGCTTACTAGGGTTGTTTTGTGGAACCAATCACCGCCCTGACCGTCGCCGGATCCGACTCGGGCGGCGGCGCCGGTATACAGGCCGATCTGCGCACCTTCAGCGCGTTCAGCGTCCACGGCACCAGTGCGGTCACCGCCGTGACCGCCCAGAACACGCTCGCGGTCACCCGCGTCGCCCCGATCGCGCCCGACGTCGTCGTCGCCCAGATCGACGCGGTCCTCGACGATTTCATCGTTCTCGCCGTCAAAACGGGCATGCTCGCCCAACCGGCGACGGTACTGGCGGTGGCGGACGTGGCTCGCGCCGGACGCCTGGCCAACCTCGTGGTCGACCCCGTACTCGTCTCGACGACGGGGCACGCGCTCATGGATCAAGGCGGCGTCGAGGCCTACCGCGACGCCTTGATACCACTGGCGACCATCATCACGCCCAACCTGCGCGAGGCGGCGATACTGGCTGGCGTCGACGAACGCGAGGTCTCATCGCTCGACGACATGCTCGAACTCGCCAGGGCCCTCCTCGCCCTCGGACCCCAGGCCGTGCTCGTCAAGGGTGGTCACCTCGTCGCCGGGGCGACCAGCCACGCGCACGCTCCCGATATCTTGCTCAGCGCCGAAGGTCCCAGCGTCTTTGACGCTCATCGCGTGGAAACTCGTAACGATCACGGCACCGGTTGCTCACTCGCGGCGGCGATCGCCGCCGGTCTCGCCTACGGGCGACCCCTGCCCGACGCCGTGCGCGACGCGAAGTCATTCGTCCTGGCCGCTCTGACGAGCGCCGCCGAGTGGCACCTCGGTCGCGGCCACGGGCCCATCGACCACCTGGGCTGGAACGCGTGAACGAACCACTCAAGCCGCCACTCACGACCACGACCAGTATCTGGCCGGCGGCCCTGATCATGGGTATCGCGGTGGCGATACTCGCCGTCTTCATGATCATCAACATCGCCGCGAATCCCACGGTGGCAACCAGCACCACCTTGCCCGTCGTCGTCGGTGGCCTCGCGACCGCGCCCTCGAACGCCCCCATCGCCGGCTGTCAACAGAACGGCAATCCGCCGGGCAACATCTCGGGGGCCCTCCAGGTGCCCGTCGGCACCGTTGGCACCGCACCCGTCCTGCACCCTAACGGCGGCGCGGGCGACTACGACTGTCTTCGCGCCCTGTCAACGACGGCGAACACCGGCTCGCTCCTCGGTTTCTATCGCACCCACCTTGAGGCGATGGGCTGGAGTCTCTTCTCGACCGGCACGGCGTCCGGCGAGCCCCAGCTACTCTTCCAAAAGGCCGGCTCGGACACGTTCTACTGGGTCGTTGGCGTTACCGTGACGCACGCCTCGGGCAACGCTGTTGGCTGGACCTATCGGATCTATCAGAACTCGTCAGCCATTTAGGCTTGGTTCGAGCACCGGTGCCCTCACGTCGCGGTCGACGTCGACGCACGCCCACGACCACAGCGCCAGATTGATTGGGTAGATGATGTACCCGATACGAGTCGCCGACGCGCTCATGATCATCACCGTGAAGGCGACGCTCATCAGCCCGAGCATCGTCGAAAGCGACAACGGCCAGTGACTGCGCGCGTAGCGGAACAGATAGTACGAAAGCACGAGGAGGGCCGCTGGCGCGAGCACGTGGCCCAACGGCGCCCACCACGTCGTCAAGATGTGTCCCGGCAGAGGCGACGCCGCCGGTGAGCGAACCCCCGCCACCCCGAGGGGGAAGGCGAAGACGTTGGTCATGAAGGCCCACGGCGCTCGAACGGCGAATGGGGCGACCGTCACGACCACGATGGCCACGATCAGCGTCGCGACGCTGCGCCACGTGGAACGTCCGTCGCGGTCGCGACTCACCAGGAGCGCTCCCACGGCGACCGGCCAGGCCGTCAACTTCATGGCGGCCCCGAGCCCAAGGCTCACCCCGGCCACCATTCGTTCGCGACGTTGGATCCCCACGACCCCGAGTAGCAAGAGCGCGAGAATGGGCATATCGTCACCGCCGGTCGCGAGGAAGAGCGCACCGGTCGGCAAGGCGAGTAGCACCTGCGCGACGCGGATCTTCTTACGCGGTGGCGCGCGCATCAGCGTGAGCGCCAGTCCACCCACGAGCAGCGTCATCAGCGACATAATGATCCGCGCGTCGGTGAGACCCAGCCCCCGGTGAGTCTCCGCCGAGGGAAGTCCGAAGACGCTCATCAGCGGAAAGTACGGGAAGAACGACTCGTAGGCCGGGAGTCCGCGCACCGCGTTGACCAGGTGTCCGTTGTGCAGGTACGCCTGATAGGGGTCCTTCCCCTTTGCGAGCAGCACCGCTGAGCGCTCGATCACCGAAACCTCCGGCTGGGCGTAGCCCACCCCGTGGTCGAGCTGCCGCCAGCGTGCCTCGAGACCGAGCGGCACGGCGACGCTGCCGATGGCGACCAGCACGAGGAGCGCGATTCGGACCCGGGTACTTCGCGACCAGTGGCGGCCCGAGGCGACGAAGGCCACCACGGCGATCGCCGCGTAGGGCGCGGCGGCGAGATATCCCCAGTGCCACTGCGCCGCCTCGCGCGACGTCGAGGCCAAACCAAGCGCAAAGAGTGATGAGGCGCCGTAGAGCCAGCCGTCGCGAGCCAACTCCGGCATGGCGACCCACCACCTCACGAGACGGGTGCGCACGGTCACAAGGCGCGCCAACACGGTGCCGAGTCTACTGGCCGGAGGGCAAATTCACGATGACGTCCCGCGCTCGGCGAATTGGCGCCACCGTCTCGGGTGGGACCGGACCCGCGAGAAATCGGTGAATGAGTGCCGTGCACTCGCCCGGGTACTCCTTTAACACGGCGTGCGACGATCCCGGCACGACGGCCAACTGCGCCTCGGGGATCGAGCGGTAGATCAAGATCGTGTCCTCCAGGCGGGTCGAATCATCGTCGCCCGACATCACCAGCGTCGCCGAGCGAATGGTCGCCAGATCAGCCGGCGTTAACCGCGGCTCGGCACCGAAGAGCCGTAGCGTCTTGACGGCCACCTCCCGCGCGTGCGCAACGCCGTCGGGCGAACGGGCACCGAAGTCGCGGGCCCACTCGTCAAAACCTGGTCCGTCCGTCGGGAAGGGCTCCATCACCTCGAGGGCGCCGGGGTGCGAATTGGCTCCGACGACGACGAGACGATGCACGAGATCGGGACGCCGCATGGCCACGAGCAGTCCGACAATCCCCCCATCGCTATGGCCGACGAGGTGCGCCGGCCGTCCCAACCACTCGAGGAACGCGATGGTCTCCTCGGCCATGGCGTCGTAATGGAAAGGCTCGTCACGGTCCGCGGTACGTCCGTGACCGCGCCGGTCGAAGGCGGACACGCGATACCGTCTGGCCAGTCGGCGGCCCACGCTGCGTTGCAAACTGGCGCTACTACTCAGACCACCGTGCAAGAGCACCACGTCATCACCCGCCGTGCGACCTACCGTCACCCACGTCGGATGTCCACTGAGCACCACTCGCGTCACGGCGCCATCGTAGGCGTGTCGGGCCTAGCCTGGAGCCGTGCAGGCATTCACCATCACCGAATCCGACGGCGTACTCACCCTCGTCGAGCGAGACGTCGAACCTAACCCCCGGGACACCGACGATGTCCTCGTTCGGGTCGAATACAGCGGTGTCAACTACAAAGACGCGATGGTCGCCAGCGCGCACAGTCGCGTACGGCGGGTCCCCTCCCTCGTCGGTGGTGTTGACGCCGCTGGTGTCGTCGAGGCCAGCGGCGACGTCGCCCTGCCGATCGGTACTCGCGTCGCCGTTCACGGTGGTGACCTCGGCGTAGCTCGAGACGGCGGGTTCGCCGAACTCGTCTACGCCCCGCGACGATTCATCTCACCACTCCCCGATCGGCTCTCGACGCGCGACGCGATGATCATCGGCACGGCCGGCGTATCAGCGATGGCGAGTGTTCTCGCCCTCGAAGACCACGGTCTCAACCATGACGGCGAGGTACTCGTCACCGGAGCGACCGGCGGAGTGGGGTCGGTGGCCGTCACCATCCTCGCCGCACGCGGCTATCGCGTGGTCGCGTCCACGGGATCGACCGATCAGACGGACTGGCTATTGGCCCGCGGCGCATCTCGGGTCATCCGCCGCGACGACATAGCTGACCGGTTGGACCGAGTGCTCGGCACGGAACGTTGGAGCGGCGCGGTGGACTGCGTCGGTGGTGCGACACTCAACCAGGTCTTACGATCCTTGCGGTACGGCGGCGCCGTGGCGGCGAGCGGACTCGTGGCCAGTGCCGACCTCACCTCGACCGTCTACCCGTTCATCACCCGCGGCGTGGCGCTGCTCGGCATCGACGTCGTCGAGGCGCCCGCCGCAACTCGCTCCCGTGTCTGGGCCGCACTGGCCGATACGCTCTCCAGCGCGCTCCTCGAACCACTCGTCGACTCCGTCGTGGACCTTGCGCACCTCGCGCACGCCATCGAGCTGCTCAGAGACGGAAAAACCCGCGGCCGGATCCTCGTGGACCCGACCGCGGGTTGAACCGCCCCCTCGAACTACTCGTCCGCGACGATCGATCCGATACGGTCACCGATGCTCGGGTCGCGCTTGACCAAAACCGCCGCGTAGACCACCGCCAAAATAACGGTGGCGAGCGCCATGTACGGGTACCAGTTGTACGGCGTCGGCTGACCGGGCTTGGCGAGGTAGTAGAGCGGCACCAGGATTGTGATCAGTCCCAGGATCGGCAAGACGGCGTGGCGGAACGGGTTGAACAGGTCCGGGTGGTGCTTCTTGTAGTAGAAGGGCAGCGCCAGGTTGCTCAGGCCGTAGACCAGCAGGATCAGGATTGTTCCGAAAGTCGACGACTCGAAGAAGAGGTTCCCCGCGCTCATCCCCGCGGACGCACCGTGGCCACCCAAGAGGTGACCGAGGCCCCATATTCCGATGATCAACAGCGTCCCGGACAGGAAGAACAACAGCGAGTTCACCGGGGTGCGCTTCGTCGCGTGCACCTTGCCGATGAAGCTCGGCAGCAACCCTTCACGGCCGGCGTTGAAGATCAACCGGGCCTGGGAGTTCGTCCCCGCGATCAACGCGCCGAGCGTCGAGGTCATGCCAGCGAGGAAGGCGAAGAAGGCCGCTGCGCCGATCACGCCTTTGGCCACCGTGATGAAGGGGATGGCGGAACTGCTCAGCTTGCCAATGTCGCCCGAGAAGCCGATGACCGTCGAGTACGCGAACAGCAGGTAACTCACGACCATGATGATCACGGAGGTGAAAACGGCCCGGGGACGTTCTTGCGGGGGTTGTCGGTCTCCTCGGCGAGGGCCGCTGAGTTCTCCCACCCGATGAACAGATAAATCGCCAGCGGGAAGCCGGCCGCGAGGCCCTTGAACCCATTGGTGATGTTCTTCGGGTTGAACGGCGCCATGTTGAGGTGTCCGTGGAACTTGATCAACGCCGCCACGCTGACGATGACCAACACCAACATCTCGAAGGCGAAGAAGAATCCCGCGAGTCTCGTGGATACCGAGATGCCCCGGATCATCATGAATGCCGCGAAGGCCAGGAACAACACCGTCCAGATTCCCCACGGCACGCTCTCGAGTCCCGAGACGTTGTAGTTCTGCAACAGAATCTGGAAGAAGCCACCGACGATGCCGACCACCGACGCCATGGCGGCGATATAGCCGATCCCGGTCAGCAGCGCCGTCGTCACGCCGGTCCGGGCCCCGAACGTCTTGCCGACGAAGGTGATGAACCCACCGGTCGATGGCATCACCTTGGTGAACTCGGACAGCGTGTTGGCGAGGAAGGCGATCGCGATGCCGGCCGCCAGAATCGTCAACGGAGACGCGACACCCGCCGTATAGGCGAGAAAGCCGAATCCAAAGAAGAAGCTCATCGCCGGTCCGATGTTGGCCATCGTCGCGGCCGCGATGTCGATCGGACCTAAAACGCCACGATGCAGGCGCTCATGTTCACCGTCCAGGTTCGGGACCTTGGCCCCCAACGAGTCCGGCGAAAATGCTTCGGTCATACACCCTCCTACCGTTTGCGCGCGCACCATTGCGCACTAGCGCTGCCAGCAACGCGTGTTCAGAACGTAGTAGATGTCAAGTGCATAACTATGCATTCTTGAAGGTAATTTCGAAAAACTTTCGCTGGACGTCGCCCACCTACTCGTCCATCAGCAGTTACCTGCCGGTATCGGAAGGTCGACGCGTCTCGATCTAGTAGAACGGACTCGCGATCAACGTCCCGCCGTTGCACGGTTCGATTGGGTACGTGAGCGAAATCGACGCGCTCGTCGAGCCAACGCCCGTCCCCACGCTCACGACCGCTGCCGTCGGGCAGGACGTCGCGGAACCAGTCGGCACGTCACTGAAGGCCAGCGAGAACGTCGTCGTTGACCCTTGGGTCAAGGTCAGCGTCGTCGGCGCGTGATTCGCCTTGGGATTGAGGAAGTTCACGGTGTCACTCGACGAGGGCACCTCGACGGTCCGTTCGGCTAGCACCGCGCCGGCCTGGCTCTTCAGACCGAGTACCGGCCACCCCTTCAGGGTGCACGAACCTGGCGTCGACTTGGTCAGCGTCACCGAGGTGTAAATAGTGCCCGCCGCACCTTGGCTCAGACCGAAGACGCCCGCGAAATCCGCACCTTGGCACGTCGACCCATTGGCCGACGCGGTCGTGGTGGTCACCGGCGTCGTCGTGGTCGTGGTGGAAACAGAAGCGGTGGTGGTGGTCGTCGTGGTCGACGTCGTGTGGTGACGACTCACGGTGACGGCAACCACGAAGGCGAAGAAGATCGCCAGTGAGATCAGCGCGCGCTTCACTCGTTGAAATCTTCGGGTCGCACGGTCTCGAGAAACTCTCGCAATTCGGCGACTAATTCGGCCTCATGTTCGGGGTCGCCGACCACTTCGAACCCGTTCTCGAGGTGCATCACCTTGCCCTCGCTCGCCATCAACTCGTCTCGCACGAGAATCGGTGCGCCGACCCGAAGCGCCAGGGCCACCGCATCGCTCGGCCGGGCGCTCACCGCTACCTCGCTGCCGTCGCGAACCAGTCGAAGGGTCGCGAAGAAGGTGTTGTCGTCGAGGTCGGTGATCTCGACGGAGAAGACGCGTGCACCGAGGGCCGTGATGACGTGGCCCATGAGGTCGTGGGACATCGGTCGCGGGGTCTCGACGTGCTGGAGGGCGTAGGCAATCGCCGTCGCCTCCGGGGCGCCGATGAAGATCGGCAGCACACGGTCGCCACCGACTTCTTCGAGCAGCAACAGCGGCGTGGAGGAGCCCACATCCACTCGAACCGCCCGAAGGACCACCTCAATCACGCAACCAGCCTAGACCGCGTTACGGCCAACTTGTCGTCGTTACTCGCCCAGGTATTCGGCCCGGGCTCGTTCGTACAGCACCGCACGAAGGGCCGCGGCGTCTTCCGCCACCACCCTCGTCATCTCGAGCGCCGCGTCGCGGTCGATGGCAGATCCCGGTTGGCGCAGGGGCATGGTCCACTCGTCCACGATCCCGATCTCGCGTTCGACGACGCGCCGGAGCGTCGCGAGACGCCGTGCGTCTACTCCTTGAGCCATCAAGACCCCAGCGGCGATAGCGACTCGAACGTCGAGCGCGGTAAACGCCGTCTCTCGGGCCACCGTTTCGGGAGCGACCAGGCCCACGGCGATCAGTTCGTTCACGATCACGGCCTCGAGACCCGTCACCGACATGAACTCACTAGTCGAATAGAACTGCTGGCTCGACTCGTGCGCTTCCTCGGTCGGCTCATCCGAGACCACGCTGAGCGTCGCCCGCTCCACCGCGGGCACGACCGCCCGGACCGTTGGCGCCGCCGCCTCGCGAGCTGCTTGACGCGTCACACGGACCGCGGGCACATCATCGAGGAGGCCCTGTTCGATTAGACGCAGGCGAACCACACGAAGTGGCACGAACTCCTCGTGCGCCAATCGGATTGCCTCACGCAAACAGGCGACGTCCCGATCGGAGTAGAGCCGATAGCCCTTGCGGCTCCTCGACGGTTGAACTAGTCCCTTGTCTTCGTAGTATCGGATCTTCGAGAGTTCGACGTCAGGGAACTCCGCACGTAGCACGGCGTGGACTTCACCAATGCGCATCGCACCAACGATTGGCGTCATCTCGTGGCCTCCCAGAAGACCAACTTGAACTTGCCGACTTGCACCTCGTCAGCGGTATGCAGGGTGGTCTCTTCCACCCGGGCGCCGTTGACGTAGGTACCATTCAGCGAGTTGAGGTCACGAAGGGTGATACGCCCACTCGCCGTTCGGGTGATGACGGCGTGGTGCCGAGAGACCGAGACGTCGTCGAGGAGCAGGTCGCTGTTCTCGTGCCGTCCCACCGTCGTCACCTCTTTCTCGAGTTCGAAACGCGTCCCCGCGGCATTTCCCGACGCCACGACCAGCACGTCGGTGTGGTTGCCGATCGGCCCCGCGTTGGCCCCGGGGTGCAGGACGTCCTGAATGCTCACCACTGGTATGGCAATCGTCTCGGGCGAGTTGGACTCGTGCTGGGGCGCACCACAGGCCCAACAGAAATTCGCGTTGGCGTTCAATATCTCACCGCAGCGACGACAGTTCACGCGAGCCACCCTACTGAAAATTCACCGGCGACGCCGGACTAATTTGAGGTCAGCGCGCGGTACGCGTCGGCGTCGAGCAGGGTCTCCATGGCGGCGCCATCGGCGCCACCAATCTCGCACAACCAGCCATCCCCGTAGGGGTCCGAATTGAGCTTCTCGGGCGCTGCGCGAAGCGACTCGTTCACCACCGTCACCGTCCCAGCGACCGGCGCGTAGATCTCCGACACCGATTTCGTCGATTCCACCTCGCCAATCACGTCACCCGCGTTAACGGTTGTGCCAACTTTGGGTAGGTCAACGAACACCACGTCGCCCAGTGCGTCTTGGGCGAAATCGGTAATGCCAACGCGCACGGTGTCCCCCACAGCCAGGGCCCACTCATGATCGCGTGAGTATCGCAATTCCTGGGGAGTCTTCATGCGATGAAATCTACTCCAATCCCCGACCCGCGCGACCGGCCCGAAGGGCCCGTTTCGCCGGGCCCACGTAGCCAACGAGCACCGCCCAGGAGAGTACGAGACCCGCGACGCCAATCAACCAGCAGCCCCCCCGACCCCACTGCTGCCAGGTGGCCAGTGCGACGTGATGATCGTTGCTCGTGAGCAGAAACAGTGGGTACGTGATCATCAGCAATAACGTCGAGACCTTGCCCCACCACAGGACATCAATGCGGGCGGCCCCGAGCAACGCGAGCGCGATCGTGAGGCCCGACACCAACGCCTCGCGCACGAGGGTCGCGATGGCGAACCACCACGGAACCCCGGCGGCGGCGGCGACGGCGATCAGCCCCGTCATCATCAAGATCCGGTCGGCGACAGGGTCCAGCACCTTGCCAATCGCCGACACTTGATTGAACCGGCGCGCCACGTACCCGTCGATCCAATCGGTCGCTCCGAGAAGGCCTAACAGCCACGCCGCGTCGGCTCGATGACCCGTGCCGAACAGGAGCCAGAGGAAGACGGGCAGCGCCAGCAGCCGAACCACCGTGATGAGATTCGGCCAGGTCAACCAGCCCGAGCCGGATACCTCGTCACTCACGACGACCGATCAGGCGACGGTGATCGAAGAGTCGAGGAAGACGTCTTGGACGGCGTGCACCAACGCGGCGCCGTCGTCGATGGGCCGCTGGAACGCCTTGCGCCCCAGGATGAGCCCCTGCCCACCGGCGCGCTTGTTGATCACTGCCGTTCGCACCGCCGAAGCCAGGTCGTTGTCGCCTTTCGACTCCCCGCCCGAGTTGATCAATCCAATTTTTCCCGCGTAGCAGTTCACGACCTGCCAGCGAGTCAAGTCAATCGGGTTATCAGTGGTCAGTTCGCTGTACACCCGCGGGTTGGTCTTACCAAACTTCAACGCGTTATATCCGCCATTGTTTTCGGGTTGCTTCTGCTTGATGATGTCGGCCTCGATGGTCACGCCGAGGTGGTTCGCCTGCCCGGTGAGGTCGGCGCTCACGTGGTAATCCACGTCAGCGGTCTTGAACGCGGGGTTGC